>CAYHDA010000230.1:0-6956 GCA_964355145.1 uncultured Mariniphaga sp.
GTTTTTGTCCAATCCCGGCAAATGATATCAGGATCAGGAAGATCAGAAGTAACGGTTTTTTCATGGCGATAAAAATAGATTTCCTGATTCAAATATAACAATAATACAACAGCCTGAGGTAACAATTTCTTTCAAGAAAGCAGATGATTTACTAAATTTGTATGCAATAATCATCCGATGGCTGCAAACCAGTTCAAAGCAAATGACGATGCCCTGCTGATGCACCAAATGGAGCGGTTTTGCGCCTGGCAGGAGCGCTGCAGCCGCGATGTAGCGACGAAACTGGACCGTATGCAGGTTCCGGCAGCAACCGTTGAACGGATAATCCGGAAGCTTAAGGAGGATAAATTCCTCGACGACGAGCGGTTTACACGGTTTTTCGTCAGGGGTAAATTCCGCAACAACAGGTGGGGAAGGATAAAACTACGCTTTGAACTTTCGGCGCGGGGAATCCCTGAAAAGCTTATCAGCACTGCCATTTCCGGGGAGATTCCTGAGGAGGATTACCAGGATACAATCCGGTCGCTTATCCTCAGAAAAAAAGGTGAAATAAAAGCTGAAAAAGAGATGAATATCCGGGATAAAATTATCAACTTTGTGGTTAGCAAGGGTTACGAGTTTGACCGCGTGCTGGAGATAGTTAACGAACTGAAAATTAAACCATGATAGCTCAGGAACAGTTGAAAGACCTGAAGACAAGGCTTGAAGCCTTGAGGAGGCATCTTTGACATCGATAAAAAACTTTCCCTTATTCACGAAGAAGAGGAGCTGACCAAGGCTCCCGATTTCTGGAACAACCCCAAATCAGCCGAACTGGCTCTCCGTTCCATCCGCGACAAAAAGATCTGGACGGATGCCTACTCTGAAGGAATGTCGGGTTTCGACGACCTGATGATCATCTGGGATTTTTATATCCAGGGTGAAGGCACTGAACTCGATCTGGAAGTCAATTATAAGTCAACTCTCAACAAGATTGAAGAGCTTGAGTTCCGCAACATGCTCAGCGGCGAGGAGGACCGGCTGGGGGCCATCGTACAGATCAACTCCGGGGCCGGCGGCACCGAAAGCCAGGACTGGGCAGAAATGCTCATGCGCATGTACATCCGCTATGCCGAACGCAGCAAATTCAAGATCACCGAGGTGGATTACCAGGAAGGCGACGTGGCCGGTATTAAATCTGTAACCCTGGAATTCGACGGGGATTATGCTTACGGTTACCTGAAGGGCGAGAATGGCGTTCACCGGCTGGTGAGGCTCTCGCCATTCGACGCCAACCACAAACGGCATACCTCATTTGCTTCGGTATATGCCTACCCGATCATCAACGACGACATCGTGATCGATATCAATCCGTCGGATATCTCCTGGGATACATTTCGCAGCAGTGGTCCCGGCGGACAGAACGTAAATAAGGTGGAGACAGCGGTGCGCCTGAAACACGAACCCACCGGCATCGTGATCGAATGCCAGGAGACCCGCTCGCAGGGACAGAACCGCGAAAAGGCGCTGAAACTTTTGAAATCTCAGCTTTACGAAATCGAACTCCGGAAGAAACGCGAAAAGATAGCAGTGATCGAAAGCGGTAAGAAGAAGATCGAATGGGGAAGCCAGATCCGAAACTATGTTCTGCATCCCTACAAGATGGTGAAAGACCTTCGCACCGGAACCGAAACCAGCGACACACAGAGCGTGCTCGACGGCGATCTCACGGAGTTTATCAAGGCCTACCTCATGGAGTATGGAAACTCATGATAAAATAGCGAAATGGCAAAAATGACCAACAAACTGACCATATATCACAATCCATCTTGCAAAAAATCCCGCGCCGGGCTGCAGTACCTGAAGGACAATGGGCTGGAATTTACCGTAGTTGAATACTTGAAAACCCCGCTCACCGAGAAGGAGGTGGAGAAGTTGCTGATAAAGCTGAATATGAAGCCGGCAGAGCTGCTGCGAACCCAGGAGGATTATTTTAAACAGAATCTCAAGGGTAAGAATTTTGAAGAGCACGAATGGATAAAGATCATGGTGCAGAATCCGAAACTGATCCGGCGGCCCATCATTGAAGCCAAATACAAAGCCATCGTGGGCGATCCGGTGGAAAATATCGAAGTCATGAAAAAGCATTAGGAGAAATCCAGACCAAACAAACATAGAATCCATGAAAACACGCATCGAAAAAGACACCATGGGCCCCATCGAGGTGGCTATGGACAAGTACTGGGGCGCCCAGACACAACGATCGCTCACCAACTTTAAAATCGGCGAACCGGGATCCATGCCCAAAGAGGTGATCCGCGGGATGGCCATCCTGAAGAAGGCTGCAGCCATCGTCAATGCCGATCTCGGTGCGCTCGCACCTGAGAAAAAAGATCTTATCGTCAAAGTATGCGACGAGATACTGGAAGGGAAACTCGATGATCAGTTCCCGCTGGTGATCTGGCAAACCGGTTCCGGAACACAAACCAACATGAACCTCAACGAGGTGATCGCCAACCGGGCCCATGTGATCAATGGCGGTGAACTGGGCGGCGAGGGGAAAACCGTGATACACCCCAACGACGATGTGAATAAATCACAGTCATCGAACGACACCTTCCCGGCAGCCATGAGCATTGCCGCTTATTCGATGGTTGTTAAGACCACTATTCCGGGCGCGGAGCTGCTGAAACAGACCCTGGCAAAGAAAACGGCGGAGTTTTCCGGCATCGTAAAGACCGGCCGAACCCACCTGATGGATGCCACACCGCTTACCCTCGGACAGGAGTTTTCAGGTTACGTTTCCCAGATTGAACATGGTGTGAAGGCCCTCACAAACCCCCTACCCCACCTGGCCGAACTGGCACTGGGAGGAACGGCTGTGGGGACAGGACTCAATGCCCCCAAAGGTTATGATGTACTGGTGGCTAATAAAATTGCAGAACTCACCGGACTTCCTTTTGTGACAGCTCCCAATAAATTTGAATCCCTCTCAGCCCATGACTCCATGGTTGAGACCCATGGCGCACTGAAAACCCTTGCCGTGAGCCTGATGCACATTGCCTCCAACATCCGCCTGCTGGCTTCAGGCCCGCGGTGCGGCATCGGAGAACTGATGCTTCCCGAAAATGAACCCGGCTCGAGCATCATGCCGGGCAAGGTGAATCCCACCCAGCCGGAAGCCATGACCATGGTGTGCGCACAGGTACTCGGCAACGATGTGGCAGTGAATATCGGAGGCATCAGCGGACATTTCCAGCTCAATGTATTCAAGCCGCTCATCATTTCCAATGTGCTCCTTTCTGCACGCCTTATTGGTGACGCCTGCGTTTCTTTCAACGACAACTGTGCCATCGGCATTGAACCCAACATGGCGGCCATCAACAAGAACCTCGAAAACTCCCTGATGCTGGTCACCTCGCTCAACCCGCACATCGGGTACGACAATGCAGCCAAAATAGCCAAAAAGGCCCATAAGGAGCACCTGACTTTACGCGAAGCCACCCTGGCCCTCGGCCTGCTTACCGATGAGGAGTTCACACGAATTGTGGATCCTAAGAAGATGACGGGACCTAAATAATCGTGACGCGTGACGCGTGACGGATTGTCAGACAAATTGAAAGTTCTGCAAGTGTTCGATTGTCCTTTTTAAGCTATCGGATCTTTTCATCGCTCTGTCAATGTTCCAATGTGAAATGACAAAATCGCATAACCGATCATTGTAATTTGGGCCTACTCTGGCATATTCATCTTTAGGCAAAATATCTTCACGCATTGCCCTTTTTCTGCAACGACGCATTAATCGAAACAACTCCGCTTTTGGATCGTCAATGGATTCTGTATTTTCATTGAAATTTGCAGAAGAAATGCCTGTGTATTTTGAAAACCCTTCAATGTCAGCAAGCAGCCAAGCTTCTACCTCTTTTACGGCAACCCTGAATATCAAATTAGGATTCTGTTTCACTGATAGCCAATCTGCTTTTAATGTCGGGGCACAATCCGTCTGGTCAAGATCAGTTAAAACAAAAAAGGGACAACCTTTTGATGCCTGATTCCAACCAGTCATATTCTTCCGGATATATCCAAATCCACTCTCAGAATAAGAATAGCCAAGCTGAAACTTATTTGCTTCCTCTAAAAGTTTCCTCATGACGAATTCACTAACCTGATCTTCAGATACAAGGTTTATTGGAATAGGATTCATATTAAAACTCCATGGTTAGTTGCTCAATATTCCTTGGTTTGATCCGTGGAAGGATTGCTGAACCAGGCGTCATGCCAGCACTTAGCATCTGCTTTACGTCTTCAATATTTGCAGAAACACATGCTTTCGTTCCCTCGGAAGCCGGCTCTAAAACAATCACTTCATTTAACGAAATACCTCTGTCATTCAATAAATCAACGCTGTGTGAAGAAATCATCACTTGCCTTTTTCGTGGTTTTTGAAGTTTATAGATGAGGGGCGCAAGTTTGGATACAATGGAGCCATTCAGAGACAACTCCGGTTCCTCTAATAACAACAATGAGTCACCCTCCTGCAAGCTCCAAAATAAACCAATCATTCTTAATGTTCCATCACTGAATTGATCCTCCTTTTGTCTTCCGGCTCCAGGTCTCCAATGTTCGTAAATTGCCTCCAAATGAGGGTAACCCCTTTCAGTCGTAAATTTCAGCTCACTTAGTTGAGGCACTGCTAATTTTAAGGCATGTTGTATTCTTCCTAACCGCACATTTCTGGTCTTTTCGATGACCTTGGCTACCCTTTCAAGAAACCCTTTTCCAAAAGGGTCATCCGGTAAATCGGGTCCGGTAAATGCTTGAGGATATTTTAATAATTGCGGGACGAGATGCAAATATAGCGTGTTGTCAAAGAACCTGGAGATCTCCCGGAAGTCCTTATTTGCATTTATTTGTTCAAGATACGTTTGCGTTCTTCTTGCTTTATCATTTTCATCTTCCTTTACGGGTCTGTTCAGAATTAACTTCTGACCTTTCCATACCTTTTCATAAGCTATAAGTGGTAATCTGAAACCTCTGGTTTCTTGTTTAATACTGATGGCATATTTCCATAGGATTTCACGGGAACCAAATTCAGATAAATGAACTTCAATTTCAACATCGGGATATTTGCGTGCCGCCAAAGACCGGATCTTTGAAATTCCACCCCGGTCGGTAACGGCTTTTTGCAAGCCTCCTCCTGGTTTAGCAATATCCCGTAAAAACCTGAACACATCAAGAAAATTAGACTTACCGGATGCATTTGCCCCAACGATAAAAACCCTGTCCTGCAATTCGACATCAACCTCTTTGAAGTTTTTCCAATTCTTCAGTATCAATCGTGAAACTATCATAACATTATATCTTTATATTCATTTGCATCGAATTCATTATACCTTGGCAAAAAAAACTCTGCAAATTAAGAATAATTTATATTTTCTTGATGATCCTCATCATTACTGGCCTCCATAACAATTTAGAACATTTCATTAATGTCAACGCTTCCTTTTTGAACACTCCCTTATAATGACGGAATCCCTTTCAATCAATACCGGTCTCACTTCTCCCTCAATACGATTTAAATGATAAAACGTACCGGAATATTCCAGGATTAGAAATAAAGGTGCCTGGTAAAGATGCTTGATTTTTATTGGGTTAAACTCTCCAAGAAGAATTAAAGTGTTTGACGACAACAAATAGTGGTTTGTGAACTCTTTGTCATTGATTGTTTTAATTAGAATAGGTTCAGGTTTTATATAAGATTCACCTCCATAACCAAATTGAGTGGAATTGAGAATCAACGGGGTCAAGGTCAGTCCTTGAATTTTCTTTGAAGCAAAAAGAATTTTATCAATCTGTTTGCTCGGGGAATTGATTGTATCGGTTTTATTTCCCACCATGTTGCTGTTTTGCTTTGGAATCTTTACAAGCAAAACAATAATTGTCGAGGATATAATCAAAATTAACAGGGAGGCGGCTATCGCATAAATCTTTCGGACATTAAATTCCACAAAACGGTTATTGACCGAAAAGTATTTTCCCGCGTTCTTGGCAACTGTTGCTTTTTCGTGTTCCTTTCTTTTTTCTTCAATTATAGTATCGATCTTTGACTTCAGATCATTTCTGCCAACATTTTTAGTTGCTGCTTTTAGGTTCTTAATGAATTCAACAGTCTCAGCAAATTCATTATCCTGAAGAATTCTCAATTCAATTTCTTTCAGCCCGGCTTCTGATAAACCGCCCAAAAGGTATTTATCGATTAATTCGATATCTTTTTCAGTGGTCATGCTATTCTGTTTTATATAAACGGATTTCTGAACCAACCATCTCTTTTAGCCTTTGGATACATCGATATTTCTGGGTCTTGGCATTGTCTGCATTGGTGTAACCCATTGAATGCGCAATGTCATCCATTGATAATTGCTCATAATAATAGGAGACCAAGATTTTTCTGCATCGTTCATCCAGTTTTGCAAGTTGCTTTGTGAGGACATTTTGTGCAATCGTCAAATCCCCTTGTTCGTCAGTTATTTCTATTGGTATGCCATGTTCAGTTTCAATAATTGAAATGAAGGATGGTTTGTTCCGGACCTGTTTCAACCATTGGTTCCTGCAAATACTATAAAGATATGTCTTAACCGAACTTTTCTCATTGAAATCACCGGCCTTGATTTTTTCATATAAAACAACTACACCGATTTGAAAAATGTCCTGAGCATCTTCTTCCCTTCCTGAGTTCCTTGTGACAAAATATTGTACCATGCTATAATGCTTTTTATAAATGATCGACAACGCACGGTCGTCCGACCGTTTGATCCCGTTCACAATTTCAGCGTCTGAATTATATAGTTGCCTTATTTGCATTAATACCAAATTTTAGAAAAGGTAATCTAATTACTGTCCGATCATCACAAATGCGCCTAAAACTGATCTTCTACAGTTGTTAATAACTCAAAAAGCAAATGGTTGTGATATTCAAG
>CAYHDA010000231.1:0-6944 GCA_964355145.1 uncultured Mariniphaga sp.
CAATTACGCCAGGATTACGTGGATCGTCTTCTTTAATTTTAAAGACTACCTTCATCAGGTCACTGCCAATATCGGCAATTTTTGTAAAGATACCGCCGGCAATACGAAGTGCCGATGCGCCTAAAGATTCACCGATAGCAAAACCAATAAAACTTGCCCCAGCAAATTCCCGGGGAATAAAAAGCAGAATAATAAGCATCATAATAAGTTCAACGCTTACCAAAAGCACACCGATGCTCATTCCGGCATCCAGTGGAATATTGAGAAGTTTAAGCGGCTTCCGTTCGAGAGATGCAAAAGCCATACGGCTGTTGGCCAAAGTATTCATGCGAATACCAAACCATGCTACACCATAAGAACCCAGAATACCAATTACAGACCACATCAGGATAAGCAACACGCCGCCAATGCTCATTTGCTGCAAAAATCCGAAATAGAACGCAATACAAGCAGCAATAAACGCGAAAAGAATGAGCAGAAATTTCCCCTGCTGAATAAGATAAGTCTTGCAGGTTTCAAAAATAATATGCGCCACATCAAGCATTCGTTTGTGCGCACCCAGCTTTTTAACCTGTATAAACTGATACAAGCCGAACAATAATCCAAGAATGCAAATAAGAAAACCAAACATTAACATATTGTACTGTTCTGTTTCCAACGCAGGGATTTTCAAATCGGCTTCGCTACCGAAAACCAAAGCCGGTAAGCCCAAAACCATGAAAAAAGAAAATAATCGTTTCATACGTTTTAAATATTTTAAAATTTAAGGTGGCTAATTTAATTCCATTTTTAATAAAAAACACTGATAAATCTAATATAATTATAATTTGGACTGCATTAAAATAAAACACTTCAAATAATTAACAATTTATTATTATTCAAAATAAATTTTGACTTACGCTGTAACGATATCATTTCCTTATCGTATCTTGGTGACATTGAATCTTGACAAAATGATCTTTTAAAAATTAGCGGTTAATAATATATGTTTGAAGTAAAAATGGTCGTTACAGATCTTGATGGAACACTTTTGCAGCGAGATCAGTCAATCAGTCCAAAAGATACTGAGACCCTTGAAAGACTTGGGAATTTAGGATTATGCAGGGTTGCTGCAACAGGCCGGAATCTCTATAAAGTAAGGTTGGTTTTAGATGAATATTCTCCCTTTGATTATGTAATTTTTTCTTCGGGAGCAGGGATTATGGACTGGAGAACGCAAAAAATTATACGAGCTATGTCTATCCCCGATAAGACAACAGCAGAAATCACCCATTTTCTGATCAGCCAAAAATACAATTTCAAAATTTCGCGTATTTTGCCGGACAATCACAATTTCGGCTGGTGGGAAAGTTATACTTGTCCTGAACTTACAAGATATGTAGAGCATCATCAAAAATTTGGTGTAGCAGTAAAAATTGATCCTGACCATCTTTTCCCCTCTTCTCAGTTCCTGATGTTTTTCCCGGCAGACAGCAATCAATTTGAACTTGTAAAGAATAAGATTCAGACAAATTTTCCGGAAATGAGCATAATAAAAACAACATCTCCATTTGATTCCGGATTCATCTGGATGGAAATATTCCCTGAGGGCGTTTCCAAAGCGCATGGAATTGAGGAGATTTGCCGTATTACCGGAATCGCCCGCGAAAATACGCTCGGAATAGGAAATGATTTTAATGATCTGGAAATGCTGGAATTTACCCAGCACTCGTATGTCGTTGAAAATGCTCCTGAAGAATTGAAATTGAAATACCTGATTAGCCTGGCTCATTATGACGATGGATTTAGTCATGCTGTAAATCAACATTTAGAAGAGAAGGACTGAGAAAATTAAAAAATGAAATTAAATTCTTTTTAAAATTATAAACTATGAAACGACTGATCTTATCATCGCTGCTGATTTTCGCGATTCTTCAACTTTTCGCACAACCCTTTCGGCTGTCGGATCCTATTCCGTTTAATCCGGCAACAAGTAAAGGGATGCTTAAAAATGGCTTGACTTACTATGTCAAGTCAAATTCAACTCCCAAAAACAGGGCAGAAATGATGCTTGTTGTATCGGCAGGTTCGGTTCTTGAAGATTCAGATCAACTTGGAATTGCCCACTTTTGTGAGCACATGAGTTTTAATGGAACCCAAAATTTCCCTAAAAATGAGCTGGTTAAATATTTTGAATCGATTGGTATGGAATTCGGACCGGAAATCAATGCTTACACAAGTTTTGATGAGACGGTTTATATGGTAAAAGTTCCTCTCGACAAGGAAGAGTATGTAGTGAAAGGACTTCAGGTACTTTACGACTGGGCTTCGCAGGTTACTGATGCTGATGATGAAATTAACAAAGAACGGGGGGTCATCCACGAGGAGTGGCGTGGTGGACAGGGCGCTCAAAAAAGAATGATGAATCAGTGGCTGCCGGTGTTTCTGAAAAATTCAAAATATGCTGAAAGATTACCCATTGGCGAAATGGAAATCATTGATAAATGTAAGCCTGAAGTTCTGCGCCGCTTCAGAAAAGATTGGTATCGTCCGGATCTCCAGGCTGTAATTGTTGTTGGTGATTTCGATCAGCCTAAAATGGTTAAAATGATCGAAGAGAAGTTTTCAGCTATTCCGGCACAACCGAATGCCCGAAAAAAAGAAAATTCCCCTGTCCCAGGCCATGCGGAAACATTGATAAAAATCGTAACAGATAAAGAAGCTACCTATTCTTCTGCGTCGCTTTACATAAAGCATCCAATGATTATTGATGAAACAGTGAACGGTTATCGAACTTCAATTCTAAATAACCTTTATAATCAAATGATTAACCTGAGGCTTTCGGAATTGACACAAAAGGAAAATCCTC
Source organism: uncultured Mariniphaga sp. (assembly GCA_964355145.1). Taxonomy (GTDB): domain Bacteria; phylum Bacteroidota; class Bacteroidia; order Bacteroidales; family Prolixibacteraceae; genus JAAFHB01. The sequence continues at coordinate 2,849 of CAYHDA010000231.1, forward strand.
CCTTTGTAATGGGTCAGGCCGGTTATGGTGGATTGATCGGCCCTTCAGATGTTTATACTTCAACAGCAATTACACACCCCGGAAAAATTCCTGCCGGACTTAAGACAGTATTGCTGGAGAATGAAAGAATTAAAAAATTCGGATTCACTCAAACGGAACTTAACAGAAATAAAACAGCGATGCTTAAATCAATGGAATCGGCTTATAATGAGCGGGATAAAAGAGAATCCATGAGTATTGCACAAGAGTACAACCGCAATTTTCTAATGCGTAAGGAGCCAGTTCCAGGTATCGAAATGGAATTCGAATACACAAAAGCTTTTATACCTTCCATTACTTTGGAAGAAGTCAATGCTCTTGCAAAAAAATGGATTATTGCTGAAAATCGCGTGGTTGTTATTACTGCTCCTGAAACAGCAGGTGTTCCGGTACCCAATGAAACGGAAATAAGAAATCTGCTTACCGAAGTTCAACAGCAAAATATCGATGCCTATGCTGATGAAACATCAAGTGAGCCACTGATGAAATCGGTTCCGGCAGCAGGAAAAATAACCAAAAGGAAAAAAATCACTCAGGCAGATGCAACAGAGTGGACATTATCAAACGGCTCCAAGGTCGTTGTGAAGCAAACAGATTTTAAGGATGATGAAATCTTATTTACTGCTTATTCCTGGGGTGGATCGTCGTTATATCCTCAGTCAGATAATATTTCAGCCTCCTTTGCGTCTACGATAATGGATATGAGTGGAATTGCAGAATTTAAATTGAATACGCTCAAGAAAATGCTCTCGGGAAAGGAAGTTTCCGTTACTCCTGTCATAAAGATGATGACTCAGGGTCTCGAAGGATCATCGAATGTTTCAGATATTGAGACCCTTTTCCAATTGATCAATCTCTATTTCACGCATCCGCGTTTCGAGGAATCAGCATTCTCATCCTACATTATGAGGATGAAAAGCCAGCTCGACAATAAAGATGTTTCACCGGAGAGCGCATTTGCTGATACTTTTAGGTTTGTTTCTGCCAATTATCATCCGCGTATGAAACCGCTGACAAAAGAGATACTTGATGAGGCTAAATACATCAGAATAGAACAAATTGGAAAAGAACGCTTTGCCAATCCCGGCGCATTCACCTATTTTTTCGTAGGAAAAATCGATACTGTTAAGTTTAAACCCCTTGTGGAAAAATACCTTGCCTCTCTCACTTCAGGCAAAAAAATCGAGCATTGGGTTGATCTCGGTATCAGAAAGCCAAACGGCGTGGTCGAAAAAATTGTCAATAAAGGAAAAGAATCAAAGTCAATCCAGTATATCCAGTTTCATGGCAAGCTAAATTATGTTACAAAAGATATTCTCGAACTTGATGCTTTAAGTAAGATATTAAGCACCAGACTACTGGAGAGTATCCGGGAAGACAAATCAAGTGTTTATTATATCGGAGCACAACCCGGAACGAGTAGGTGGCCTGTTTCAGAGTACGACATGACCATCTATTATGGAACTTCTCCTGAGAAATTAAAAGAACTGAAAGAATCGGTCTTTGCCACAATTCGCGATCTGATTGCAAATGGGCCAAAACAAGAGGAGGTTGACAAAGCCCGCGAAAAAATGAAAAGGGAAAGGGAGACTAATTTACGGGAAAACAGCTATTGGGAAGCTACACTAAAAACTTATTACCTGAACAAGAACGGCGATTTTAAAACATTCAGGGAATTTGAAACTGTAGTTGAAGGTCTGAATGCAATTGAGTTAAAGTCTGCAGCATCCCGAATTTTCAACTTTGAAAATTATATCAGTGTGGCATTAATGCCTGAAATACCCTCAAACGTGAAATAAAAACGCCTTTCCTATTCTTAAAAATATCAGGCAGGAGTTGCAGAAAGTAAAATCCTTTGCAATTCCTGCCTTTTTGGTTTAAAATATTCTCAAATTCTTTTAATTTTAGACCCGGATTAACTTCAAATTTCCCGGGCATGAAAATCAAAACTATCCTTACTTTTCTTATCGTCTTAATATCCCTGAGTTACAATGTTTCAGCCAGTAAATTAAAAATCATAATCGTTACCGGCGGACATGATTTCAACAGAGAGGCTTTTTTTCAAATGTTTGATTCATTCAATAATCTATCCTATACAGAACTCATTCAGCCGGAAGCACGCATTCAGCTCGGAACGATTGATCTTTCTTCATTCGAGGCGGTAGTATTTTACGACATGCCAAAAACGATTACAGAGGAGGAGAAAAATTCATATTACAGGTTGTTAAAAGCTGGCAAGGGACTCTTATTCCTGCATCATTCAATATGTGCCTATCAGGATTGGCCTGAATTCAAGCAAATTATTGGCGGAAAGTATTATGAAAAGAAAAAGAATGAAAAATTCGGAGCCTCCTCATTTACACATGACATCGATTTTTATGTGCAAATCGTACACCCTTCTCATCCGGTTACCAAAGGGATAAAGGATTTTGTCTTACTTGATGAAGTGTACGGAAATATGGAAGTTCTTCCCGAGATTTCACCTTTGCTCTCAACTGACCATCCCAAAAGCAATATTTTGATAGGCTGGACCTTGAAAAAAGAAAACTCTAAAATTGTGTATATCCAGCCCGGACACGACGAAAAAAGCTATTCGAATCCGGAATATCGTAAGATAATCAAACAGTCAATCAGCTATATAACCGGTGTTAAATTTTAATTAGTGCCTGATTGGAATAAGAATCTCAACAATTGCACCTGCCGGTTTACGGTTTCCGACATTTATAAATCCCGAATGAGCATCAACAATTAGTTTTGCAAGATGGAGCCCCATGCCGGTATTCTGATCAAAGTGGGCCTCAAGATTACTGAGAGGATCGTAAATATTATTTAGGGCACTACTTGAAAATCCGTTTCCATGATCTGCTACTGTGATTTTCAAAAATTCATTTGATTGTTCATTGATCTTTATCTCTATTTCTTCCCCCTCCGGAGAAAATTTAAAGGCATTGTCTAAAACTGCAATAAACCCTTTTAAAAGATAATTGGGATCCACTTTAAAGCCCGGTTTTGTCATTTCATTTTGCAAATCAACCCGAATACCTTTCTCTGCAAATTTTTCAGAACATTCACTGATCGCCCCTTTTATAACTTTAAGCAGATCTGTTTCAATAAACAATAGTGCTTTTTCTCCTTTAATGCGAAGTGTAGATGCCTCAAGAATGGTATACGAAAATTTTTCAAGCCGTCTGACCGATGTGTCTAAAAGTGAAAAGTAACGGGTTACCTCATCCGAAAAATTATAACGGCCAATCAAAGCGAGGCTTCCCAGAATACCATTAAGAGGAGTTCTGATTTCATGGCTGATAAGGTTTAGAAATTCAGATTTGGCAATTGCCAGTATCTCAAGCTCCTTTTTTGCCTGCACTAATTTCTGCATTGAATCTTCCAGTTCAAAAGTTCGTTGGGCAACTTTTGCTTCCAGCATTTGATTCATATTTTTCGCCATCTTCCGGCTATATTTTAACTCAATATGAATTCTTGCTTTCATTAACAACTCACTCAAAACCAAGGGTTTTAAAATATAATCATCACTTCCGGTTTCATAAATTGATTTAATAACACTCAAATCACCAGGCTCCATAATGAAAATCACAGGAATGCCTTTGAAGTCAGGATTTGACTTAATCGTCATACAAGTTGTAAGACCTTCTATACCAGGCATTTCCGCAGAAATAAAAACCAAATCAACTAATTCTTTCATTAATAGTTGAATACCGGTTTGACCTGTCGGAGCAATTTTAACTTCAAAATCATTTGCAACCAGAATTTCCTGAAGAGAAATACTATTCTCTTCACTATTATCAATAATTAAGATTGTGAATTTCTTCATATTGAGAGAAATAACTTTTTTTATACGGTTGGCCAATTAAATACACAAATATACATCAAGTTTTTCACCTGAATAAGATCGAAAATATTCAAATAAACCAATATATTGGGTTTTAAGAAAAATGTGAGCACTTTAGAATTGGTTTTGTATCTTTGGCCACCATATCAAATAAATTATTGATTTAACCGATTAATTATGCAAATTCTTATTGCCGAAGATTTTATG
>CAYHDA010000232.1:0-6939 GCA_964355145.1 uncultured Mariniphaga sp.
TAGGCTTGGAATCATCAGAGGATGGGATTCCAACTGGTTCGGAGGTAACGATTATGGTGATAAGCTGGTCGAAGACCACAAAATCAGAGGTTATCTGAATGCCAGGCTTTCAAAAGCCAGCATTTCAAGGATCATCATAGAACGTACCCTGAAGTTGATCACGATAACTGTTCACACTTCACGACCTGGTATTATTATTGGTAAAGGTGGTCAGGAAGTCGATAAGCTCAAAGAAGAGCTGAAGAAGATCACTAAAAAGGAAGTTCAAATCAATATTTTTGAGATTAAACGTCCTGAATTAGATGCTCAGATTGTAGCCAGTAATATCGCCCGGCAGGTGGAAGGCAAAATTGCTTACCGTCGCGCCACTAAGATGTCTATCGCATCGACCATGAGAATGGGTGCTGAAGGAATTAAAGTTCAGGTCTCCGGACGTCTGAACGGTGCTGAAATGGCCCGTTCTGAAATGTACAAAGATGGAAGAACTCCTTTGCATACCCTCAGAGCCGATATCGACTATGCACTTGCGGAAGCGTTGACTAAAACAGGTCTGATTGGTGTTAAAGTTTGGATTTGCCGTGGTGAAATCTACGGGAAACGCGATCTTTCTCCAAACGTCGGACAATCTGTACAACAGCAACGTGGACCAAACCGTCCTGCAGCCGAACACGGTAAAGGTGGGTTTAAAAAACGTAAAAAGTAACCATCGACAAAGTAAAACAAGATGTTACAGCCAAAAAAAGTAAAATTTAGAAGAGTACAAAAGGGCAAATTGAAAGGTAACGCACAGCGCGGCAACCAGTTATCATTTGGATCTTTTGGTATAAAATGCCTGGAAACAGCATGGATAACCGGCCGCCAGATTGAGGCAGCCAGGGTCGCGGTAACGCGTCATATGCAGCGTCAGGGCCAGATTTGGATTCGTATTTTTCCTGATAAACCAATTACCAAAAAGCCTGCAGAGGTTCGTATGGGTAAAGGTAAAGGAGCTCCTGAAGGATTCGTAGCAACAGTTACGCCAGGGCGCATCATCATCGAGATTGAAGGGGTACCTTTCGATCTTGCTAAAGAAGCATTACGTCTGGCTGCTCAAAAGCTGCCTATTACTACCAGATTTGTTGTTAGACGCGATTTTGTTGAATCTTCAATTATTGAATAATGAAAAATTCTGAGATCAAAGAGTTAACAACTGCTGAAATCATCGAGAAAATTGATATCACTAAAGAGGAATTAATCCGTATGTGTTTAAACCACAGCGTTAACCCTCTTGAAAATCCGATGAAGATACGGTTCACCCGAAAAGATATCGCTCGCCTGAAAACCGAATTACGTAAACGTCAACTTGAAAATTAATTATGACTATGGAAACAAGGAATCTTAGGAAAGAGCGTATTGGCGTTGTTGTAAGTAATAAAATGGAGAAAACCATTGTTGTAGCAGAGAAAGGAAAAGAAAAACATCCTATTTACGGTAAGTTCGTAAACAGGACCACTAAATTCTATGCTCATGACGATAAAAATGATTGCAACATAGGCGATACCGTATTAATAATGGAAACACGCCCGCTGTCGAAACAGAAGGGCTGGAGATTAGTTAAAATTTTAGAAAGAGCGAAGTAGCCATGATACAGCAAGAATCACGTTGTACAGTCGCAGATAACAGCGGCGCTAAAGAAGCCCTGGTCATCCGTGTTTTAGGAGGTACCAGAAAGCGCTATGCCACTGTTGGAGACAAAATTGTCGTGACTGTTAAAAATGCCCTGCCTGGAAGCGACATGAAAAAGGGGACTGTTTCAAAAGCAGTTGTCGTGCGCACTTCCAAGGAAGTACGCCGTGCCGACGGATCATATATTCGATTCGACGATAATGCCGTTGTGTTGCTCAATGCAGCCGGTGAAATGCGGGGAACCCGTATTTTCGGTCCTGTTGCCCGCGAGTTACGCGACAATTTCATGAAGATCGTCTCATTAGCTCCTGAAGTACTTTAATCTATTCAGACTATGCAGAAAAAGTTACACATAAAAAAAGGAGACACGGTAGTCGTGATTGCCGGCAACTCAAAAGGACAGGAAGGTAAAGTTCTTGAAGTTGTACGCGAAGACGAACGCGCTATTGTGGAAGGGGTTAATCTGGTGTCAAAGCACACCAAACCTAACGCTAAAAGTCCGCAAGGCGGTATCATCAAACAGGAAGCTACAATTCATGTTTCCAACCTGATGCTCAAAGATCCCAAAACCGGTAAACCTACCCGTATTGGCCGCCGTCTTGATAAAAAAGGGAAATTAGTACGCTATTCAAAAAAATCAGGGGAGGAGATTAAGTAATGGGTTACATACCTACATTAAAGCAGAAATTTCGCGAAGAGATCGTACCTGTTATGCAGAAAGAATTCGGATACAAATCCGTAATGCAGGTTCCTCAACTCGAGAAAATTATAATCAACCAAGGTGTTGGTGCTGCTATCGCTGATAAGAAAATTATGGAAGTTGCTGTAGAAGAGCTAACTACTATAACCGGACAAAAAGCGGTTACTACATTGTCAAAGAAAGATATCGCCAACTTTAAACTTCGTAAAAAAATGCCTATCGGTGTCAGGGTTACCCTTCGCAGCGATAAAATGTACGAGTTTCTTGAGCGCCTTGTCAGTATCGCGTTACCTCGTATTCGCGACTTCAAAGGTATCGGCGATAAATTCGACGGACGCGGAAATTATACGCTCGGTGTTACCGAACAGATTATTTTCCCTGAAATCGTTTTAGATAAAGTAGCAAAAATGAACGGTTATAATATCACGTTTGTTACTACTGCCAATACTGACGAAGAGGGCTATGCGCTTCTTAAGAATTTTGGTTTACCTTTCAAGAACGCAAAAAAGAACTAATTGATATGGCTAAAGAATCATTAAAAGCCCGCGAAGTAAAACGCGCAAAGCTTGTTGAAAGGTATGCTGAGAAAAGAGCCCGGTTAAAAGCTGAGGGTGATTACATCGGAATGAGTCAATTGCCCCGCAATTCTGCTCCAAGCCGTATGCATAATCGCTGTAAGCTGACAGGTCGTCCTAAAGGATATATGCGCCAGTTTGGTGTTTCGCGTATTCAATTCCGCGAAATGGCTTCTGCCGGATTAATCCCCGGAATTAAAAAAGCTAGTTGGTAATCGTATAAATTTATAGTAAAGATGACTGATCCTATTGCAGATTATCTCACCCGACTTCGGAATGCCATTAAGGCAAAGCATAAAGTCGTGGAAATACCTGCGTCGAACATTAAAAAAGAGATTACCAAAATTCTGAAAGAAAAAGGGTATATCCTCAATTATAAATTCGACGACGAGGTTAATTATCAGGGAAGTATTAAAATTGCCCTGAAATATCATCCTGCCGATGGTACATCAGCGATTAAATCGCTGAAACGTGCTTCTAAACCTGGTCTTCGCACATACTGCGATACAGATAATGTTCCGCGTGTATTAAACGGCCTTGGTGTGGCTATTATCTCGACTTCAAAAGGTGTAATTACCGATAAAGAAGCGAAAGCGCTGAATGTTGGCGGGGAAGTTTTATGTTATGTTTATTAATTAGGGAGGAATTACAATGTCTAGGATAGGAAAACTACCGATTGAAATCCCTGCCGGAGTTACAATAAACGTAAGCAAGGAAAACCTCGTTACCGTTAAAGGCCCGCTGGGAACATTGAGTCAGAAGGTTGATGCCGATCTTGAAATTGCTGTTGAAGCAACTCAGATCGTTGTAAAACGGCCGACTGAACAGAAACGTCACCGTGCAATGCATGGTTTGTACCGCTCACTTCTTAACAACATGGTTGTTGGGGTGTCTAAAGGTTATGAAGTAAAGCTTGAACTCGTAGGGGTAGGTTATCGTGCTGAAGCTCAGGATCAGATTTTAGATCTGGTATTGGGTTTTTCTCACCATACTTATTTACAGATCCCTTCAGAAGTGAAGGTTATAGCTGTTACTGATAAGCGCGCTAATCCGATCATTACGCTCAACAGTGCCGATAAACAATTAATCGGACATGTTGCAGCCAAAATCAGATCATTCCGCTTACCGGAGCCTTATAAAGGAAAAGGTGTTAAATTCGTTGGCGAAAAACTTCGTCGTAAGGCTGGTAAGACAGCTTCTAAAAAATAATTGACTTTATAGTTATGGCTCTCACAAAATTAGAAAGAAGAGAAAGAATCCGTAAACGAATCAGAAAAGTAGTTTCCGGTACTAACGAGGTTCCCCGCTTGAGCGTATTTCGCAGCAATACACAGATCTCTGTGCAGTTTGTTGACGATGTAGCGGGAAAAACCTTACTGTCAGTTTCTTCATTGAATAAAGATATTGCTGCTGTCGCGGGCACTAAAAGCGAAAAAGCAGTCCTTGTTGGAAAACTGGCTGCTGAAAAAGCACTTGCTGCCGGTATCAGTGTTGTTAAATTTGACCGTGGCGGTTATTTATATCATGGACGTGTGAAGGCAGTAGCTGAAGCGGCGCGTGAAGGAGGTTTAAAATTCTAAGCATTATGGCGAAAAATATTAAAAAAGTTAAAACCAGCGATCTCGAGCTTAAAGACAGGTTAGTCGCGATTAACCGTGTCACAAAAGTCACTAAAGGGGGTAGAACATTCAGCTTTTCAGCTATCGTCGTTGTAGGTAACGAAGACGGAATTGTAGGCTGGGGTCTTGGTAAAGCCAGCGAAGTAACAGCTGCCATCGCAAAAGGCGTTGACGCTGCAAAGAAAAACCTTGTGAAAGTGCCCGTAATTAACGGTACTATTCCTCATACTCAGGAAGCCAAATTTGGTGGAGCGAACGTTTTACTCAAACCTGCTTCTTCGGGAACCGGAGTTAAAGCCGGAGGTGCTATGCGCGCTGTGCTCGAAAGTGTTGGTATACATGATATCCTTGCGAAATCAAAAGGATCGTCTAACCCTCACAACCTGGTTAAAGCTACTTTTGCCGCATTGCTCGAATTACGCGATGCCTATACTGTAGCTGAACATCGTGGTGTTGCGCTGGACAAAGTGTTTAACGGATAATCTTATACAAAAATGGCAAAAGTTCGTATTACACAGTACAAGAGTTCTATAGGAGCAACAAAAGCTCAGAAAAAAATTATGAAAGCACTGGGGCTCGGCAAGTTAAACCGTCCGGTTGAACATGAAGCTGTCCCCGAAGTTTTAGGTATGGTAAGAAAACTACAACACCTTTTAAGGGTTGAAGAAGTTAACGAATAATATTCTTTAAATATGGAATTGCATAACTTAAAACCTGCAGAAGGCTCTACCAAGAAAGAGAAACGCATTGGTCGTGGACAAGGTTCTGGTCATGGAGGTACTTCAACCCGTGGACACAAGGGTGCGAAATCAAGGTCAGGTTACAAATCGAAACGTAGTTTTCAGGGTGGTCAGATGCCACTGCAAAGAACCGTACCAAAATTCGGTTTCAAAAATGTGAACAGAGTTGAGTATAAAGGCGTCAATCTTAGTTCTTTACAAACCCTTGCTGAAGAGCATAGCCTTACGGTTATTGATTTTCAGGTCCTTCAGGATGCCGGATTTACCGGTAAAAATGATAAGGTTAAAATCCTGGGCAAAGGAATACTAACATTGAAACTCGATGTGAAAGCACATGCTTTTTCCAAGAGTGCCAAAGAGGCAATAGAAAAACTTGAAGGAACTACCGAAACACTTTAGACCGGATGAAAAAACTAATCGAGACTCTTAAGAACATTTATAAAATCGAGGATTTACGAGCAAGGCTTGGTTTAACACTTTTGCTATTAGCGGTTTACCGTTTTGGCTCTTTTGTTATCCTTCCCGGAATAGATCCTAACCCTGCCAATTTTGAAGCCTTGAGAAGCCAAGGTTCAGACGGGATTCTTGGATTATTAAATATGTTCTCGGGTGGCGCTTTTTCCAACGCATCAATATTTGCATTGGGTATTATGCCTTACATCAGTGCCTCGATTGTGATCCAACTTTTAGGCTTTGCTGTTCCTTACATTCAGCGTTTACAAAAAGAAGGCGAGTCGGGCCGGCGTAAAATCAACCAGATGACACGGTATCTAACCGTTATTATCCTGTTCTTTCAGGGTTGGGCTTATCTGGCCAATTTACGGTTCCAGCTTCCTGAATCCGCTTTTGTACTAGGCAGTTTTTCCTTTAATGTTAGCGCAACAATCGTATTGGCTGCTGGTTCGATGTTTATCATGTGGCTCGGTGAACGAATTACAGATAAAGGCATAGGAAACGGTATTTCCATGATCATCATGATCGGGATTATCGCACGTCTGCCACATTCAGTAGTTCAGGAATTTGCAAGCAGACTGGCTGAACAGGGTAAAGGGTTTATCATGATCATTATTGAAATGGTTATTTTCTTATTCGTTATAGCAGCAACCATACTCTTGGTTCAGGGTACGCGAAAAGTTCCTGTTCAGTATGCTAAACGAATAGTAGGAAACCGTCAATACGGTGGTGTTCGTCAATATATTCCTTTAAAAGTTAATGCTGCAGGTGTAATGCCGATCATTTTCGCTCAGGCGATCATGTTTGTTCCTGCAAGCCTTGCCGGGTTGTTCGGTTCTGAAACATTGAGTAATGTCATGAGTTCGTTTTCTGACTATCAGGGTTTTACATACAATTTTACCATGTTCTTAATGGTTATTGTATTCACCTATTTCTATACGGCTATCACGGTTAATCCTAACCAGATGTCAGACGATATGAAAAAGAACGGTGGTTTTATTCCGGGGATCAAGCCGGGTAAAAGAACCTCTGAGTATTTAGATGATGTGATGTCCCGAATAACATTGCCGGGTTCTATCTTCCTTGGATTAATTACAATTCTGCCTGCCTTTGCTATGGCTTTGGGCGTAAACTCAGAATTTGCACACTTCTTTGGAGGAACATCATTACTAATTCTTGTCGGCGTT
>CAYHDA010000233.1:0-6905 GCA_964355145.1 uncultured Mariniphaga sp.
CGGAAAATTGTTTTTAACTTTCTTATTTTGTGCTCCATTAATTGGGGTTAATACATCCTACCTTAGCTCTGTGAAACCCGGCTGGGAAGAATTTGGAATTAGGAATTAGGAGTTAAGAGTTAGGAGTGAGGAGTTGATTATTTTCACCATCTCACCATCTCACCATCTCACCATTTTTTGTGACTCTGTGACTTTTTTGAATATGACCTGGGTAATGGATGGATGCATACGATAAAACTTGAGGGGATTAACCGGGATGAGGAGAGGGTATTCAGGAAACCGGTTTTGTGTGGATGGGGAGAATGCTGCCCCGCCGGAGGATGTTGGCGGGGTTCATGGCTTCAGGGAATTCAGGGAGTTTATCGCCGATCCTGATTATCCTGAGTACAAAAGTTATAGGCAATGGGCAGGGTGTAGATACGATCCTGGTTTAGGTGAAGAAGGGTAGGAGGAGTTAAGAGTTAAGAGTGTGGAGTTAAGAGTGAGGAGTTGGTCATTTTCGCCAGCTTACGACTCACCATTTTCCCTGTTACCCTATCACCCTGTTACTTTGTTACCTAAATTTCCTATCTTTGCAATGATTTTAAAACATTACTATGAAAAGGACAATATTATTATTACTTGTCATTTTTTTCGCCTTTGCGGTTAGCATATTTGCCCAGCAGGGAAAGTTTGTTAAAACCGATGGAACGACGGTTACTTTCCATCATTTAAATGGGATCTTGTTGAAAGATTCTGTCTATCCTTCAAATAAGGAGTTAACGAAATATTTCCCGGTAGTCTATAAAAACAAGCAGTACGAGTTAACCTTTGATAAGGTCAGAATGGTATCCTTTTTCCAGAATGACTCGGATCTGATGTTTAAAATTACATCAAGGAGCGGTCTTAATGTTTCGCTTCCGCTGAATTTTACGGCTGTTGATATACTTACCATTGATTCGTTGTCAATGGAGGTTGCTATTGTGCGCCTGCTAATTGTTGACGAAAAATCGAGGCCAAAGTCTTTCCTGGTAAAGGAAATACAATTCGAGTAGCTGATTTAGCGTATCCTTTCGTCCATTCTACAATTACAGACGATTCAAACTGCAGATTTGGATTCTTTATTCATCGATTTCTCCCACATTAGCCAGCAAAGAAAGTAAAATCCGTAAAAATTTTACGGGTAAGCCAGTTGTGGGCAAAGGTGTACTATTCAGGGACATGGTAGGTGATGGGAATTTGTAATAAGAAATGAAGGGTTGCAGCGAATAGCAAGATTGTCATTGAAATTGTCCCTAACACTGCTTTTTTCGCCAAAGGAGTGGATGAAAAATGAGAATAAAGGTCAACCGGATCATGGGATCCAAACCACTGTATCCATGCTGAAGCTGGAGTCGGAATTTACCGTTTATAAAAATTGTATGATCTGCAGAGGAGTGTACCTCCTGCTAGATAATTTGTAAGACAAAGCAGCACACTTTGGTGATGAAAGATGCCAATTGTTCATAAATGGGTGTGATAAGGCATTCACCAAAATAATTTGAATTAAGAAAAAATTGAAGGTATCGTGCAACCCAATATAAAACCAGAAACAAACCGAAACGCGCCATCTCACCTCGGGGGGAGCGTTCGAGTAGTAAAGCTTTAATACTTTTAATTCTGGCGGGGAGTTGCATTAGTGAAGGTGGGAAGTTACTGGAGACGAGCGAACTCTCGGATATAACTAAACGTCAACAAGGTCTGGTTTTTGGGGAAGGTTTTTAAAGAAGCGATTAATGTTGGCTGAAGGAAATAATATAATTAAAATTGTGAGTGCCATTAGTTTAAAATCAAGAAAGGTACTTTTATTGTGGAGATACCAAGTTTCCAGCGCCCCTTTATAGGGTGATATGTTTGCTTTATAAAAATTTTCTACGGAAGTTTTATAGGTGCTTAAGAGGGCTTCCTCGTCGCGAAACATAATGGAGCCAATACCTGTAATTCCGGGTTTTAATTTCGAAATGTTTGCTTGTGCTTCTTCGGAATAATAATTAAAATTCCGGGGAGTTAAAGGTCGGGGCCCTATAATACTCATGTCACCTTTTAATACATTGAGAATCTGTGGCAGTTCATTTATCTTGGTTTTTCTCAAAAACCTACCAAAAGGAAAAACCCTGGGATCTTTTTTTACCGTGATATCCTTTGTGCCTATATTCGGGCTATCCTTAAGCATGGTAGAAAATTTAATCAATCTGAATATTTTTCCTTTATAGCCAACGCGGTCGTGGGTATAGAATACATAATGCTCTCCGGTTAGCAAAAGCACAATAACTATAGGAATAAAAAGAGGTGAAATTAGAATCAGGGCCATCAGGGATAATGCAATATCGAGAAATCTTTTCATATATTAAGCTATCGGATTTAGGGTTTTGTATATTCTGACTTAATCCAAATGTTTACTGATGAACGTTCTACATCTTTTGATCCAGGTTTTTGCCTGTTTCAATATGGCTGAAAGTTGGGATGATTTCAGAAAGAAGGGAGACTATTTCAGCTTTTGACAGATGTTCACTGTTTAATACGGCCTGCAATCTGTCAGTGATGCCTCTTATCTCTTTTAATGACCGACGAGGGGTATTACAAATTACCCCAAGTGAATTAAAGCGATCGAAATCAATGATTTCTTTATTTGTATAAAACTCTTCGAAGGCTTTTTCACCTGTTGTATCTGATGAAAAAAAGTATACGGGCCATGAACGTGTATCGTGTGGCATATTCATTGCGTATTCCTTTGCTGCCTGCTCGGTATCGAAGGGAATAACTTCCATCCCCATGGATTTGACGAAGTTTTCAGTGATATCTTTAAAAGAGGTTAGCTGACTCTCTTTAAGTTTAGGGAAGAATATCTCTCCGCTTTTCCCGAGCATACAGGCAAGCATACATATCTGGCCAGATTCTTCAGGTGATACAAAGTATCGCTTCACATCAGTGGGCACTGAGAAAGGTTGCCGTTTCATTAATCTGTTTATAAAACCATCCAATAGGCTCCCATTGGAAAATGCAACATTGGCAAAGCGGGCCGTTGTAATTGGAATTGCTTCCGAATAGGCAATAATCAACTCCTCCATCATTTTTTTACTGGCCCCCATAATGTTAACCGGATTTGCTGCCTTGTCGGTTGATACACAGAAAAAATGTGAAGGAGGATTTTTGCTGAGATATTCAAGTAAGCGTTCTGCTTTAAGTACATTGTTGTCGATCAAAGCTGCAACCGAGAACTGATCCTTTTCACTTCTAACGTGCTTGTGCGCGGCAAAATTGGCCACAATATCGAATGGTCCCTCATGTTGTAGGATATGGTAAAAGATAGGATCTCCGAAATTTATTGGATAGGTTTTGTAAATGACAGGTACCTTAAGGTCAGGAGTACTACGTAGGTCTCGTGTTAGTTCTGTTAATCCATTCTCATTGATATCCACAACAAAAAGTTTCGACGGATTGAAAGGAAGTAGAGCTTTAATGTAAGAAGAACCAATAGTCCCGGCACCGCCGACCACTAATACTGATTTTTGCTCAATTTCTTTATTGAGTATTGAATTATTCAATGTGATGTCTTCTGCGAATAGGCTTTTATCACGTAAAATAATATTGGTATTAATAAAGGAGTCGATGCTTGATAATTTCATATTATATAATTAGTGACAGTATCCTCGCGCTAATTTTGATAAATGCTTTTTGAAATAATAGATCAACCTTCGTTTACAAATATTTTTTTCGATGATTTGAATTTGGTTTTGCCGTACTTTGTTCAAAAGTGCTTTTATGAATAATGAATTGTTTTCGCTCAATTAAAGACCTGCTCCTTACACCATTGCACAAAAGCACCTGCAAGTAAAAGAATCTTGATATCAATATGATATCTCAGGTTCTTGAATTTCGCCTGATTGATAAAAAACTAACCGGACAGTGCTGATAATATTGTTTGGGAGGTTAAAGGTCAAGTTCATTTCGTCATTTACGAGGAAATTTAGTATTCAAAAAATTTCTTGTGGGGAAAGAAATTGCCTTTTCCCATAAAATCCAGCAAAGAAAATAGAATCCATAGAAAATAATCCGTGTTAACCAGTCATGAGCAAAGTTAAACCATTCAGGATAGGTGCATGCAATAGGGATTAACAATAAAAAATGAAGAAACGTCGCGATGAAGATAATGATCCATGAAATTGGGAAAAGATATATTTTCCTAATCCATATTATGGGATAGAACAGCAATGCGAAACTTAAACGGATCATTGGTTGCAGCCCAGTGCAACCTGGGTAAACCATCTGAATAATGGGTGTTCCTTTGATATAAATAGTATGATTTAAAGAAGAGTGAATATCTGGGTAAAAACCTTGCAATGTAAAACAGCATGCAAAGGTGATTAGATTGGAAATAAGTAAATGTATTGGAGTGAAAATGGTCAGCCCAAATGATGTAAGTTCAAGTAACATTATGGGATATCGTCCAACGAAATAGATAATTAGGAAGAATATTAGACGTAACATTTGGCCACGAGCTGAGTGTTCATGGATCAAAATCCAAATTTGGTATATTTTATCTTTATAATGCCGTAAACGGTACATAACAATCCCTTTCTGTTAGTAAAAATAATCCTCTGGTTTGTTACATACAACTACAGGAATCTAGCCAATAATATAAATTGCAGAGGAGGTAACCTGCGATCTTTAAACATTACCTATCAAAAGTCTATAAAAGCACTTCAGATGAAAGGACAAAGTAACATGTCGCAATATAGCATAAAATTACTCGCATTCAGAACCATATTTATTGGGGCTTAATCAGTATGTTGAATTGCCATCTGATTTCTTTCAGCAGAGATTTTGCCAGGGCTCAAGCTTAACCCGGTGAAAAAAAAGATTGTATGTGTTGATGTGGACCCTTGCTTATCATAGTTCTATATGTATACAATACGATCAGTCTCTGTAGATTATTTATAAACTAATAGATTTTCTGGCCCATTTTACATATTCTTTTATTCCAGATTCTAATTCTACCTTCGGCGAATAATTAATTCTCTGTGCAGCTAATGAAATGTCAGCTAAACTATGAAGCACATCTCCAGGCCTTTCAGATTCATGCTCGATTGTCACTAATTTATTAATTGTTATCATTTCTATAAGACGATTGATTGTCACTCTTTTACCACTAGCGATATTGAATGCCCCACTTACACCAGCTGCTTCAGCTGCTTTGATATTTGCTTGAACAACATCATCAACATGGACAAAGTCTCTGGTTTGTTCGCCATCCCCGTAAATTACAAGCTTTTCATTACGGAGCATGCGAAAGACAAAGATAGGAATACAATTTCCATAAGCATCAAAACGTTGATTTGGGCCATAAACATTAAAATATCTTAGGCATATTGCTTCGATTTTGTATAATTTTGAATATGAAAGACACAATTTTTCTTCACAAAGTTTGGTACAACCATATGGAGTATCTGGTTCAACTGGATGATCTTCCTTAATTGGCAATGTTTTTAATTCTCCAAAAATACCCGCAGATGAGGATGTTACTATTTTACGAACTCCTTCTTTGCGTGCAGCTTCAAGAACATTCAGAGTTCCCATAACATTTATTTCTGCATCAGTAATTGGTTGATCAATCGAACGTTTATTCCCAACGGAAGCTGCAAGATGGAATACAACATCCACACCTTTCATTGCATGTTCTACTGCATATCTATCTCTTATATCTCCTTCGATAATTCTCAAAGATTGAAATGGCTCAAGGTTTTTTCGAAATCCAGATATGAAATTATCTAAAACAGTTACTGAATTTCCATCAATAACTAATTGCTTAACGAGATTAGAACCAATGAAACCTGCCCCACCGGTAACTAACACTTGTTTGTTTCTCATATGATAATTCTTAATTAGTTGATCCTTATTAATTCACTTTTTTCGTTGCTTCAAAATGCTTTTGATATTTACCGGAGTAAAAGTAATAGAGGCATCTGTATTTTTTGCAACTCATGTCGAGAGCTAACTTTGAAAAAATTAAATCTGTAAAAAACTGATTTAAATACATAACCTAAGCATCGGTCATCGAAAATGAGTCCCTTTCTTCCTTCGGTATGTTCAGATAGTGCAGTGCTTTCGCAAGCGATACAGTTGTCAGGGATGCATTTAAATGAAAGTGAAGTTTGTTTTCGCTTTTTACCTGGCAATCTTCAAGACCGGCCATCGATTCTATCCACATTGACTTTGTCTGCATATTTTCTTTTACGACCCCGACCTGTGTTTTGTTTACCGGTAAACTGGTACCTGAGGTTTTCATCATTGCGGAGTCTACCTACTATCTCGAGATGGAACCCGCAGGTAATAATTTCTATTAAGCGTTCCTTTGAAAAGAAAGCGTCCACAGCAAGATGCCTTATCTACGTTTAGGATATGACTTCAATCTTATCAAGAATTACGTTGGTATGATGATCAACCAACGTTTCGCCGGCCTTTTTATTATTGTTCCCGGGCGTTTGAACCGCCTTAAGGGAGAGCACTGTGTTGTTCTAACGTCGACCACCGCAATTGTCCCAACTTCGATACCCTTTTTAACCGCCCGATCTTTGCCACTCCAGAACTGGCCACCATGAGCCGTTTTCTTTCCGCTTTTTAGCAAGTAAGATGGGTCAAAAGCCAAAATAAGCTCATCGGCAAAGCTTTGCTGAATGAGGGTCTTATTATACTCCGCCCAGGCAAAAAGATTGCTCATCTGATTCCGTTACGTTTGTTCAGTAAGCAAACCATATCGGGCCATTTTAATAAAGTTGTATTTTCCGCGGAGTTCCATTTAAAGGATCAAAATGTGCTTAAGGAATTTTTGTCTGGCTGATCTTCTACAGTTGTAATTTATAACATTCATACTATCAGGCTTATAACAG
>CAYHDA010000234.1:0-1201 GCA_964355145.1 uncultured Mariniphaga sp.
GCCATTTGCCAGAACAACCATTTTTTCTGAACCACTTGCACCAAATTTTACATTTCCTGTTGAACGAAATAAAATATCCCCAGTTAAATCATTGCTATATTGACCTGTGAAATAAATGTTTCCCGATGATACGGTGTTCTGAAAATATATATTATTTGCGTTTGGTAACATTCTGAATTTAGCAGCAGAACCATTATCAATAACAAAACCATCCGGATCACTGTAAATGTCCAATGGGTAAGAATTTAAACGTATTCTTCCATTATTACCCACGTCTAACCTCTGACCAGGTGTGGCAGTACCGATACCGACATTGCCGGTATTGTAATAAATATCGCTTCCAGTGGTGGCCCACTGGCTACTAGTGAGTGCATTCCAACTGGCAACGGTGCCATTTGTGCTCAGGTATTTCCCTGTGTTACTTGTTTGGGTGGGCAACAGGGCATTGATGGCTGCATCGGCAGTCGTTGCGCCGGTGCCGCCATTGGCAACCGGCAGCGTACCGGCAACTCCCGAAGCTAAATTTACTGCTGCGCCATCGCCAGCTGCAGTGATACGACCCTGCGCATCAACGGTGATGGTGGCACGGGTGTAAGTTCCAGCTGTAACAGCGGTATTGGCAAGCGAAAGGGTTCCTGTTGTGGTAACAGGTCCACCTGTAAGTCCGTTTCCGGTGGCAACGCTGGTAACCGTACCATTACCGCTACCTGTTCCCACTAAGGTCCAGACTGAACCGGTGTAATAATAAAAACCGGCAGTTCCATCGGTTTGGTAAATAAGTAAACCTGTTGCAGGGCTGCTGATTAAAGCTTTTTGAGCCGCAGTCATTCGTGGTGTCAGAAAGCCTTTGCTTGTTGAACTCACATCGAGCATGGCGCTGCTGTTGGGAGTTGAATTATCGGCATTAATACCCACGCTTTGGGCTTGTGCAGAAAAGATCATACCGAAGAGGCACAAGGTCACCATAAAAATTTTCAGATTGCTCATATTTCTGAATTATTAACTATTAATTTGTAATTTTTTAGTTTAAAATTCTGTCTAAACACTGACAAAACATCTGATCCTATCCGATAATAAAAATATTTTGCAAAACTAATATTATCATCAATATTTCATTTTTTTCGGGGGAGAACTTTGTGTCAAATTTGAAATTTGCTACAAATTTTCTAAAAAAATCCTTTTTTGGGACGAATGGAGAGGG
>CAYHDA010000234.1:1301-6862 GCA_964355145.1 uncultured Mariniphaga sp.
TGAAATTTGCTACAAATTTTCTAAAAAAATCCTTTTTTGGGACGAATGGAGAGGGAATTTACGAATACGAGAATGTGCTAATACGAAAATGTGCTAATATGCTAATGAGATAATATGCTAATTTGAAAAAAGGTCAATAGGCAGAAGGAAACAGTGATAAGGCACTTCGGCTCCGGCTCCTTCAACCAATCAACCCATAAACCCATCAACTCCTAATTGATCATTCCTAATTGATCATTCCTTCCGCCAGCTGGCGGACCTAAATAATCATTCATCCTGTGTCTGCTTTTCTGCCAGATAGGTACCGGGCGAAATACCTTCCACTTTTTTGAAAGCCCTGAAAAAAGTTTGGCGATTTGCAAACCCAGATTTAAAACCAATGGCCTCAAGGGTCAACTCCGAAGCTTTTCCATCATTGAGAAGCGA
Organism: uncultured Mariniphaga sp.; assembly: GCA_964355145.1. GTDB lineage: Bacteria > Bacteroidota > Bacteroidia > Bacteroidales > Prolixibacteraceae > JAAFHB01. The sequence continues at coordinate 1,728 of CAYHDA010000234.1, forward strand.
TTTGGCAAAGTTGACCCGGCACTCATTGCGGAAGTCATTGAATGACTGCTCTCTAAACTCCCTGAAGAAATACCCCAAATGATGGACCGGCACCTGAATGTGATGGGAGAACTGAAGCAAATTGTAATTTGGCTGGAGGAAAAGCTGATCGTCCATCATACATGCTTCGGTTTTTTGAAGAATATATTGGATGTAATCAGAATGGAGATCGAGAACATTTTTTTTAATTTCAGGAGACATAACATCCTGTTCCTCTTTATGTTGCATCTTAAATGTGACTGGAAGTCTTGGCAGTCCATACAGCACCTGTGGAAACAGAAAGGGCGAAATTAACAACCCGATTAATCCGGTAGCAGACAAAATTTGAAGTGCATTGATGGTGTAAAATAAGATCAAGACCTTTTCTGTAAAAGATTTAAAGATAAGTGCAAACAGACTCACCCCTAATACAATCTGAAAACTTAAAAACAGCAACAGCCATTTCTCCATAAAGTTTTGCTGCAACTTTATAAATGAATCTCTTTTTTGTTTTTTATAACGGAGATACATGGTGATTGCACCAAAAGCATATAATAAAACGAGCAGTGGCCGGCTGAGGTAAAGCAATTGGTTCGAGAACAGGCGCGACAAAAAGGTTAATTGATAGCTCATCATAAAATCCCTGTTCTTCACAATAGCCTCGGCAATAGCTGTTTTATAAGTATAGGGTGCAATAAGATAGGGTATCACAGCGACAAGGTAAACCACGACAGGAACCAAATGCCACAGGTCATTTTTTCGCAAACGGGAATTGTCGGTCAGCACACTTCGTACATATAAATACGACATGGGTCCAATGAGATAGAACAAAACGGCAAAATGGCCAAAAAAGATACTCATCCAAAATACGGAGGAAGAATACATTATAACATAGTGATTTACACCATATAAACTTATTAAAAAAAAGAATATCCCAAGATAAACGGATGATGTATAATTTCTTGCATTGAAATACAATAGAATTATAGCTAAAAGCATGATAAAGAGGGACAAAAAAAGCAGCATCAAAATTCAATTAGAAAGTTCAAAAATAAAAAAAATATCACTTATTGGAGATCATTGACAACTATTCTAGACTCTTCTTCCTGTTTCGCAACAGAAATCTGATAATCGTTGCCTGCCCTTTCAACAAAAATAGCTGCCCGGTTATTGAGACTTAAAATGACTTTCCCGTTTTTCCGCAACTCTTTGAAACCCGAACAGGCAAATTTCTGCAGCTTGCCCTGCGTATCTGCTGAAATAGCCGCCAACCCTTTGTAGTCTGAAGAATAGGTATCATTATGGAGAAGAAGTGAGAAAGAGGCTGTCCTGTCTTTTCGAATGGATTGAATATCGGTAAAGAGATAAGAACCGTCCTCGTTCTTGCACCCATCAACCAACGCGTTTTTTTCGATCCCTAATTGGGGAATCGCTTTTACTGAGAACCCATTCACAGTGGCATTTCGGAAGAGAAGTGCCATCCGATCAGCAATCTTTTCGCCAATAAAATTATGGGTAGCCGTTCCTTCAATCATCAACTTTCCACCGTTTTTGACGTACGCTTCTAAAAAACGGAGCACAGGCTCCTTTGAATACTGAGGATTTAAAAAGAGTACCGCGTCGAATTGATGACCGCACAAAACAGGTTTATTTTCGGCATTAAGTGTTAGTTTTCCCTCATTAATCAAATCAGTTGGAACCAGTGCATTTCTGTACCCTGCTTTCCAAAGTCTGAGCGCTTTCTCTTCAATGTGGAGCCGGTCATTGAGATCATATCTTCCCCGCTGCGATTTGTCAGGAACCCAGTTTTGCAGCGCTTCATTGCCAAAGATAACCAGCAGCTTAATCTCAGGAAGAGAGGGATTAAAGCGGTTCATCAACCGGGCACAGCTTTCCACCGGATTGATGGCCTCGGAGGCTTCGGGGGTTTCGAGTCCAATACCCCATTGTTGATCGTTAAAGGCGTGGTAAAAAGTACGGATTCCAAACCTCAAATCGGTAAGCGTTTTGGAAGAAAACCGCCTGATATGATAATCGTAATACATATTGTACATGGCTTTTGCAGGATACGTCATGGCAATTCCCATCTGTGTGGGCAACGGTGTTTTTTCGTCCGAAAAGCCATAATCGCGCGGATTAGACCACCATTTCAGCCCTGTTGCCCATAGCTCATCATTGACAAGCGAATTGTGGAAGGTGTTGTGGGCAGCGATAAAACAATGCGGACCATAAAGCTCCTTTGCCCGTTTGTACATCGCCTCTTCCACATGCATCGGGCCCTCCCGCATCAGATCCATGTAGGCGTTGATCGCTTTTATCCGCACTTCCGGCTGACCATCAGGGGCATACCGCATGTCAAACAGCGTCTGGCAAGCAGGAATGCCGGTTCTTGATTCCAGCTCTTTGGCCATAGGAAGAGAAAAACTCCGAAGGCGATAGTTCCCTAATTTGAACATTAGTTTCCATGGCGGTATAATCTGTGCGTTTCCGTATTCGTCGAGCATAACGCCATCGAAAGGGATATCGGCATAAGCGTTCATAAAATTGATAACCCCCTGAGGGGCTTCAGCGCTATGGTTGCTCAGCGTATTGTAATAAAACTGAGCCATTACAAATGCTGTATATCCACTCAATTCCTTTGGTACTTTGATTTTTACAGTGACAGTCTGATCTTTCACCGAGAAAGTGTAATCTGTGATCACTTTACGGGAGCCCGCATCATAAAAACCGGCGGCGCTCTTCTTAAACACAAAAACTTTAAAAACCTCTTTTTTGAAAGATCCCTGCGACCTGACGAATTTCGCATCTAAAGAACAAGTTCCATTTCCGGAACGATCGATGGTTGTTTCCGCATCTGCTATAAACCGTTCGGTGCTCTCTTCGGGCATCTTATCCGGTCGTTTGACGTGAGCACGATACCCAATTTTAACATTGCGCTGATGGGCCAATGCAACAATTTTCGCCACCACAGGATGCATGACCTCCAGATTGTCGAAACTGCACCCATCGCGGGCATCTAAATAAATGAAGTCAAAAAGCGAATGCGAGATCATCTTATCCAGGTCTGCCAAATATTGGTCGTTCACCAGAATTTCGGGCGTAAGAAACCAATAGGCAATTTGCGGATGGTTGCTGTTTTTAAAGTCTGAAACATATTGGATTCCCTGCGACGGCTGTGCAAACAGTGAGGAAAGATTCAAAAAAAAGAGTATGAAAAATAGGATCAAATGAAGTTTTCGCATAAATTACCTTCCCTTAAAAAAACAGTAAAATAGAAAAAAAGAAAAAACAATAATAAGTAATCATTGAAAATTGATCATTGAAAATTACTTAATTCAAAAAAATGGCTTAAAATGTTATTCTCCCAGTCTCGCCATAGCGGTGGCAGCCCATAAAACGGCAGCCTGACCGTGGAAATTCCCGGTGTGGCGAGGACGCGTGAGGTAATGTTTCTTGTTATTCTTGGCATTTGTCCCCACGCAGACCTCCCTGACAGCCCCTTTTTCGTTGACATATCCGGCAAGCGCTTCCCAGCATCTTTGCACAGGTGCGGTGTAGCGATCCTGCGGTAGCCAGCCTTTATCGAGACCCGTTGCCATCGCATAGAGGAACATGCCAGTGCAGGATGACTCCGCAAAACTGGAAGGATCGTCGAGCAACTGGTGCCACATGCCATCTTCCCCCTGCAAATTTAGCAGTGCGGTCATCATTTCAAGATAGGCATCCATCAGTGGCTTGTAATATTTGTTGTCCCCGGGGAGCATTGGCAACACTTCGGCCATAGCAGCGGCGGCCCATCCGTTGCCTCGTCCCCAGTAAAAAGGAGCGTCCATGCGATGGTAAAAGAGTCCGTTGGGACGTTGTAATTTTTCACAATATGCAACCAGCTGCCGCGCCGCCCTGTTAAGGTAAAGGGTATCTTTCAGCGATTTATAGGCCTGAATCTGCAACGATCCGACCATGTACATATCATCGACCCAAAAGCGGGTATAGGTGGCAAGTCCATCCATTCCTCCATTTTTGTATTCATCGTCTGCAAGTAGTTTTCCTTTTTCGAGGTATTTTTTGTCGCCTGTCTGCCTGTACATCTCAAACGGCCAGATGCCAAAGACGTTGTAATCGACATGCCCGATGTGGTTTTTGCGCGAACCTTTGTAAAATGGAATATAGCCATTCCGGATAGTTTCCCCGATTTTTGGGTCATGAATGGCTTCGGCAAAGATCAGGCTACCGTAGTAGGTGCAAACTTTCTGGTAACGCCATCCAAACCGTTGGCTGGCAATGTATCCTACCATTTTTTTTCCAACTTCGGAAGGCTGGGTTTGAAGCTGCAATTTAACTACAGGAGTAATCTGTGCACAAACAGCAGTAAATAATAACGTTGCTAACAATGTGATTGTAATACTTTTGAATAGATTGGCTTGCATTGCGATTGTGTTAAATATTTTTTAAAACTCTCTTTTCATCTTCTTAAAATCGAGAAACAATGATTTTCCGTTGAATGAAAATGTGATTGTTTCAGCTCTCTTTTGGGCGTTGCAATAGGGCGAATCGTATCGCAAGTAGTCTGTATTGATGAGCTTTCCGTCAACAAAAAAATCGGCATCAAAAGTCAGCCTGAATTTTTTCCCTTTTGAAAGATAATTTAATTCGAGATTTTTCGAATTAAAAGCCAGGTCATTTTTTTGAATTCTGTTGCAGAATGCACCAAACGAACCATCCTCCTCTTTTGATCCGGCTTCTGTGATCCAAAAAGTTTTCTTCCCTTTCTGGATCAGATCGTCGGTGGAATTACTCCTGAAATTTAGCGGATTCGCACCAATGAAGGCGCAGTAAGTGTCATTCTTTTTGCCCATGGCATAGTTGCCGGTAACTACGATGCTGTCGAATTGCTCCTTTGGAAAGTAGGCGTGGGTATAATCAAGCAGTGCAGCCTCCATCAACCCTTTTCTTGCCGGGGTATTGTAGATCGCCAGACTGACATTCCCATCTTGCGCCACATGCGGGAAATGGCCATATCCGACCCAGTAATTGGGCGACTGGTTGTTCTTCTCCTTCTCCATAGCCGGATGGGTGTGAAAAATACTGAAGGCGTTTCCAATGTTCATACCGGCCAC
>CAYHDA010000235.1:0-6848 GCA_964355145.1 uncultured Mariniphaga sp.
AACAGCAAGATTGTTGATGTTGAGCGTAAAGTCGATATTCAGGCTGAGAATGAGAGGATAGGACAGGTACTCGACAAGCTTTTTGCCGGTGCGGATATCACCTATACTGTAATTGACAGACAGATCGTTTTATCATCCGCCAAACTATTGGGTGAGCAACAACAAACAAAAAAACTGTCAGGCAAAGTAACTGACCAGGCGGGTGTACCAATTCCGGGCGCCTCTATCGTAATAAAAGGGACCACAATGGGCGTTACAACAAACAACGACGGAACATTTGCGTTGTCAGTTGCCACGAATGCCAAAGTGATTGTATTCTCATTTGTCGGGATGAAATCGCAGGAAGTGGCTATCGACAACAGATCACAGTATAACATCGTACTTGCTGAAGAGACTATTGGCATTGAAGAAGTTGTTGCCATTGGATATGGAACTCAGAGAAAGGTTAATCTGACAGGTTCTGTAGCTACGGTTGCCTCAGAAGATATTGTTAAGAGAACAGTTACCAACACTATAACCACCCTTGAAGGTAAAGTAGCCGGTTTAAAGATAAATCAGGGTAGTGGTATGCCAGGAAGGGAAAGCGTTTCTTTTCAGATCCGCGGAGCAAGTTCATGGGGCACAGATTCCACACCACTTGTTTTGATTGACGGAGTTGTAGGCTCCCTTGACCGGCTTTCGTCAACTGATATAGAATCCGTTTCAGTTCTGAAGGATGCTGCATCCAGTTCTATTTATGGTGCACGTGCTGCAAACGGGGTAATTCTGGTCACAACCAAACAGGGAAAATCAGGTAAACCGATTATGACCTACAATCTTACCGTGGGTACTTCCTCGGCAACCGACACTCCGGATCAGATTTGGAACTCTCAGCAATATATGACACTTTTCAACAAAGCGGTTTCCCGTGGTACAATCGCTGCATCAGCATATCCTCAGAGCGTAATCGATTTGTATTCGAACCCTACAAGGGATAAGAATGCTTACCCCGATTATAACTGGCAGGATGCAGTATGGAGAAATGCCTTAATACAGCAACATAATATTGGAATAAGCGGAGGAACAGAAAGTGTTAAATATAATATTTCAGCCGGATTTATGGACCAGGACGGCGCTTTGAGATGGCATGGTTACAAACGTTATAACGGACTTGCAAATGTCTCTGCAACAGTCAATAAATATATAACGGTGGGAACCAACATCTCCTATAACTATAGCAAATCTGCTTCACCTTATTATGAAAATGCAAACTTCATGCTAATGGTTATGACGCAGTCTCCAATGGACAAGCCATACATTAACGACGGAAGCGGCCATTACACAGACAGGGTTATTCCAACAGGACTCGGAGGAACTAACAATAACCGTAATCCATTCTGGATTGGCAATGAAACCTATCGTAATAATTACGACTGGCAAGCCAATATCCAGGGATGGTTTGATGTTAATTTTCTTCATGGTAAAGATATGAAACTGAAGTGGAGCAATAAGTATGCCTTTAGTTATGGTGATTATTTTCAACGAATTTATCATTACTCTGCTGACCACTATTATTATTTGAAGGAAAAGGATTATAAAGCAGGAGGCGCAGATGCCTATATTCAGAGTGGTGAGAATTTTGGTCCTGAGGCGTTAACAAATACGAACAACACCACCCGAAATCTATTGGCTACTTTTTACTCAACTTTAAACTGGAACTGGACAGTTAACCAACACGACATTTCTGTGATGGCCGGCTACAGCCAGGAATCGCAAAACTCGCGGTACCTGAATGGCAACCGGATCGTTTTCCCGATAAAAGCAATGTATGAAATTGACGGTATGGGGTCTCTTGGCCAGAACGTAAACGGCGGATCATCTGAATGGGCATTCCAATCACTTTTTGGCAGAGGTACTTATGCTTACATGAATAAATATCTTTTGGAAGCCAATGTCAGATACGATGGTACTTCCAGAATTATCAAGGATACCCGGTGGGGTTTCTTCCCTTCTGCATCTGCAGCCTGGAGACTTGGAGAAGAGCGTTTTATCAAAGAAAATCTGACCTGGCTCAGCAGTCTTAAGGTCAGAGCATCCTATGGACTATTAGGTAACGCGAATATTGGAACCTATCCTTACCAGGATGTTTATACTGCCACTTCTTATGGCTTCAACAATGCTCAGGAACAAGCTATTGTGCAAGCAGGTCTTAAAAATAAAGAACTCGCCTGGGAAAAAACCAAAGTTACCAACCTGGGATTGGATTTCAACATTAAAAACAGCATCCTGTACGGTACTATTGATGTTTATAATAAGTATACCTCAGGAATTCTGGCAGGCGCCAGTATGCCTGCAAGCACAGGTATGAGCGCTCCGACGATTAACTATGGCGAATTTAAGAATTATGGATTTGAATTAGAACTTGGTCATAAAAACAAAATCGGTGAATTCAATTATGACGTGCATGGAGTATTTAGTGTCAACCAGAATAAGGTAATGAAATATCCTGCACCAGCTTATGGTACCCGTGTAATTGAGGTCGGTAATCCTTATAATGATTACTATCTATATGAATGTATCGGATTATTTAAATCACAGGCTGAACTCGATGCAGTGGTTACTCCCGGAAGTCCAAAAATTGGTGATATAAAATTCAAAGACCAAAACAACGACGGAAAAATTACAGGTGCTGACCGCGTCAGAGTTAAAGGTGCTTATGCTAAATTTATTTATTCATTTGGCATTGATCTGACATGGAAAAACTTTGATCTTACTTCGTTTTTTCAGGGTGTAAGCGGACAGAAATACCTGATATCAGGCTGGGGCTGGGATCCATTTACCCAAAACTCATCTCCTAATCCGATGTACTTGAATGCTTATGATCCGGTTACCAATCCTACTTCCAATATTCCTGCTGTATATGCTTCAGGTTATGCCCCAATGACCGGAGGAACAGCTGCCGGATCAACCTTCCGTTTGCAGAATGCTTCCTACCTTCGTTTGAAAAATCTTCAGATAGGATACAATCTGAAACCGTCTGTTTTACAGAATTTGGGTATTTCCCAGCTTAGAATATTTGTCGGAGGCGATAATTTGCTGACATGGACTCCCTATTTTGACGGAGATCCTGAAAGAGCTGGCGATGGCAGCTGGTGTACCTATCCTCAGACGAAAACCCTTACAGGGGGGATCAATGTGAAATTTTAATCATTCTAAAACTTTGACAATATGAAAACAAGAATATATATTATTTCAGCATTTGTCCTGTTTGCTTTATTTACATCTTGTGATAAGAATTTTCTGGATAAAAACCCACCAACATTAATTTCTGCGGGTAATTTCTGGGGTTCGGAAAGTGAAGTGCAAATGGGATTAGCCGGGTGTTATACCCGACTTAAAGGAAGCTATTTAACCTGGTCGAGAAGTACATTGGACGCCATGGTCGATAATGGTTATTCGAAAGGTTATTTTGCGGATAATTATACAACGCAGACAGGTACCCTTGATCCGACTAACTGTAATATCCCTAATAGTCTGTACGCTGCTTCTTATGCAGGTATCGCGTCCTGCAATGTTTTTCTGGCGAATTTTAAAAAGGCAAACTTACCCGCCGCGAAAGCAAATGTTTATGAAGCGGAGGCAAGATTCCTGCGGGCCTTCTTTTATTTTGAATTGGCACAACGTTGGGGCGGAGTAGTTCTTTATAAAACAACCCCGGCTGGTATTGATGATTATAAAATCCCAAAATCAACTGAAGCTGAGGTTTTTGCCTTTATTGCCGAAGATCTTACTTTTGCAGCTGCCAATCTTCCTGATAATGCGTACAGCACCGGTCATGCAATGAAAACAACAGCACTTGCCATGCAAGCCCGTATCGCTTTGTTTCAGGCTCAGTATGATAATGTGATTACGCTCACAAACGCAATTGTTACTTCGAATAAGTATTCTTTAGCGACCGATTTAAGATCTATTTTTATTAAGCAGGAAGGTCAGGCCGCTTGCAAGGAAATCATCTTTTCTGTTAAATATCTTGCAACCAATGATGGTAAACAAAATGAGGTGGACGTCGGTTCAGAGGTTTGCCTTTTCAGAGAGTCAGGGCTTAATCCGTCAAAGGATCTTATGAACGATTATGAAACAGGAGATTTACGTGCGACCAGATGGTTTTATTCTTGTCCGGATAAATATACCTTCACCCGTTATTCGGATGGCTATGTATATACCGGAAATGAAATGATGGCCACCCAATACGGAACAAGTAAGTTCGCAGCAATTTTTGACCCTCTTCTCTATCAGTCTGCAATGCGCAGTATTATTACAGGACACGATTTCGTATTCCTGCGGCTGGCAGATGTTTACCTGATGTACGCAGAGGCTCAGGTTGAGAAGGGCGGAGGAACAACTTCCGACGCCAATGCACTGAAATACATTAATGACATCCGCTCGCGCGCAGGGATGACCGTTCCTTATACCACGCTGACCAGAGCCAATTTGCGTCTTGAACGTCGCAGGGAAATGGCAATGGAAGGATTACGTTTTTATGACATCAAACGTTGGAAAATCGGATCCACAATGACTGGTAAAGAGATCTACAATAATGGCGGAATTTCGTATAAGATGACATGGAGCGATAAAATGTATTACTGGCCATTTTCACAATCTGAAATGGATATTAATAAAAAGCTTGTTCAGCAGACTGGATATTAGTCTTGCAGGATATTCAATAATACGTGAGAAATATTGTTGTAATTCAATAATTTGTTAAAAATCAGAAAGCCACATTTTTTCTTAAAGATTTAATGTGGCTTTTTTTTGTTTTTTTTGCTCTGATAATATTGAAATACCAAATCATTAAGCGATATGAAAAAAAGTACCTTTCTGTTTTTATCACTGATCGTGATCCTTTTTTGCGCAATAAGGACTCAGTCCCAGGAATCGTTCAACTCTCTGGAAAGGGCAAAAATTCATCCACTGGGATTAGACCGTCCGGCTATCGATTTCTTTGAAGGAGCTTTGCTTGGTAACGGCGCAATGGGCGTCGTGGTTACCACCCGGCCCGATGCGGTTGTTCTCTATTTTGGTCATAATAATGTATGGGATATCCGCATTGCTGAAAATAACAAAGAGAAGATCGGAACGTTCAAAGAGGTGTTCAACAAGGTAAAAGCAATTCCGGATACTTTATCCGTTCTGACCAAAGATCCATGGTACAGGGATTATAGTAAAATGACTGCTGAAAACTATGCCAAGCCTTATCCCCGTCCCTTTCCTTGCGGTTCGGTGCTGCTGGGATTCGACCGCAGAAACGCGGAGATGACCGGACACCGGCTCGACATTTCCAACGGCCTGTGCGAAGTCTACCTTCTTGCAAGGGATAAGAAAAAACTTATTCTGCAAGTTTTCACCGATATGACGAAAGATCAATTGTGGATGCGTCTGGTCGATGAGCAAGGCAATCCATGCGAAAATATTTTTGATCGTGTCAGGATAATCATTGATCCGTCTACTCCATCTGATTTTCCCAAAGCTGAAATAAAAGAGGAACTGACTAAAGGGGCGCTCTCTTTTCGTCAGATATTACCCTATCAGGAACCTGACAAATATGACGCGGCAAAAGGCCATCCTAAAGACAAAGCTTTTCGGCTGGTTGCCAGGATCAATACTCCTATGGAGAAAACGACCAGAATCAACTGGGACGGAAATAAAGAAGAGATGCTGAATCTGGAAGCCGGCCTGCAAAAAAAAGACGGATTCATCGGATGCATCACCCTTCAGGAGGGCTTACTCAAGGATGTTGAAGCGAATAATGTTGGAACAGCAGCACCTGAACTGGAAAATTTCACCGCTGCACTGAAAAAAAATATTAAGATTTGGAACGAGTACTGGAACAAATCAGGAGTAAAACTGAGTGACCAATTTCTTGAAACGATGTGGTACCACAACCTCTACTTTCTAAATTGCGCGACAAAAGATGGCGCTACTACTCCCGGATTATTTGCCAACTGGAGCTATAACAAAATAGGTACTGCATGGCACGGCGATTATCACATGAATTACAATACGCAGCAGCCTTTCTGGGCCACATTTTCGAGTAACCATCTGGAGAAAAATCTGCCGTATGTGAATCTGATCGAATCGCTGATGGAGGTCAGTAGACGTTGGGCTAAAGAATATTATCAGTTGCCGGGAGCCTATTTCCCTCATAGCGCATACCCTGTTGATATGACCATAAACCCCTATCCGGTTCCGACCTGGGGATGGGAGATTGCCGAAACACCCTGGGCCGTCCAGGGATTATGGTGGCATTATATCTATTCAGGGGATACCGAATATCTTAAAACACGTGCTTACGAACCAATTAAAGCCGCTGTTGAATTTTTGGTAGCCTATATGAAACGGGAAGAGGCAAGAGGCCCTCAATGGAAAGATGATAAATACCATATCTTCCCGACTGTTCCCCCTGAACTATACGGGCTTCGACCCGGTTTCAAATACAATTACGATTGTAATGCAGACCTTTCTCTGACAAAATTTGTCTTTAAAGCTTTTATTGAAGCTTCAGCAATATTGAAAACTGATAAACAGCACAAAACCTTAATTGATGATGTAAAGGAAATATTAGCCCATTTCCCGGAATACCCCACCGCGGTATCAAAGAAATATGGGAAAGTGCTGGTTTCTGTGCCTGAAGAGCATGATCAGGTTGTTTATAATGTACCCAATGCACTGTTTACCGTCTTTCCGGGTGAAGATCATGGATTGCATTCCGATAAAAATACCGCTGAAATATTAAAAAATACCTGTCTTAACCAGCAAAATGAGGGAGGAAATGATCTGGTATTTTTAAATTTACAGGCTGCCCGGATAGG
>CAYHDA010000236.1:0-6848 GCA_964355145.1 uncultured Mariniphaga sp.
TGAGCTAACAACCCTTCAAAAAATATTATATAAGAACCAATGACCCCAAGCCTGTCATCCGCCGGCTGGCGGACTAAACCAACTGATCCGTCAGCTGACGGACTTCAAAAAATATTACATCAGAACCAGTGACAGCTACCTGTCTTCCGTCGGCTGGCAGACTTAACAAACTGAGTTGTCAGCCGACAGACATTCAATGTCTCACAAAAGTAGGATATTTTTCCAAATAAAAACGCTCCGCTGTAAAACGGAGCGTTTTTTATAATTATAGGATTAACTATTCGCTTAAGAAAATAAAGCGTGTTACAACAATAGTAAAAAGGAGATACATCATCCAATGCACCTGTTTTCCTTTGCCTGTACCAACTTTAAGCAGTGTGTAAAAAACAATACCGCCTGCAATGCCGTTGGCAATACTATAAGTAAAAGGCATCAGCACGAAAGTGATGAAGGCAGGAAAGCCTTCGGTGAAATCGCTGAAATCGATATCCAAAACTGAAGAGGCCATAAGCACACCAACAATAATGAGTGCCGGTGCTGTTGCAGCATCCGGAATCATCCCTGCAATCGGGGAGATCAGCAATGCAAGCAGAAACAGCAGTCCTGTCGTTACGGCAGTTAAACCGGTGCGTCCGCCTTCGCTGATACCTGCAGCACTTTCAACATAAGCAGTCACAGTTGAGGTTCCCATTAAAGCACCAAAAGAAACTCCGACAGCATCCACGAGCATAGCCTTCCCAATCTTAGGTGAGTTGCCATCCTTGTCAATCAGTCCAGCCTTGTTGGCAGTCCCCACCAGTGTTCCAAAAGTATCGAACAATTCAACAAATGTGAAAGTGAATACAACCGTCCAGATGCCCATATTCAGAGCTCCCATAATATCCAGTTCTCCAACTGCAAGGTTGGTAAAATCAGGAAGGGATATAAAGGCAAAATCCTTCGGCACAGTTGTTACCCCCATCGGTATTCCAATCAGTGTGGCAGCAACGATCCCTATCAACAACGAACCCTTGATTTTTCTGGCCATCAATACCGCAGTAATAGTAAGCCCGATCAGACACAAAAGCATGGAAGGATTGTGGAAACTTCCCAATCCGATGTTCCACTCAAAGAATTTAAGAGTCGCCATACCCCCTGTTTTACCGATGGTCTCAACTGTTGGGGGAATTAAACTGGTTCCAACGATCATAATTTCGGAGAGCTTCAATCCGATGATGGTAATAAAAAGTCCGATACCAACGGTGATGGCCCGCTTAAGTGAGTTCGGAACAGCAATAACAAGGATCTGACGTATTTTGGTAACTGTCAGAACGATGAATATAAGACCTGAGATAAATACAGCTCCTAAAGCCACTCTCCAGGGCATTCCTACTCCTGTGAGAGCCACTGTGGCAAACAGGGCATTCAAACCCATTCCTGGTGCCAGAGCAATCGGGAAATTGGCCACAAGACCCATCGCAATAGTTACAAATCCTGCAGAAATAGCCGTTGCGAAAAACACCGCATTTTTATCCATACCGGTACCGGCCAGGATATTAGGATTTAGAAACAGAATATACGCCATCGTCATAAACGTTGTGACACCTGCTATGATTTCGGTTCTAACCGAAGTCTTGTTTTCGGATAATTTAAATAGTTTCTCGAGCATAATTGAATCTTTTAAAGATCAGTTAATATTAGAATTTCCACTTAGCGGCAATCGTTGGATTAGCCATGAAACCGTTATGTCCGGCAAAATTCGAACTGAGTTCAACCTCGCCGCCAACGGAGAAATGATCAGTGCAATTGATCCACAACTGTGGTTCAGACAAGAAAACAAAATTAGTTGCCTTAGTATTAGGGCCAACACCAACAATATTGTCTTCTCTCCAGAAGTCTGCAAATCCAGTAAATGTCAGCTTGTTTTTCAACATTTGAACAGTCCACACACCGGTAAGCTGGAATGACATATCATTCTTGCCACGAATATTTTTGTACATCGCCTGTAAAGTGAAAATTTTTGAATAATCCTTTGTATTCCAGGTGTAATTTCCTCCAAACAGCCATGCATCATTAATTGCATATGCCCCATTATATGGAGTTGCTTTAAATTGTCCAAACCCGCCATTGTATTCAACATGAACTTCGAAAGGACTCTTCCAGAATTTAATACCCCGTGCAAGCTCAAAATAACCCAGCTGAGGACCATGAACTCCGGTTGTGCCACCTGTGCCGTAATCCATATCAATAAAATAAAAGGTACTTCCATATTTGTCAGTCTTAAACATTTCAACTGTGGTAGTCAGAAATTTTCTGTCTTTTCCCAAGTCATAATGCAATTGCACATTTTGTGCTTTTAGTGTGCTGATAGCAACAAAGAAAGCAAACACAATCAAAAGATTTTTCATGTAAAAAATTTAAAGGTTTAATAATCCGTGTAAAAATAAAAATAAATTCAAATGAAGGTCTGTTGTACAATAATCTTTTATACCATTTATTTCAACAATTTAACTTAATACGATAAAAAAAAGGAATGCACAACCTAAATTCATATCCCAAACGTAAAGATTAATTTTTTTTACACAAAGGGCGTAAAAAAAACCGCAATTCCCATTAATTAATGTATTTTTGTTACGATAAATAACTAATTCAAGGCAGTCTAACCAAGTGGGTGAAGGTGTAGTCCAATAAAAATATATAATTTAACTGTTTGAACTCATGGAGAAAATTCTGATCATCGACGATGACAAGTTGAATCTGAAGGTAATAAAGGAGATACTTCTCAAAGTAGGATACAAAATATTAGAGGCAGATAGTGGAAGAGCAGGTATACTTCTGGTTAATTCAGAACATCCGGATCTGGTAATAACTGATTTTCAGATGCCTGAAATGAATGGTCTTGATGTACTCTACGAAATACGTAAAATCAATCTCGGAATTCCTGTAATAATTTTAACCGGTTTCGGTGATGTGGTTTTAACGATTAAATCGATTCAGTTAGGGGCTTTTGATTTTCTTGAAAAACCAATCGATCCCGTTCAACTACGATCTACCGTTCAGTCTGCCCTTAATGCCGTTAAGGTGAGCAACAGTCTGAGCGAAGTATTGCAGGATGACGTCGTTAGTGAGAGTATGCTCGAGAGTAATATTCTGGTAGGGAAGACTCCGCAAATGAAAGAGATCTTCAAAAATATTGGACGTATTTCTCTCAATAAAGTGAATGTACTTATTCAGGGAGAGACTGGTACGGGGAAGGAATTAATTGCACGTCTGATACATTATTCAGGCATTACGAGCAATCAGCCTTTGGTTATTGTTAATTGCAGCGCCTTGACAGAGACGCTGTTGGAGAGCGAACTTTTCGGGCACGTAAAAGGCTCATTTACAGGTTCTATTAGAGACAAAAAGGGCAAATTTGAACTTGCAGGCGAAGGGTCTATCTTTTTGGATGAAGTCTCAGAGATATCACTTAACACTCAGGTTAAGCTACTTAGAGTTATTCAGGAACTGGAGTTTGAAAGAGTTGGAGGAGAGGAAGTAATTCCGATGAAAGCCCGGATTATTGCAGCCTCAAACAAGAATCTGGAAACTTTGATAAAAGAAGGAAAATTCAGAGAAGACTTATATTACAGGTTAAAAGTATTTACGATCGATCTACCTCCTTTACGTGATAGAAAAGAGGATATCCGCGATCTTGTAATTCACTTTCTCCATAAATTAAATAAACGCTTCAATAAAAATGTGGTGAAGATCGGTACCGGAGTGATCGAGATGCTCCAGAACCACGACTGGCATGGCAATGTACGGGAGCTTGAAAATACAATTCTTCAGGCTATTGTAATGTCGAAAAGCGATGTATTGGAGCGCGACAACATCACACTGAATATTAGCCGAAACGTTGGAACAGAGGTTAGGCACGAAGTACCTCAATTACCTTTCCGTTCTTTGGCAGAAATGGAAAAATACCATATCAAGCGAATACTGGATGAAGTTAAATGGAATAAACTGGAAGCTTCTCATGTACTTGATATCACACGACCAACGCTAAATGCCAAGATCGAAAAGTACCGGCTTGAAAGAGGTTAATTAATCTTTATAAATAACAGCATAAAAAAATCCCTTCGAGTTTAATTTCGAAGGGATTTTTTTACTTCACTCTTCTTACATATGCTTCCGGGTATCCTTTGGCCTGAAGCTTAGGCAGAAACTCAACAGCCTCATTCCTACCGGAAAAACCTCTTATCCGAACAATATAGAATCCATTCTCAAAGACAATTGTAACAGGGTGCAGTTCGTCCCGGCTGAGTTTTTTCTCTGCCCTGAGCGCATTTTTCTGGTCGGTAAATGCACCTATCTGAATTGTGGAACTGTATTTGGCTTTAATATCTTTCTGGGTTTGATTAACCGGCTCAACCTCGGTTTTAAAGGCAGCGTCAGGTTTTCCGGCCTGTACTTGTTCTGCTTTAATAGGTTCAGCTTCCGATTTTTCAGACAATTGTGGCACCCTGACTTTATAGATACCATTTTCGAAGAGAATATTTGCAGGCTTTCCAGAGCTTTCAATCCATTTTTTCTGAGCCGCCAAGGCCTCTTCTTCCTTTTTGAATTCCCCAATCTGAAGTGAAGTATTCGATTTAATAACCGGAAGATAGGACACTTTAAAGCCCAATTTTTCTAAATTGGAAGTATATTGCCGGGCAAGCTCCCGATTAGGAAAATTCGAAATGCGTACTTTATGATAATCACCTTCATACACCACAACAGCAGGTTTTCCTGAGAGTTCTTCCAGTTTTTCGCGCTCGGTAAAGGCGTTGGCTTTTTCCTTGAATGCTCCAATCTGAACGACTTCTCCTTTGTCGACAACCAGCGTTGGTTTGTTACCGGTCAGCTCAGAGGGTTTAATGACTTTTACAGGTTCCTGAACGGGTTCTGATTTTACAGGCACAACATTTTTTGCACTGTCTTTCGCTCCGCCATCAATTAGTCCAAGTTTGAAGTCTAGCCCCTCAACAATATCACCATCAAATGAATGGGAAATATTAACCGGTATTGATGCGGGGGAAGATACCATCTTTATCTTTTTAAGCTGTTCAGGATCAATCCTTGCCGTATATTTCCCCGGTTTCAGACCAAGGTAGCTGTAATATCCGTCTGATTCGGTTAGCGTGCGCGCCGCAAGTATCGAATCGCTCCGATAGAAGCAAACCAGTATTCGTCCCTGACCTCTCGATCCTAAAGTAACATTTCCTGAAGCTTCGCCCATGACTGAAATCGGCACTTCGATGGTTTTAAACTGGTTGGGGTCGATATTCACCTTCATAACCAAATTATGCATCTGCCATGCAATGTTATCGAAGCTATTTTTATCGAGTTCGAGTGAGTAACTGGTATAAGGCGTAAGATCCAGAATGCGGATCGTTGAATCTTTCTCGTTTCGTATAATCGTTCCACCGTTAATTCTGAACTTCAGATCCAGCTGTTTAGGTTCTCCCCGATCACGATGGCCATTGCCATCCACATCAAGGAATGGAATCAAAGTGATAGCTCCCTTACCTACGTTATTCCGATTATTGACACCGAGATATTTTGTTTTTGCATCGTAAAGTAAACTCCCGCGGGCTGATTCAACCAAAGTAGTTTGGTTATTTGTATTGCGGACAGAAAATCCGGTTTGAGCAAAAGAGAGGTCATAACGGAAACCCAGCTCAATGCTTTTGGTATTGCTGCGGAAATTTTGCTCATACGACATATTCAAATAACCATGTTTGAACAATGGCTTTTCGACACTGGTTCGGGCAGAGATCAGTTGCTGCTGATTATATTCGTATTGCACCTGAGGAATGATAGTGAAACGTTTAGGTAATCTGATAGCCAGTGATAGGTTGCTGTATAGATACGGATCGCTTCGATCGGTGAACATGCCATAGGTCGTGAAATTGGTACTCACGCCATAAACAGATCCGGACAGAAGCATCTCAGCATTGGTATTTTTAAGATTCGGAAGGACGATCTGATTGACGGTCAGCCTTGAATAGGCAGCAAAATTCTTCCCTTTGATCGGAACCGAAAGGGTTGCTTTTCGCTCCTCAAGATAATTGTAAATGATAGCTTTCTGTCCCTTATCGTACTTTGTGTAATTTAATTCCATCTGAAAATTGGATGGGAGCCGGTAGCTCAAAAGAGCTTTAGTCCTTACGCCACTAGTGTATTCTCCGGTAAGAAGCAAACCGCTTAACACCCGCACCGAAGCGCTCACGAAAGGCATCGTCGTACCGGAAATCACAGACGAGAGGTATTCGACCCCACCGCCTATTGTAATTCGGCGGTTGAGTCCATAGTTCACTGTGCCCCGCGAAAAACGGCTGTTCAGACTATCTTCCACCATACCACCACTTACAGTATACTCTAATTCTTTAGCAGGCATGAAGTTAAACGGAATACTGATATTTTCCTCTTTGGTCCGCTCTTCACCCCAGGGTCCGTAAAAACGAAGCTTAACAGCAGAATTACCGTATACCAGCGGAACCTCAAATTTATAAAAACCCGCTCCATCTGCTTTCACATAATCGACCAACACGTTGTTGACATAGAGCTCAACCGTCCAGTTCGGTTCAGTGATGTCGCTCAGTGTGTAGGAGCCAAAAGAACGGCGATAGGTTGTGGGCGTATTGGTAAACTGAAATCCGACAATCGGATCATAAATCGACGAAGTTACCGGAGTATAGATTTTCCCTGCCACCATTTGTCGCAATAATGGACGATCGTTGTTCACAAACCGCCATTGGTATTGCTGCTGCTTTTCGGTAAAAGGGGCATTGTTATTATAGTTCAGCATTACATTTGCTTCTCCTCCAGCGATTACCGTTCCC
>CAYHDA010000237.1:0-6846 GCA_964355145.1 uncultured Mariniphaga sp.
CCTAAAATTGCACAAAATCAAATACATGCAGATCCGGGAATTTAACGAGAATATAATGTCTGGGAATAAAGGATACGCAGTCAAATTCCCGGGTAAGTAAGAAGCTTTCATAACCTATAAGTGGAGTGCAGGGAGTGCAGGCTTAAATTTTAGTCTGAATATTTATTTTAACGTAGCAGAATTGTCCCAGCATTCATATCAATAAAAATATATATATCGATGGATCAAATTAAAAACGATGGTACTGAAGAGCCGCGATGGTACAAGAGGCTCTTTCGCATGAAGGTGATAGAAAAAATCACTTTTATTCTTGCTTTTATTTTCCTGACAACTCTGGCAGTTTTCATTCTTTATATTGCGTTTACAGGCGCATACGAATATTATATTGTAAAAGATCCATACAATAAAAACACAATCGCCAATCATATTTTTGGGAAACAACGAGAATCATTTTATAAATGGATAATTATGGAATAATTAAAAATCCGGAAATTGACGGTTCTTTTAAAGAATTTGTAATTTTTACACCGACAGATGGAAAAGAAGGAACACAGTTTATAGCAGATAAATGGTTTGAAAATGATGATGAAATTGGTTGTAGTACATTAGATGTGAGCCTGAACTGGACACAAGACACGCAAAAGCTGAGAATTATCCTGGAATATACATCTAATTCCAATATTATATCTGAACCTCTGTTTTTGGTCTATAACGGAAAAGAGATCGGGGAGATTTTAAACAATCAACTTTCCGGAGAGCTTTTGAAGAGTGACAGGGGTATAAAAGAACAACTGCAATGAGACATGCAACATTATATTTTTCCATTGGAACGGTTTTGAGGTCATGGAATTAGTTTTAATCATAAAGGTACGTAAAAATATTCAGAGAACTTTGAGTATTTATTATAAAATAAATGGATAATCCGGACGATGCTGACCCCGGTACGTCAGATTTTATAACAGAAACCCATAATAACTGGCATAATCCAACTCGGTTTTATTTCCCATTTTCGCTACTATTTCAAGTTGCATGATACCAGGCATTTGCCATTCATTTTTTATTAACTTAACTGTTGGAAAACGTTAAATAAAAAGCTACTACGTCAGTGGTCTACTATAAATTTAAAAATAGGATATGACTATTTAGAGCTCTTGAAGGCATGTGGGTCGGATGTATTAATTTAAAAAAACAATAAAATGAAGAAAATACTTTACGTTGATATGGATGGTGTATTGGTTAACTTCCAATCTGGGATAGACAAATTATCTGATGATGACACAGCCCATTATAAAGGTAGATATGATGATGCGCCCCACATCTTTTCTAAAATGGACCCCATGCCTAAAGCCATTGAGTCTTTTAAATTACTTTGTGAACATTTTGAAACTTATATTTTGTCGACCTCATCTTGGAATAACCCAACAGCTGCAAGTGAAAAAATAGCATGGGTTAAGAAATACATCGGTGACATTGAAGGTAAACATGCCCATAAACGAGTGATCTTGTCACACCATAAGCACCTAGTTAAAGGCGATTATTTAATTGATGATCGGAAGGCACATGGGTCAGATAATTTTGAAGGCAAACTTATCCATTTTGGCTCTGATGGTGACTATAAAAACTGGGATGAAGTAATTCAATATCTTATACCGACTAAAATTTGATTTTGAAATTATGTTTTCGAACTTTTTAGGCGAGTATACTCTCTCAACATAGATGACCGTCCCCAAAAGGGACGAAGAACCTGTATAGTCCAGAATATTCAAAAAGTGTGCAACGCTTCAAAGTGACTGGTCAAGCATAAACATAATAATCATAGTATCGTAATTTGAATTGAAAAAAATAGTAATTTAGGGGTTCAAATCGTGAAATTAAAAGAAGGACAGCCATAAATCTGCACTAATTCCAGTATTAAACCTACGATCTATGAAGGTATTTATCATCAGAACAGAAAATTGCGCCTATGAACTGGCAGAAAAAACGGCTGCTATCCTGCAAAATATAAACGGGCCTGTTGAATTTGTTTGTGTTAACAAAGCTGGGCAACGAAATGATGTTCCATTAAACAGCCGTCACGCTCAATTTTTTAAAACAGCAGTTGAGTTCCGGAATGAAAAAAATATACAAACGGAAGACTTTGTTGTTTTATTAACTGAAACTCCTAATCTGGAAAATTGGTTTAGTGCTTTTGACAGCAAAAACAATGCTTACATTCATACCGGTCAGTGGGAATTATTTACAGATGTTACTGCAGAGTATCCGATTGCCTATTCAATTGTAGAAAATCTGATCCAGACACTGATGAAACTGGATATAGATAATCTGGATACTCCATATATCCATGTTCAACCCAAAGGGTGTGTTAACGATTTTTGTGGAGATAAAAAACAGATTATTTTTAAGTTACAGTCAGCCAATATTTGCAAAGTCTGCAGTAACGGACTTAAAGAAGCAGGAATAGACAGAAGCATCCTTTCACAATGTCTCCATATTTTTAGCAGTATCAGAAAGCAATTTATTATTGATCCAGAAGAAATCGCTCCGGTTCAGCCTTTACGATTAGAGCTAAATTCATACGGAATATTTTTCCCCGATCTGGGTAATAAAAAACTGGCACTTGACGCCGCCCGGCTGGTATTTTATATCTCTCTCTTAAGATTTTCGAACGGAATCAGTTTTCTTCATCTTCAGAATAAGGAAGACCATCTGAATATCATGAAAAGGTTGTACAACCACTATGCAGACAACAGGGAAAATGACCCTGTTAAAACATTTATGCGGGATACAAACAGTTTTGCCACCTACCGCCGACCAATTAACAATCAAATTGAAAAAATGCTCCCCAAAGAATTTGTAAGCCATTTTCAAATTGGGAATAATGCTGATCTGAACAGGATCTTATTTGATCGTACACTGTTAAAAATAGATGAAAGGATGGCTCATTACAATTTAACCCCTGCCAATTTTTTAAATCCCTAGCCGGAGCACATTTAAGTAATTTTCAATTAATAAAATTCAAGCTTGAAAATCCGCCTGAGGGTTCGTGAAAGAGCAGTTACTTTGCAATAATTCAAACCGATTATGTTAGCTGGAAGAAGGTAATATTCTTGATTTGCAGATGTAAGGACAAATTCAACCTAATCTGGATTAATTATGCGAAGAGCAACCGTACTGAGGAATAAAAATAAAAGGGCATCGCAGCTTTGCCTGTCAATTGAAGAACTTCAGGAATCGTTTTTGATACACAGGTTCAATTTTCAGCTCTATTCCGAAAACGAAAACCAAAAGATCAGGCTGGTTAAAAAGTTTTTTGATCTGAAAAGAACCTATGACCTGATAGTTCTATGTTTCTTTATCGAGAAGAAAATCACAAATAATTCGAATATATTATTAAGTCAGATAGTTAAGTATTTCCATGTTACACTTGAGGGCTGTGTAGCGCTCAATGCATCCATCCAGTATCTGATCAGGAGGCACCTTATTGTGGTGGCTGATTCGGGTTTTCGTGATAATGAAAGGGAGTACAGTTTGTCGCAGGGTTGTCTGACCGGTATTCTTCATTACCAGCGGGAATTGATCACTGGCACGAAAACAGATTCTTTTGAAGGTTTTTTGAAAGATTTTGATGCGCTGGTTTCAAATCTACATGATATTCCGAGCGGGGAGGTTTTCGATGCTTTATTAAATATCATCGATGAATTTTCGATGGTCAGGGAGATAAAGTGGCTGCATCAACAAAATCTGTCCAAAATAAATGAAGTTATCCTGTGTTTAGCTGTAAGAGAACACCTTATCAATGGCAGTACTGTTGATCTTGAAAAGACAGCCAAGATTCTGGGAGAGAGTCGTTTCCAAATGGTTTCAATGGAAAGAGAATTTATGACCGGGAAAAGCGATCTGATCAAAGAGGAATATCTGTGTTTTGAAGCGGATGCTTTTATTTCAAAAAGGCTAAAGCTTACGCAAAAAAGCATCGACGGATTCTGTTCTGAATTTGAAACTGTTAAAAGATCGTTCTACCCAAAGATGTTTTCGGTTATCAATCATCAGGATATTAAAGATCAGCATTATCTTCACGAAAATGCTGATTTAACGATGATTGAAAACATGACAGATCCTGAAAACTATGAGCGAATCAGGTTGAAAGTTCCAAGACTTACGATCCTGCTTACCGGACAGCCCGGTGTGGGAAAAACGGCCTTCCTGTACCATCTGGCAAAAAAGACAGGACGGGCGGTTCTTAGCGCCAATATTGCTCAGATTTTGTCGTGTTTTGTAGGCGAGAGTGAGAAGAATCTGATACAACTTTTCCGTGAAGCTGAACTTGCCTATCAACACTATGAGGTGGCTCCGCTGATTGTGTTTGATGAAGCTGAATCGCTCCTTTACCAGAGACATTCAAAATCAGGGAGTGCTGTAGAGCAAATGAACAACAATGTTATCTCGCTCTTATTGATGAGTCTGGATAAATTCAGAGGAATCCTGATCTGCTGCAGCAATTTCAGTTTTAGCAACCAAGGATTTGATCCGGCCCTGCATCGCAGGTTTCATATGATTTCGGAGATCGTGGCACCACCAGGGAGCACCTTACTGGCAATCTTTAACAATAATTTTCCTGAATTTACAGATGCCGAGGCTGTTGATTTTCTGGACAGGTATTCCTTTATCACCCCTGCACAAATTGTTCATCTGAAGGAAAAATATCATGTACACCAATTATTTGAAGATGTATCCAGTCCTTTAGGGGTACTGTACCGTATTGCTGAAAGGGATCTGGAACTATTTACAAAAAAAGCACTGGGATTTTGCCGCAATTAATTAATTGTCAGTTAATAATCTTCAATTATCAATCAAATATGGGACTAAAAATACTTTTTGTAATTCTTTGCATCTTCACTTTTTTGTGCCTTTATTACCTCTTTGACGCTATAATTACCAGTCTCTCTGGCAGCAGCAGCGTATTCTTTCCTGCCAAATGGAAAAGGAAAGTTCCAAATACCAGATTAGTCGCTGAGGCAATTCAATTTACCGGATTCTTTCTGGTTGAAAAAAAAATCAAGACTTATCCCACCTTTAAGATCTATTATTACAGGCACAAGCGATTTGGAGGAGTATTTAACGGTAAGGTTATCATATACCTGGGAAGTAATCCCGAGATTCCAGACCTGATCGACACATGTCTTCACGAGGTGATGCATTATGTTCAATCTAAAACAGATAAGCGTTATAAAGAATATGATTCGTTTACAAAAACAATGGGTTACCGGGACAATCCGTTTGAGGTGGAAGCGCGTGCTTTTGCTTCGAAATACCGTGATTCATGTCTTGAATATCTGGCATCAAAACAAATCATAGAGAAAAGTTGAGAGATGTGCATACTGATGCAGTAAATGACGGAGACCTGGTTTATTTAAAATTATACGTATTTTCACACTCAACCTAATTTCCTGTTCATGAGTCAACTAATTTTGCATATCCCTCACTCTTCCACTGAAATACCAGACAGGGAAGGTTATGTTTTGAATGAATCCTCCATCGATAAGGAGATTTTGAAATTAACTGACTGGTACACGGATGATCTTTTTAATTCTGCATCAGCTATAATGGTTGTGGCAGAATTTTCGAGAATCTACTGTGACCCCGAACGATTTGCAGATGATGAACAGGAAGAGATGGCCAGATCAGGGATGGGTGTTTTATATGAGAGAACTGATGAAGGTGAACTTCTTCGTATCGTCACACCTGTTCTGAAAGAAAAGGTATTGTCTCAATATTACCGGCCACACCACATCCGGTTAAGTGAGGCGGTCAAAAATCAGCTTAATACATTTTCAAAAGCAACTATTATTGACTGCCACTCTTTTTCAGATATGCCATTTGTCCGGGATTTAAATTCAAAGCCAAACAGACCTGATTTTAATATCGGCACGGACTCATTTCATACATCACCAATTCTGATTGATACATCAGCTGAATTCTTCCAAAAAAAAGGATTCACAGTAGGCATCGACTGGCCCTATAGTGGTACTATTGTTCCGGTTGAGTATTACAAAAAGAATAAACAGGTGCAGTCGATTATGCTGGAAGTCAACCGAAAGTTGTATTTAAAGTCTGGTTCGAATGAAAGATCGGAGAACTATGCGGAAGTTAAAAAGATAGTTCAACAATATCTGAAAACCATTAGCCGGCTTGTTTAACAGACCTTTAATTTAAAACATAACACCATTAAGATGGAAAATACAATTAGCCTGACAGCTGAAAAACTGAAGATTCACAATCTTACTATTCGTTCGGGTGGAACGGGTTTGAATGATTTTATCATCAGCAATTCATCCGGCACCGAACTGCATGTTTATCTCCTTGCGCCTGTGAAATATTATCCTGACAAGCGAAAGTCTCCCTACAGAATCGAAACTGCCTGTTTATTTAATATTCCAGATCTCAGGGTTGATTTCAATCCACAGTTGCTTATTTTTACCTTTCAGCACCAGCAACCGGCTCATACCGTTTTTATGATGATTGAAACTCCGGACTTTCCAGTATTGATTAACAACAGACTTCGTGATGCCAGGGCTGATGGTACTTATGAAATGATGATTTATGAGCTGGAGGGTGATCTGATTTATGACGCTACCGGAATTGGAGGAGAAGGAGAGTGGTATTTTGTGGGGGGACAAATGGGAGATACCATCGGAATGGACATCACCAGGTTCAGAAACCGGTGGGATAAAATTGCAGACTTTTTTAATCATCAGTAAATCAGTTGTATTATGTCGTATCAGGCTAAAATAAAACGGTATCTGCATATTCTTCAATCGATAGAAAAATCAAGGTATCCCACCAGTG
>CAYHDA010000238.1:0-6820 GCA_964355145.1 uncultured Mariniphaga sp.
TGCTGTCAGCATAAAGAAGGTCAGCAGCAACGCAAACAAATCCACCATCGGAGTCATGTCGATGTGTGGCGTTTTGGTAGGTAATTTAATCTTTGGCATGCGATAATTTTAATTTTTAAATAAACCAAAAGAATTAAACCCAGACTTTTTATTTTCTGAGGGATGCTGCAAATGTCTGAGTAAGGCTAAAGCCGGCCTCATCAATTTTGAAGGTAAAACCATCAATTTTTGATGAGAAATAGTTGTAGAAAATAATCGCCACTGTTGAGCCTGTGATACCGAAGGCAGTATTGATCAACGCTTCAGAGATACCTGTTGCCAATGCAAGAGCATCAGGAGCACCAGCTTGAGCAAGTGCGGCGAAAGCGCGAATCATACCAAGAACGGTTCCAATAAGACCAATCAAAACGGAGATCGAAGCAAGTGTAGAGAGGATAACCATGTTTTTCGATAACATAGGCAATTCCAAAGCTGATGCTTCTTCCAACGCTTGTTTCATAGAAGTAATCTTCTGATCTTTTTCCAAAGTTTTGTCGTTCTCAAGATCCCTGTAACGAAGTAAACCTGCTTTAACAACATTTGCCAAAGAACCTTGTTGAACATCACAAACTTTAATCGCATCCTCAACTTTATCTTTCGCAGTTAAAGCCTGAATATCAGCAACGAAAGAGTCCAAAGAGTTTTTTCCTTTGACTTTGTTCAATGTGATAAATCTTTCAAGGATGAAAATTAAAAGCGTTAGTACGCAGGTCATCAGGATTGGAACGATTTGACCTCCCTTGTAAATAATACCCATATAATTGCCGGGAAGTGGATGACCTTGGGGATTTCCACCTTCAAAGTTAACAGGGCTACCCATAACATTTGCATAAAGGTAATAGGCTACTAAAAATGCAATTAGGATAGAACCTGTTGCAAAAAGTGACTTAAACACTTTGTTGAATGAATTTGAATTTTTAATCATTTTTTTAATTGTTTTCGTGGTTAAATAAAACTTTTTTTTTTGAATCTCTATTTTTTTTTAATGATTCCAATTTAATTATTTGCCAAGCGTGGCACTATAAACCCTGCTCTTTGTAACAGGAATTTCAATTGTTTTGAAGCCCTTTGCACTGACAACCAAAATTGAGGAGGCTTCAGGCATTGTAAATTTGTATTCGCCTTTGGCATTTGTCCAGGCTTCAGCCGCCGTATCTTTTACCCTCACCGAAGCGCTTGATATTGGTTGCCCCGAATCATCTTTGATAATCCCGGTTATTTCATTCGGATGAACTTTTGGTTTTGACTTTAAATTTGCCTGAAGGGCTGCAATGTATTGATTGGAAGACTTGGCCTGGGCATTACCCGGATCCAAAGCAAGAATTTTATTGTTGAATTCATTCGCCTTGCCGTATTCAGCCTGAGTCATATAAAGGGTAACTATTGAACTATAGGCTTTCATTACCATATCCTTGTTCTTAGGATCAAGATTAGCCATACGGTTATAATAAGCTTTGGCTGCCTCATAGCTGTCGGACTGCAGTGCGTTATAACCAAGAAAACGCAGAGCATCGAAAATCTCATTCGAATTCTTGACGGAATCAACAGATGCTTTTGTCAGCAAATCAGAAAATTTCTGCTTGGCTAGTCCCAGTTTCGAATCAGGATCTTTGGCAGAAGCATTGTTTGCGCTCCAAAGGAAAGCAGGGAGATAATCAGGAAATTTAATGATCATCTCATTGAAAACTTCCTCCGCTTTATCAAAATCCTTCGCCTGATAATATGCTTTTCCGATCTGAAGGTAATTTTCATCGGAATTTCTTCCCTTTGCGATTTCGCGTTTCCAAGTCGCTGCAGCATCAGAATATTGCTTGTTCATGTAATAGGTGTTCGCCTTTTCATGTATCAGATTAACGTCTTCTTCGCCAAAGGTAATTGCCTTTTCATAAGCTTCATAAGCTTTTAAAAGTTCTTTTTCAGTTGCACTTATAGCTGTTTGTAACTCATTCACTTTGGAAACCAATGGTGCTTCATTCAATTTTTCTTTATCTTTAGCAGGTCCTTTGAGTGTTTCAATTTTTTCTCTCTCCCTTGCAAGCTCAGCATTAGCCTTATCGATCTCCGCCAACATTTTAGTGTAATTCTGATTTTTCTTATTCATGATGCGGGCATAATAGACATAATCTTTTTTAAGAATTCTGTCAGCCGGAAGATCGGCCAGAAGACGATCCATATAAGCTTGAGCCTGAGTATAATTACCTTGTTCGTAGGAAGAATATCCTGCAATGCGGTTCAAATAGGTTCTTGATTTATCTACAGCGAAAATATCTTCTACATTTTTAATTACCTCTGCGTAGTTTTTTGAATAAAAAAGAGCATTTACGTAGCGGATCTTAGCAGGAATATTTTGGTTGGTCAACCTCAGATAGGTTTCAAAATAATCTTTTGATTCTTTAAACCGCCCTGCCAATGAATAAAGCTGTCCCAATTCGCGATAGGCCGGAGCGTAATTTTTATCTAAAGTAATTGCTTGTTCATAATAGGGAATGGCTGCCATCAGATTGCGTCCTTTGAAATATATACTCCCAATTTTCATATTTGCAATAGGAGATTTAAGGTCAAGCTCCTGAGCTTTATTGTAATTTCTTATCGCGAGAGAGCCATTGTTTACCAAAAGGTAGATATCCCCTGCAATAATATAAATCTCACTGTTTTTAGGGTCAATAGTCAAAGCCTCGCGAATATACGGCATAGCTGATGTTGTATCAACATGATCAAATACGATATATGACTCTGCCAATTTGGCCAGAATGTAGGCATATTCAACAGGATTAGGAATCTTTGCCACCTTTTTGTAGGGGAGCAGAAAGCTTTTTGCTTTTAATCTCATTTGCGTAGCCGTATTCTGATCACCGAGGTAAGAGGCTACTTTTGCAAGACCAACATAATTAAGCGGATCATTCGGATTCAGTGTAATACCTTTGTCAAATTGCTGTTTCGCTTCAACAGTAATTACCTTTAATGAGTTGGAAATCGAATCAGAAAAGAAGTTCAATAAAGTATTCTCACCAAGCCTGTAAAAGACTTTGCTGCTTGGAGCACTCTTTCCAAGATTTTGCAGAATCTGATCTGCCTTGTCGTACTGCTCATTGTTTGTAGCAGTGATCGCTTCATCCAATGTCTGAGACTTCAATACGGCAACACCGAAAAACATAACCAGTGCCAAAATTAAAGAAGTCTTTCTAATAAAAAGAGTTATCATTTTTACAATATATTAATGTTACTTTTTGATCTGTATCAAGCGAATAGGCATTGTTGCCGGCACCAGACCGGATTTCAGGATAATACGCTGTCCCTGTTCAGCGGCGCACCACGAAATAAAACCAGAACCAAGTCCCGAAAAACTTTCTCTGGAAACACAATTAATCGTTCTGGTAAAAGGATAACTTTTATCATAAATTGATCCCTGCACAGGAAGAAAATAAGAGCCTGGATCCAAAACACGGTGTGATATAGCCGCAATTTTAATTTTGTCAGAAAAAACACGACTCACGGAATCATTTCTGTCACAAATCCAGTTAACGCTAACCATTCCAATGGCACTCTTATTCGTAGTCACATAATTAATTACGTCATCGTTGCTTTTTACAGAATAAAAATTGGCGGGTAGCTGACTTCCCAAATGAAACTCATCTTTGAAATAGCGGATATTGGCAGATTTTTCACTGTCGAAAACTGCAATTATCTTTCCCAATTTAGAAACAGGATTGATTTCGCTCCAATCAGTGAATTTACCCGTGAACAAATCATTTATGTTTTGATAAGTAAAAAGTGAATCCTTATTCTCCTTGTTGAGCACAAATGCAATGGCATCATACGCAATTACTGTCTTTCTGACAATTGTCTGTGTATTTTGAAGAAGCACTTTTTGCTGATCTGATGGCTCCCAGGCTGTAACAGCTACTTTCACAGAATCTTTCAGGAAGGCAGTAATTAAATCAGTTTCCGAAAGATAAACAGGAGTAATATGAGCATAATTGTAAAGGGAGGTAAAAGTGGCAATTTCAGCCTCAATAATGGGACGAAAGGATTCATCGACTGCAATGCGGATTTTGCCTCTGGTAGGTGTTTCGGTAATTTCACCAGGTTTGCGATTGATACACTGAATACCAAGCAATAACACAGCAATCACACAACTGATTACCAAACCATTTGACTTCAAATCCCTATATGTAGGAAACCTTTTCACAAATTGTAATTAGACTCGTTTAAAATTTCGGTGCAATAATAATAAATCAAATTTGTTATAGGGCAATAAATTGTAAAATTCTCAATTTTATTTTTGGGCGAATTCCTTTAATCTCACTTAAGAACAGTACAATTAACTTTTAAAATTTAGACTGACTTTAAATAAGCTCCAAAATCATATTATTCCACTAAAAAAGACTTTAATCATCCTCACTTTCAAAAAAGTTTTCTTTAATCTTTTGGTAAGAAATCACGATCCTGTACATTCCGTAAAGAAAAAGAGGGAGGGCAAAAATTCCTCTGAAGGCAATATCAACATGACTGAAAAGAGATGTAAAAAAAAGAATATAAGCTAATCCAAAGTAAAAAAAGATCATCAATGTGCCGAAGATCGTCATTACTTTATCATATAGACTTCTGGTGCTCATTTTTATGTTATTTTATTTGTTACAAATATATAAAATATGTTGACAATATTTTATAATTGCCCGTATGTTTATGTTATTTCGCCAGCCTGGTTGATTCTTAATATCAACAAAGAAAACCCGCAATCCAAAGATACAAAGTAATTGTCAAATAATACTATTTTTTATCCCTCAATAATACAAATAAAAGACAAGCCGTTGTTGTACCACAATCATCATTACCCGGCACCACCCATCAGCTTGATTAGCCCCGGAATATCATGAGGCTCAAAAAATGTATAATGCCATGAATTATCTAACTAAATCCGCCGGTGATGTATTCTTTGGTGAGCTGATGCCGGGGGTAATTAAATACCTGATCAGCAGTACCAAACTCAATTAATTCCCCCATGTACATAAATGCCACATAATCGGCTATTCGTTTGGCTTGTCTCAAAGTATGAGTCACAAGAACAATGGTATATTTATCTTTGATTGACACGAAGAGCTCTTCAATTTTTTTTGACGATATGGGATCAAGAGCAGAAGTGGCTTCGTCTCCCAGAATCAATTCAGGTTCCACTGCTAATCCACGCGCAAGGCACAATCGTTGCTGCTGTCCGATAGAAAGTTTCGAAGCAGGCGATTTCAGCCGGTCTTTAACCTCATCCCACAAGCCAACAGCGACCAGTTGATGACGGGCAATCTCATATAATTTACGTTTGCCTCTCACCCCATGAAGACGCGGACCGTAAATAACATTATCAATAATAGACATTGGCAGCGAACATGGTCTTTGGGCAAGTAACCCCATTTTCTTTCGTATATGGGTCACTTCGGTGTTTCTGGCATAAATGTCTTCATCATCGACAAAGAGTTTATCTTCTGCAAAAATGACGGGATAAACCTAAATAATCAATACCTCAAATGGAGTATATAAGCTAGCTATTAATAGGTATATGGTTCCGGTTTTGACTTTCAGGGTCAATACTGCAATATCGGAAGGAGCTTTTTTGTGCTTTGAAAACGTTTAAAGAGAAACAAAATCATAGTCCGGCATCAATGATCCAGATTATTAATTAATGTTTTCTCGTCATCCCTTTCCCATTCAGGCTGAATATTAAAATGGTGAATATCAAAAAGATCAAGGACGATATCGATCTTTTCCAAAATAATTTCAAACTGCGAAATATTAAAATCCTCTTCGAGATCGAGGTGGGCTTCAAACATCATTTCCTGATCATCAAGATTCCATACATGCACATGATGAATATTCTTAACTCCTTGAATTTTACCAATTTCATCGGCAATTTCCTCAATATTGATCTGCGAAGGTGTAAATTGCATAAAAATTCGTACCGCCGAATGGAAAATTCCCCAGCTGCTATAAATCAAGTAGAGAGAGATTATGATCGTCAGAACTCCATCTACCCAGTACCAGCCTAGGTAACTGATTGCAAAACCACCGATGAAAACTGCGACCGAAGTAAGCATATCGGTAAAGAGGTGTAAATAAGCCGAACGCATATTGATATCTGACTCAGCCCCCTTTTTTACGAGAAGGGCACTGAATCCGTTAAAGAATATGCCCAGAGCAGCCAGGTATATGACAATATTGCCTTCGATCGGCTGTGGGTTCATCAACCGATCAACGGCCTCATGAATCAGTACCGTAGCAACAATCATCAAAGATGCAGCATTTATAAATGCAGCAAAAATTCCTGCACGTTTATATCCGAATGTTTGTTTCAGCGTTCTCTTGCGTCCCGAGAGTCTGGCTGCGATATAACTGAATAAAAGTGCAAGAACATCGCTGAAATTATGAGCAGCATCGGAAAGAAGCGCTATACTTCCCGATATTAAGCCTCCAATTATTTGTGCAATAGTAATAGCAATATTGAGAATAATTGAAATAACCAGGTTCTTTCCATTCCCGGAATGATGGTGATGATGGTTATGGCTCATTATATTTATTTTCAGAAATTGTCAATTTGAGAAGTACTAAGTTGTAGAAATAAAATAATATCGTATTATTTTTCGATCAATTTATTTGAATCCTATTCATCAGAAGATAATTTGTTTTTTAATTGCCTGATAGCCTGCCTGGGATATCTTCATTCGTGTTTGCGAAGCACACAATCATGGGTGTTTCATTAGTGAATGTTGAATATTACGTTGCGGTGCTCTGC
>CAYHDA010000239.1:0-6801 GCA_964355145.1 uncultured Mariniphaga sp.
AGTTCGGCCTTGGTTTTTTTAACACCCTCAAAGGAGCCGAATCCTTCCAGATGCGCTTTCCCGACATTGGTAATCAACCCAAAATCGGGTAATGCGATTTCGCATAAGGCGGCAATTTCACCGGGATGATTAGCTCCCATCTCAACTATACCGATCTGAGTTGAACTACTCATCGACAATAAGGTAAGCGGAACGCCGATATGATTATTCAGATTTCCTTTGGTATAATCAACCTTGAATTTTTTCGACAAAACTGCATTTACCAACTCCTTTGTAGTGGTCTTTCCGTTTGTGCCGGTGATGGCGACAATTGGGATTCCAAGCTGAAGCCGGTGGTGGCGGGCCAATTCCTGAAGGGCAGTCAAAACATCATCCACAAGGATATAGCGGTCACTGATTTTATATTCAGCCTCATCGATTATGGCATAGGCAGCGCCATCTTTTATAGCGGAAGCTGCGTAAACATTTCCGTTGAAATTATCACCCTTCAAGGCGAAAAAAAGAGCGTTCTTTGCAACGTGTCTGCTATCGGTCGATATAACAGGATGTTTTACAAAAATCTCATATAATTCACTGATTGACATAGACTTGGTTTTAATTAAAAAACCCCATTTTTCAAATGAGGTTTTTAATATATTTTCAGGTTTTAATTCCTATTCTGCATTCGAATCGCCAAGATGGGTCATGGCACATCTGAAACCCAGATCATTGCCCGATTTCGATTCCTCCATGAACCTGCGGGTTCCGGGTCCCAGCCAATAAGTACGGTCTCTCCAGCTTCCGCCCTTGTAAACGCGGCTGTGATCTGAAATCCTGGACATCATTGAGTTACCGGCTCCCGAAGCGTACATCAGACCAGTTGACAATGAGTCTGAATTACTTTTCCAGTCATCAGAGTCGGAGATAGTAGACTGAGCATCACCATCTTTGAAATTTGTATAATTGGCTAGGGTATCCTTTACTAACTCTCCGTATTTATTTTTAATCATTTTGCCATCACTACCGCGGCGGAAATTGGTATAAACATTACCTCTCAGTGGCTGGAATTCGTTCACTGCCATTGATGAATTAGGGCGATACACATCCTGAACCCATTCATTGACATTTCCTGCCATGCAATACAGCCCATAATTATTGGGTTGAAAAGACGTTACCGGAGCCGTTATTTCAAAACCATCATTCAGAAAACCGGCAACACCCATATAGTCACCTCGTCCCCTTACATTATTGGCCATCATAACACCCCTGTTTTTCTTATCGCTGTTGCGGATCTGGTTACCGTTCCAAGGATAAATACGGCGCTCAAGAACAACCTCTTCTTCAGTATTTCCAACTAATCCAAGGGCAGCATATTCCCATTCGGCTTCAGTCGGAAGTCTGTAACGAGGCATCAGAATACCATCAGAAATCGTTACCCTGCGGTTTCCTCCATCTTTACTCATATTTTTAATCGGACGTTTCCCTTCAACACCATCATAAACTCCATTGAGATAACCATCAGATGTAAAAACCTTATCACCGGTCTGAGCCAGATCAGGATCTAATTTTTGTTTGTCAATAAGGATTCCTTCATTGGCTCTGTCGGTTCTCCATTTGCAAAATTTATCAGCCTGTACCCAACTAACCCCTACTACCGGATACTCGGAATAGGCAGCATGACGTAGATAATTCTCCAGATAAGGCTCATTATAAGATAGTTCACTGCGCCACACCAAGGTGTCCGGCACAGCAGCTTTGTTTACTTCGATGTCATTTGGGAACACACGCTTCAGCCAGTAAAGATATTCCCGCCAGTCGATATTGCGAACTTCCGTCTCGTCCATATAAAATGAAGCCACTGTAACTCTGCGGGGAATATTATTCCCGTCAAACATTACATCCTGCTCTACGCGTCCCATTGCAAATGTACCACCCTGAATATATACCAATCCGGGACCTGCACTCTGCGAATATCCGGAACGGTATTCAAAACCTCCGTTTTTAGGGTCGTTGTAAGCCCACCCGGTTGTCGATGAAGCATTCTTTTTCTTCCCTTTAATTAAACTACACGAGGATATAATCAGCAAACTTATAAACAGATAGATAAAAACTTTAAGCTTCATATTGCGATGTCGTTTAAATTCACTTTAAATTTAAAGTACAAATATAATTATAAATCAAATCTTTTAATCCGGCAGCCAGCCTGATTTACAAGATTCCTTTGTTAAGTAATAAAACGTTACAAATATATTGGAAAATATCGAAATTATGATGTTTAATTTTGTGATTTGATTTAAGAGCAGTAATATTGATTGACATTTTTTAATGAGAACAGATAATATGAACCGGCTGCTTATTTTTCTAATTCTGCTTACGGGTCAAATTATGTTCGCTTTCAACTTAAAATCCTCACCGGTCGTTAATTCGGTTCTTTCGTCGGGCAGATGGATAAAAGCGCAAACCAGTCAGACAGGGCTCCATCAAATCACTTTTAGTGCGCTAATATCGATGGGGTTTGCGTCACCTCAAAAAGTAAAATTTTTTGGTTTCCCTCCGGGACCGCTTCCTCAGATGAATAATATTCCTTCTCCGGATGATCTTACGCCCTTCCGGACCTGGCAGACGAAAGACAAACAGCAGAACGATTGTTACATGATTTATATACCCGGAAGCGTAACCTGGGAATTGGATCGCGGATCACAGTCCTTTATCCATCATATTAATCCCTTTGCACAAGGACGAACATTCCTTTACCTTACCGAAACCACGGGAACAGTTCAACCTGTACCAACGGCACAAATCCTGTCCGAAAACCCGGAAACTGTCGTAAACGAATTCGATAATTATGGCTTTTATGAGGAGGAGAAATATAATCTTCTCGAAACAGGAAGTCGCTGGTTCTCAGCGCTCCTGACCTCTGGCATTCCATTTAACCAGACATTTAAATTTACAGATCACGTTATTAATGAGCCTGTTAAGTTAGCATTTGCCACAGCTGCAAGATGTGAATCTGCTTCAAACTTAACCTTATCGGTCAATAATGCAACGACCGAAACGCTCAGCTTTGCCCCGTACTCCAACTTCGCTGAGGCAGATTTTGCAGACCTTGAGCAGCGTGCCATCTCAAAGACAATCAATGGCGATGATATCAGCATATCGTTCAAATATAACGCCACGGCCAATGGGATGTGCTGGCTTGATTTCATCAGGGTTCAGACCCGTTGCCAGCTAAAGATGCAGAGCGGGCAGCTCCTTTTTCGCGACAGCCGCTCGGCAGAATCGGGAAAAATTACTGAATTCAGAGTTGGCAATGCGATTAGCGGTCTTAAAATATGGGAGATCACAAATCCTTTAAAACCAATTGAAATTCCAACCTCAACAGCTTTAAGCACCCTTTCTTTTAAAGTATTGACTGATTCGCTTCGCCAATTTGCCGCCTTTAATCCATTGTCCGATTTCCCCGGAATAGAAAAAGTTGAAGAAATCAACCATCAGAATCTTCATGGCCTCTCAACGCCCGATATGGTGATCGTTACTTACGCCGGATTCCAGCCTGAAGCCGAACGTCTTGCGGCCTTTCATCGGCAAAATGAAGGTTTGGAGGTGAACGTCATTAATAGTTCGCAGATCTTCAACGAGTTTTCCGGAGGCATTGCCGATGTAACAGCTATCCGTAATTTCATACGTCTGCTCTATCGTAAATCACTGAACAACAATGCATCTAAGCTAAAATATCTCTTGCTATTTGGAAAAGGAACGTATGATAATGTCCATCCGAACTCGGTGGATAACCCCTGTTATATTCCAACATGGCAATCAGAAGGCTCAATAAATCCGGCTGCCTCCTTTGTTTCCGACGACTATTTCGGATTGCTTGGAGACGATGAAGGCGGTCAAAAAGGAATTGTTGATATTGGAATTGGCAGGATTCCATGTGTCAGTGCTGCCGAGGCAAAGGCTGCTGTCGATAAAACGCTTCATTACAGTGCCGTTTCAACCTTTGGTGAATGGCGAAATATCGTTTGTTTTATTGGAGACGACGAGGATAATAATATCCATGTTGCAGATTCAGAGCAGCTTTCTAATTTTGTAAATACAAATTATCCGTCA
The DNA here is from genome assembly GCA_964355145.1 of uncultured Mariniphaga sp. GTDB lineage: Bacteria > Bacteroidota > Bacteroidia > Bacteroidales > Prolixibacteraceae > JAAFHB01. Next base: position 4,090 of record CAYHDA010000239.1, read on the forward strand.
TTTTATACTGATAAAATTTATCTTGATGCTTTTAAAGAGGAGTCGATACCGGATAAGCGTTATCCGGGAGTCAATAGCGCGCTTAACAACCGGATAAAAGCGGGAGCACTGATCGTAAATTATGTCGGCCATGCCAACGAGGAGGGGCTGGCTCACGAAAAAATACTGACAATCAACGACATAGACAGTTGGAGTAATGTGGATAAAATGCCGGTATTCGTTACCGCCACGTGCGAATTTAGCAGATGGGATCTGAAAAATAAGCAGTCGGCTGGCGAACATGTTCTTTTTAATAGGGTTGGAGGCGGAGTTGCCCTTTTTTCGACTACCCGGCTGGTCTATTCATCCTCTAACTTTGAGATCAATAAAAGTTTCTTCAAATATGCCTTTGAGGCAGATAAAGATGGCAATAAACTTCGAATGGGAGACATCATCCGCCTTGCCAAAATGGAATCCGGAGGAAGTGTAAACGCCTTAAAATTTGCCTTGCTGGGCGATCCCGCTCTTCAGATCAGCTACCCAAAACATAGCGTTAAAACATTGGAAATCAACAATCAGCCAGCTGAACAATTGACAGATACCCTTAAACCGCTCTCCCTTGTTTCTGTATGGGGAGAAATCCGCGATACAAAAGGGGATAAATTAACCGGATACAACGGATTGCTCTTCCCTGCAATTTATGACAAGTCAGCAATAGCCAGTACGCTCGGAAATAACGGTCAGTCGCCATTCACCTATACCGTACAAAACTCGGTTCTCTTTAAAGGAATTGTCACCGTAAAAAACGGGGAGTTTGCCTATTCATTTAAAATACCGAAAGAGATTAGCAGCAAGGTTGGCAATGGAATGATCAGGTACTATTCAAGCGATACCGGCAGCGATGCATCAGGCAGCTTTAACAATTTCCTGCTAGGTGGAAGTCCGAATACGGTGTCCGGCGATGTCACCGGACCGACAGTCAGGCTATACCTCGACACTGAAAATTTCAAGAGTGGCGATCAGGTTTCAAAAGCCCCGTTGCTGATCGCTTATGTTGAAGACGAATCGGGAATCAACACTTCAGGCGCAGGTATTGGACATGATATTACGGTGATTCCGGACAACGGGACCGGCAAAATGATGATGCTCAACGATTACTTTCAATCCGGGAAAGACGCCTACAAAAATGGGAAAGTCCTTTTTCAGCTATCCGATTTCACTGATGGGACGCACACCCTGAAATTTAAAGTCTGGGATCTGGCCAATAATGCAACAGAGGTTGCAATAAATTTCCAGGTAAAATCACAAATTGTCATCCGGGAATTAACTGCCTTTCCTAATCCGGCCCGCGAATTTACAGATATCGTCGTCGAGCACAACCGTTTTGGAGAGAAGATGACCGTTCAGATTGAGATCTTTACTCAACAAGGCGTACTTGTCGATCAGATCAGGACAGATTCCGGATCAAGCGGGTTTACTACATTGCCAATCAGGTGGAATACTGGTGTTAATAATCACAAACCAGTCGCCGGAATTTATCATTTCAAGGTTCGGATTACAGCAACCGACGGGTCAGCTGCCATAAAAACCGGTCAGTTGATTCTGACCCATTAGAACGTTAATGCCGGAATTAAGCTGCCCGTCGCTTTTTTTGATTAGCAATTTAGTTACGTTATCTTTGCAGGAAAGTGTATTAAAATAAGCAGCAAATAATTACAAAACTTAATTACAATGAGTTATCGGATCGGATTAGGTTATGATGTTCATCGGTTGGCCGAGGGAGAGACCCTTTGGCTTGGTGGTATTCTGATTCCCCATCACAAAGGACTGGTGGCTCACTCTGATGGCGATGTTTTGCTTCATGCCATTTGCGATGCCCTTCTCGGAGCAGCAAAACTTAGGGATATCGGGTTCCATTTCCCCGATACTTCGTCGGAATTCAAAAACATCGACAGCAAGATTTTACTGGCTGAAACCTACCGCCGTGTAAACGAAAAAGGATTCAAACTCGTGAATCTCGATGTAACGATATCGGCGCAGCAGCCTAAACTCAAAGATTACATCCCGCTAATGGAATCAACTATTGCTCAGGTGCTTAAAGTAGATGCCGACGCGATTAACATTAAGGCGACGACCACCGAAAAACTCGGTTTCGAAGGACGTGAAGAGGGAATTTCGGTGCAGGCTATCGTTTTGATTGATAAATGCAATTAGTCCGTGCAAACACGGAATTAATTAATGGTCAATTATTAAGTGTTCTCCGCCAGCTAGCGAACCAATGATCTTTTTCTTAGTTTATTCGATAGAATAATTACCGCAAAAAACACCGTCAACCCAATGATTGAAAAATAGAGTCCAAAATTGCTGAATGATTCAAGATAAAAGTCCCAGAAATCAGCTTTAAATGGATTGCTGAAGTGGATGAACGAATCAATTAAAGCATAGGCACTTCGTAAAAACACAAGTATTCCCAACGAAATTGCTATTGACATTAAGTAATAAGAAACTGTTTTCATTATTGCCTTATTTATTTATCCGTTTTCGATAGATAATTAATTTTCATAAAGTTATCGTAATTACAATTCATTGTTATAGAAGGCATAAAGTATTGTAATTTGCTTTAAGAGCCTGTCTCAAAAGTAACGAATTAAAAGAATTGAATTTTTAAAAAATTTATATTATTGAAAAACCTTATTTTTTTCAATAAACCTTAGTAGCTTTGATGTAAACAAT
>CAYHDA010000240.1:0-6788 GCA_964355145.1 uncultured Mariniphaga sp.
AATTGCATAATGTGAAAGAAAGTATTCGGGGGATTAGCTCAGTTGGCTAGAACGTTTGACTGGCAGAGCCTTTTCTCTCATTATCAATTAGTTACACTACACTACATATCACCACATTACATTTTTAATTAGTTTTATTTTTGTGATATACTTCACCGATTTTCCGTTTTTCTGGCAAATCTTCTGGCAATAATCTGGCAATTTTCTGAACACTTTTTTTATGGGTTACGAACGACTAATTATTACGGTTTTTGGATCATATTTCCATTTAAAGAACCCTATCAACATCCTGATTCCTGAGGGAAAAATATGAACAAATATGTTTGGCTCTTTTTGAGCCAGACAATAATGGCAAAAAAAAAGAGTAATCACTTACTCTTTTTGAAATCAGGCAACCATTTCGATTCCTTCATCCGGATCCTTCTTCTTCCTCTTCACCAACTTATTGTTAACATTAAAAGTTTCTTCTATTGACAATGAATCGAGGTAATGAGAAGTAGTTCTGGGGTCTTGATGACCGAGCATATCACCGATGAATTCACGAGGTACACCTTGACGTTTTAAAGTACTGGCGTAACAATCTCTGGCTGTACACAATCTTAAAGGTACTGATAGGTTCAAGCTCTTGCTGATCTTATTCAGTTGCCTGTTAATTTCCCAGCCAAATCTATTTTTTAGATTCATAAGGGAGGTTTCGGTATAATCTTCTTTTAACTTCCCTAAAACAAACGGACTAGTTGGGTCACCAACCATATTCAGGTATTCTTTCAATTCATCAGTCAACGGTAAAACCAATTCCTGTATGTTCGATTTTCGTGTTGTCTCAGTCTTTTTGCGGATCAAATGAATATGATTGGATTCCACATTTTCCCATTTCAATCTTAGCAAATCAACTGGATTTATACCGCAACCATAATACAAAGTGAGCCAGATATTCAAGGCATACTGTTGTTTGGGATTTGGGAAATGATCCATTTCAATCAAAGAAGAAATTTCCATCTCACTCATTACATTTTTCTTCTTCCGAACTGACTTGATTGAGTATCCTACTCGTCCAAATGGGTACTGATAATCCTTTGGAATGATTGGTTTGACTTTGCTAAAATAGTTGACCACAGTCCTTGTATCACGCATGTAGGACGACACGGTTGACATACCTTTACCCTGATCTGTGTGGTACTGCTCAAATCGTCTTAGAAATTTTGCATCAATTTCATCAACGAATAATCCGGGTTGAAAATAATTAAGCATCCTCTGTGTAACAGCCATGTGAACCTTAGTTGCACGTTTGATTTGGTTGTTGTCAATATAATACTTAAACAAATCTTTAACAGCCAATGTCTTGGGAACCATCGGATCATCAGCAACGTTGATATATTCACCTCCGAGGTTATAAAACAACTGCTTAAACCTGACAGGATCAAACCGTTTCATCGAGCTGTAAATGCGTTTTGCTTTGGTTTCAAGGTCGTTTATCTGTTCCCTGACATCAATGCTTTCCTTTCCCATAGATTTCTTATTGAAGACAATCTTGTGTTCCTGAGGAGTTAATTGAAAATCAAGGGGAAGGTAAGTTACTACGCCTTCCACCATAGTTCTAAGACAATATCTGTTCGTATTATCCTTTCTCTTGTACCTCTTGTCTGGTACCACTTTAAACGTTGCCATACCCTTAATTTTTAAAGATTCGTAACTCGGGTAGCTTTGTAACGATTAATCCATCATTCATCACCCAATTATCAATTTCTTCAACGAAGAACAAGGTTCTTGTCCCAATCTTATGATACGGGATTTTGTTCAGATTAATCATTTTGTAAATTGTCGATTTCGACAAAGTTGTATATTCTGCTACACCTGGGATGTCCAGAATATTGTCATTCCTAACTTTCATAATTCAAAATATTTTAATTGTTTATTATATTTAAATTATAACGAAAAAAAACGACAATAAAAAATTTTAATGCTAATTTAATGATAATATATATCTCGTATAGAGATATATAGAGCCAGACAAAATTATGATCTGTTTTAGATCCAAGAAAAGATGAGCCGAGCAAATTCGAATATATAGGATCGACCGGGGACCTTTTTTTTAGTCTGGGCTGCCGGGCTGCCTCCCTGTATCCCCTATTAAATGCCAGATAAATTGAGCTGTTTTTATCGGTTCAGAGATCCGAGAGAAATATTTTCTGGCATTTTTGGGTTCAAAGTCGATTTAAAAATTTTGGTCCTTTTTTGAAAATGACAGAAATCCTATTTGTTTGAGTTCTGGTGAGTTTTCTCAGCCAAACCAATGTCTTTGTTTATTTCTAAACTAAAATCCTCCAGAACTCACTGGACTAGGTCTGGTTATCATATTTACACAATATAAGAACAAATCCATTAAGGGGAGGGGGTCGAGCGGAATTGGGGGTGGGGTTTTGGTTTTCTATCGGCTCATCAATTCGTCTGCGACGAAACAGTTGGGATTATTTTTTTTCAAATGGTAGAGAAAAAAAACTCATTGGCGTTCGGATTGAGTGCTATTTAAATTTTGAAAAACAATATTTAGCAAGTATAGATGTCCAACATCTAGCCTCTTCTTACTGCGTTCCGTTGGAATCCAATTTTCATTTATAAAAGTCCTCGCTGTTTGCTGAATTCATACATTGACATCCCGGAATTACTTTTAGAAATAGTGGAAGAACCAATAGCAGAATAAGGAATACCAGTCTCATTTTTTGTTTTGTTAGTTTCATTTTCTAGTTTAGTATTTTCATTTAATACTTCTCTATTTTCATTTGTCTGTTTTCTATTCTCTGTTTCCATTTTACTATTTTCATTTATCTTTTCTCTTTTATCAGGTTGTTTGGGTTGTTCTGGGTTGATTTGGGTTGTTTTTTCCTTGTTGGCATTTTGGTTCCCCTTGGGAGCTCCACCCAGTTTGCCGTTTTCCCGATTCGACTGAACTCTTCTATCCCACTTGTCCTGATTAGCTTCGAGTCCGGGTAATATCCCATTCCAGACGATTCTGTCAATCTTTGTTGGAAGTTCTATTTCTTCCCCCAAGTGATATTTTATCAGATTATTAATCAATCTTCTAAGTTCCTGATCGTCCAAATCATCTATCTGGTCTTTCCAGTTCAGATAGAATAAAAATGATTTCTTTTCCATAATGTGTTGTTAAAAAAGGAAACCCCAAACGTATCAGTGTCTCGACTCACATCAACGCAGGGGTTCATATATCTAATGGTTGTACCTGTCGAGATCCAATATTAAAAATATACATAAAATATTTTGATAAACAAAGGCTATTCTACCAAATAGAGCTTTTTTTCGATGGATTAGCAAATGATTTATCAACCCACACACATATTACTTCCCATGTTTTCATGAGAAGTAAATGTTGTTCAGGTACCAGCGATTGTGTGTTTTGGTGTGAAAACACATAATTACTCCCTTAGGTACCACCTCAAAAGCATACTTTTCATGTTTTCGAGAGAAGTTTTTCAATAAAAAAGCACCTGATTTGACCAACTAATTGCTATTTATTCACAAATTATCAATTTATAATCTTTCTAAATAGTGGATTGCAATAATTTGGAAACTCTTATCTGACGCGGAATATAAACAAAATATAGTAGTGTAAAATTGCCAGAATTATATAGTTTTGTCTTTTAGTTGTGCCATATAAATTGGTAAACGTTGAAATAGTTACTAGCTTTGATCCCATCAAACATTAATAAAGATGGAATTAGTCGATTTAATCATAGGTGGTGCAGGCGTAGTAAAAGGTTTACTTTTTTTTGTCGGACTTGGTATGGACGAAAAAACTATGAAAGAAGACATTAAAAGATACTACGATGAATTCATGAAAATGAAAGGAGCACCTCAAACCCATGGTAAAGCTGATGAACTAATAGCTTATATCTCAAATGACGAATTTAAACCGGAAACCTACAAAAGATCTGAAAATTGGGGTTATCTGGCTACCCTGAAAAATCTGAAAGAAAAGATTGTGAAATTCTATTTCACCAGTCTGGAAGAACTGAAAAATGAAAAAGGTGACTTCACAGATGTTCGTGATGTTCATTTAAGGATTAATGAATACCTTCTTCAGCTGATGAGATTACGGATGGTAATTGCTCCTGATTATAAATTGTCAAAAAACAAACATCCTCAAACCAATCATACTTATTTTGCGGTGAAAGCCTACTGGATTGGTGATGAAGGTAAAAAGGTGCGACAATTTGCAAGGTCAATGGGTCGGGAAGAAACCTATAAAGGTGGCATTAAGGCTGAACAGGCGATGAATGAAGGGTTAAGTGTGATTCAACCCATTATATACGACTATTATAAGAATATTTATCCTGATTGATATTTTTTTGCCTTGAACGTTGACCAAATATGCTGTCACAATTAAGATGAAAATACCAGTCAAAATCAAATAAAATCTGAAGTTCTAATAAACTGACAAGGGTCTAAAATCCCTTGAATGGATGATCTACGCTCTGAAAATTATCAGGATTGGTACCAGTCCTTTTACCCAGTAAGAGAAGTTCTTTGACATGATGGGATAGTAATAATAAGGAAAACAACTCAATGAACAGGAGGGAGTGAAGAATTAACGCTGTTAAAGACTTCAATATCTACCGTTCATTATCACAGTCATTTAGAAGACTGTGAATACGATATATTTTTTTATTTAATCCGTGTGACATTGCAAGTGTCACACGGATCAGTTAAAAACAAAGAAAAATGAAAAATATAGATGTTCTTATTGCGGAACTCAAAGAGATACCAGAGTTCCGGAATTTTTTCTCCCCACAGCCAATCGAAGACTTGGTGGAGAGTTACAAAGCCTTTGGACAACTGGTGCCAATACACGTTAGTGAAGATCTTGAAATCATTAACGGTTACCAAATGGTTGATGCCATTAAAATGGCAGGGGGTACAACAGTAATTGCACAAATAATTGGAGGGAAACCTCACATTCATCTACGCATTACTTTGAACCTGTACAGACAGAAAACTGCTGAAGACGAAATCCGGGTAATCCGGGAAATCTTCAAAATTTTTCCCAAACGTCAGGGGCAGCGATGTGACAACGAAGAACCGTATGATCGTGCCATAAAGATTTCCAGTTCTTTAAATGGGAAATGGAAGAATGATGTCATTCTGAACAAGCTGGAGTACATTCTGAACAACGATCTTGAAAACGATGTGCTCTCCAGAGGTATTATTGGAAAAGGATGGAAAGTGGACACCTGCCATGACTTTTTGAAGGAAAAGATGAATGTTGATGTGGAAAAACAATACGGTTTTACTCACAAGCTAATGGATGGAACCTATTCAGTTGCAGAAGTTAACAAGTTCATCGATCAAAGACTGGCCTTGGATACCAAACATCAATACACCTTTGTTATCCCTGAAAAGGCCAATTTCTACCACATGGACTGTGTTAAGCTGGCAGAGATGGCAACTTACGCAAGTAAGGTTGGTCTGATATTTACCTCAATCCCATACTGGGATCTGAGAACCTACAAGGAGGGTCTGGAACGAGAGTTGGGACACCATGACGTCGTGGTTACCCAACGCAACGTACCCAAGAGAACCTACAAGGAGGGTCTGGAACGAGAGTTGGGACAGGAAGAAACCAAGGAAGAATATGCTGCAAATGTTGCAGCCATTTTCGACAAGCTTGTCCCGATACACAAAGATTCCGCAAATGTTGTTATCAATGTTGGTGAAACCTACAAAGATGGTGTTGCTCAGGGAATACCATTTCTAATCAGGGATTACATTTCAACAAACACGTCTTTGATTTACAAAGACACCCTGATTTGGTCAAAGAAAAATCCCCGTCCACAGGGAGAAAAGGTAAAGCGACCGGTTAACTCAATCGAATACCTGCTTTGGTTTGTGGTTGATCCCGTTAAGGCAAAGTACACCATGTTAACCTTTCCCGTTCAGGGAAAAGAAGCACGTATTAACGGTGGATGTAAAGATGTTGCCAGCAATGGTAAGGTATCCAAAAAGAGTAAATCTATTACCAAAGACTACGGTAAGTTGATGTCCCACATTTACGAGCAAGATGTTGAAAACATCATTATCACCAGTGTGGGAAAAAATCATGACATCTTCAAAATCAGTGAAGAAGGTCATCCGGCTCCGATGAGTCCAATGTTACCCGTGACACTTATATTGATGCTAAGTGATGAAAACGACCTTGTATGTGACCCGTTTGGGGGATCCAATGTAGTTGGTAAATGTGCCTTACTACTGAACCGCCGTTACCTCGGAGCTGAACTCTCCAAGGAATACTACAACATTGGTTGTGAAATGCTCCTGTTGGGAAATCAAAACTTCGACAGAGAGGGACTTAACCAGATCAATGATACGGTTAATCTTAACTGTGAAAATGGTGAAAAGCAAGGTGAATATCAGAAAGCTGCTTAATTCTAAAATTTAAAAAACACATTTTAAACATTAAAGAACTATGAAAAACGTTATTAAGTCGTTCAACAGACTCGGGATGAGTCAGATTGAAGCCCTTGAAAGAGGTAAGGTAAACCTTTTAAGGTTAAAACAGTTGGTCGGAAAAATCTCCCTCGTCAAAGAGGGAGATAAGTATCCACACCTTTATTTCTTTTCACCTGCGGGGCTGGGTAAAACATTCACCGTATTAAACCACCTGAAAGATTCAGGTATCCGCTATGTTCAAGTTTCTGGTAATGTCAGCATGTTAGAATGTGTAATTCAGTAGGCTGTAATTAACTATCTTAAGTCGAACAAGGAGCCGTTTGTAA
>CAYHDA010000241.1:0-6768 GCA_964355145.1 uncultured Mariniphaga sp.
CGAGGGGTTAATGGTTTAGAGTTTGTAACTCACGTGCGATTTCGAAAAATTTAAGGTAAAGGCGCCTATTTTTCGAAAAATGTGGCAGCTTTCAATAATAATTTAAGTCGTTGCAAACGACACACAGCTTACCCCTCGTTGCAAACGAGGGGTATAAGTGCAACCCTTTTTTGGACCGGGTCTGACGATTTCTAAATCGCCATTATCGTGACATGGCTTATTAAATACCCGAAATCTTGTTGCAAACGAGGGGTAGAACGGGTAGAACGGTTTTAAAATCTGTGTTTATCTGTGTAATCTGTGGTAAAATAAACCTAATTAATGTTCAGATCCTTAGGTTTTACCGGCAACGTAAAGCTGAAAGTACTCCCTTTATCCACTTCGCTCGTTATCGATAATGTACCGTTGTGCTTTTCGATAAAATCCTTGCAGATCAGCAATCCCAACCCGGAGCTCAGTTCCCCGTCTGTTCCTTTGCGGTTCGTATTAATATCGAGTGTGAAAAGTTGATCTATCGTTTTGCCGCTCATTCCAATGCCTGAATCAGTTACCGCGATCTCAACCCATTTATCGGAATCTGACTTGGCCGAAATAGTAATAGTTCCTCCTTTTGGGGTAAATTTTATCGCGTTGGTGACTAAATTTCTAAAGATAGCTGCCAGCATATTGCTATCGGCAAAAACGATTAAATCGTCATCTATTTGATAGCGGATTGCAATGTTTTTCTTTTCGGCAGCTGTAGCCGCTAACGGAAGAATTTCTATAATCTTATTCATCAATAATGAGGATTCAGGTTCGAATACAGCTAACCCGCGCTGCATCTTCGACCATTCCAAAAGGTTTCCGAGGAGTTGGAACAGGTTGGTGGCCGAGTCTTTCATAAGTACCGCAATCTGCCGGGTGGTATCCTTTGACATTCCATTAGATTTTTCGGCCAGTATTTCGGTCAGGCCTAAAAATCCGCTGAATGGACCCCGAAGATCGTGGGCAATAATGGAAAAGAATTTATCTTTTTCAGCATTTATCCTTTGAAGTTCTTCGTTTTTTTGTGCGATTTGGAGTTCTCTTAATTTGCGCTCTGTGATGTCAACAGAGAAGCCTGCCACCAATTTTTTGCTTCCGCTATTGATAGGGAATTTTGTTGATTCATAGGTAACACCGTTTAAAATCTCCTCAAAAACGTGGACTTTTCCTGAGTGAATAACTCTCTGGTCTTCGGCTGTAATTTCCGAGGCAAATTCTGCAGAGAAAAGTTCAAACATAGTCTTGCCATCCATTGCAGAACTGTCAATCCCAATCCGTTCGAGGAAATTTGGGCTTGCTTTAAGGACACGACTTTCTGTGGAAGTCACCTCCTTAATATAAGTTAATATTGGTGCATGATTCAGAAATAATGAAATCAATTGATTGCTTTCCTCGAGGGCTGCTTCAGTTTGTTTGCGCATTATTAATTCACCAAGGTGGATTGCAATAACCTCCAGGCTGGCTACTAATTCTGGTGTGAAACGTCCTTTTTTTCTGTCGTTGAACTGAATCAGACCAATAATTTTTTTCCGGTCGCGTATTGGCACCAATGCCATGGAGGAAAAACCTTGTACAATACACATGTTTCGAGGATAGAATTTCGCATCCTTTTCAGCCGTTTCATCCATAACCGGCAATAAATTATTTGTCCAATAGCTTCCCTTTACCGTAAAGGCCGGATTGGATGGGTCTGCATTACCCGATATAACCTGTCCACAAATACATTCCAACTGAATATTTCCATCTTTATCCCTGCATTTTTCACCGCTCAGGTCACGGTGGACCAGAAAATTCCTTGTCTTTAGAAAATCCTTTGAAAAGCCTGAATGATCAAAGTAAGGGTAGTCATCACCTTCTTTTAGCCTTATGCCCACAGCGTCGAATCCTATTCGCGTTTTTAAAGTGCTGATGATATGCCGGATTGATTCTGATAAATTCTCAGGCTTACTCATGATTTGGAGAATTTCCTTTTTCAATTCGCGATTATCCTCGGCTATTTTGTACTCAGTAATGTCAACAGCGTAACCGTACGACAGCACCGATCCATCAGTTTCGGCCTTTGGAACAGAGTTCGCGTAAATGGTACGCACTGTTCCGTCATCAAATTTCAACCTGTATTCTTGTTGCCACGGGGTTAAGTTTTTTGCGGATAACCTGACGGAAGCAATCACCATGGCAAGGTCGTCGGGATGAATATTATTCCAAACTTTCGAACCATCTTCCAGAATATCTTCAGGATTAATCCTAAAAATTTTAGTCAAACCCTGACTGGTGTAAGGAAAACAGGAAGTTCCATCGGGGCGAAGGCAGTATTGGTAGATGACCCCAGGCAGCAAGCTAGCAATATGCTTAAGCTGATCGTGTTGAAGAGCAATCAGCTTATTTGCATTGATCAGTTGAGTCATCAGGTCCATCTTGCTATTCAGAATGATCAGCTCAGCTGCCCGTTTATCTTTTTCATTATTATTGTACACCAGATCTTCATTGGCAATAATCAATTCTGCTGCCCGATTTTCTTTTTCATCATACTGAAAGGCAAGTTCATCACTTGATATTTCAAGTACTTGAATGAGCTTCTGAATATCGTTGACTGAAAGGTGTGAAGATGTTTCCGACAGATTTTCTCTTAAAATCGCTACCATCTTCTGGATTTGAATTACAGTGGCTTTCATTTTACCCCCCCCCCTTCTAATTATCATAAATTATATTATAAAATTTAGGTATAAATCAAAAACTGTTAACAGAAGCTGATAAATAGAATTTATCAAACATAATTAATAATAAGGTGAATTCCTAATTAATTGACACTAATATTCTTAATCATCAAATACCAAAAGGTGCAACGCACCGTGATATTTATTTAAAATGGTATACTTTTGGCCTGAATTACTGAACTGCTTTTCAGTTAAAATATACAATCATTGATTTAATGGAAACAAACGGATTAATCAAAGCAGAGAAGCCGAGAATCGTATCTTTGGATCAGTTTAGGGGTTTTGCAATATTTGGAATGATACTGGTCAACTATTTAGGTCGCTTTGAAGTGATGCCTGAAACTTTTACCCATCCCCGTTATGGAATGACCTTTGCAAATGCAATTGCACCTTTCTTTCTTTTTATGGTAGGAATGGGGTTCCGGATTTCACTGATGAACAAAATTCAGAAGATTGGCCGGCAGAAAAGCTATCTGATGGCTGTCAAAAGGTATCTTGTACTAATACTGATAGGAATAGTTCTTTATGGTCCCGATCCGGTTTGTGATATGTGGGATGCTTTAGTGGATATCGGATTTGCAGGATTACTGACACTGCCATTTATTTTGACCAGTCACCGGGTCAGGATTGGTCTGGCTTTTGTTTTCCTGATCATTTATCAGCTTATCTTTGCATTCACGGGGTACGGAGAATGGACAATGCAGCACAGTATCGATGGCGGGCCGCTGGGTCCGGTTAGCTGGGCATCTATTCTAATTTTCGGCACTGTGCTGATGGACAATTTAATTAACAATTCTCCTTCGGCTTTTATGAAGCGCTCGCTTATAATGGGCACAATACTCACACTCCTGGGAGTTGGATTGTCTTACTTGCAACCTGAGTCTTTGTGGCAATTCTCGCAACACAGTATGACAATGGCCTATCCAATACTGGCATCCGGATTGAGTTTTATTGTCTTCGTTTTCCTGTACTGGTTAAATGACCTTCGGAAGATTGAGATACCTCATTTGACGATTTTAGGTTTGAATCCGCTTATTCTTTATATTGTTCAGGCCATTCTTATGAGTTATTATGGTAGTTTTTTTGATAAGAAAGCGCCGTTATGGCAAGCTTTGAGCTGTTTTGTCATTATTTATCTTATTTGCTACGCTGTGGCCAGATATATGGCAAAGAACAGGATTATTGTGAAAATTTAATAATAGAGGAAAACTCCGGAGGAGTAGCTCTAAATAAGTAGTGAGAATAAATTGATGTCGCATTTCAGTTTTAAAATCCGAGATCTATATAAATATTTTTTCATTAAAGTCGATTGAGAAAATACGACATTATTTCATTCTTTTAACTTAGTGGATGCTGCCGGCAAAGTAAAACTGAAGATACTCCCTTTTCCTTCTTCGCTTTCAACCCGGATTTCTCCGCCATGCCTTTCGATAAACTCCTTACACAGGAGTAGTCCCAGACCGGTACTTGGCTCACCCTGGGTGCCGGGGCGCTTTGTTTTGACATCGATCCGGAATATGTTATTCCGAATTTCATCGTTCATCCCGATGCCCGTATCTTTGACTGAAATCACTATTGGTTTATTCTCCGCTGTTTCAGCAGAAACAAATACTTTACCTCCGACGGGTGTGAACTTTATGGCATTTGAAAGCAAGTTGCGAATCACTGTGTGCAGCATGTTGTTATCGGCAAAAACTTCAGGTTCGTCAGCTAATTCGGACACAATCTCAATATCCTTTACCCGGGCCGATTCAGCCGCTATTTTCACACATTCAGTAACCGCCGTCTTTAAATCAATTTTTTCGGGGTTAAATGTGAGGACTCCCCGATCCATTTGTGCCCATTCAAGCAGATTTTCAAGCAGCTTGAACGTATTGTGAGCCAGATCGTTCAGCGCTGATATGGCCTCTTTTTTTTCATCTTCTGTAAAATCCTGAGATTCTTCTGTCAACATCTCGGTTAAACCCATGAATCCGCCCAATGGGCCCCGAAGGTCATGGGAGATAATTGAGAAGAATTTATTTTTTTCGGCATTTAGCTTTACAAGTTCTTCGTTTTTAAGTTTGAGCTCCTGCTCTGATTTTATCCGTTCGGTGATGTCTTCTTTAACAGCCAGAAAATGGGTAAGCGTACCTTCTGCATTCTTAACGGGGGAAATGACTGCAGACTCCCAAAACAGGTCACCATTTTTCTTCTTATTCAGGAATATACCGTGCCAGTTCTGCCCAGACATTATCTTGCTCCACAACTCTTGGTACTCAGAATTTGGTTTATTCCCGGCATTCAATATTCTTGTGTTTTGCCCTATTGCCTCTTCTGCTGTATATCCTGTAACTTCAGTGAACTTTGGATTCACATATTCGATATTTCCTGCCAGATCAGTTATAACGGTAGTGACCGGACTTTGTGTGATCGCCAAAGAAAGTGTACGTATTTTGTCATCAATATTTCGCTTTTCCTCTACCATAAGTTTACGTTCGGTGAGGTCGCGGATAATCCCGACAGAATACCAGGAATTGTTAATTTGAGTTGCTGAGAGAGAAAGTTGTACGGGGATTTCTGTGCCGTCCTTTCTTCGGGCTTCCATGTCAAGCAATTTGCCTATTGCGGCCCCCTGTCCTGTTTGTTGAAATTTTGGAAATGCTGCGTAGTGTGCTTTATGATAACGCAATGGGACGATCAGCTCATGGAGGTTTTGACCGATGGCTTCTGAACCTGTGTAGCCAAAAATATTTTCGGCGGCCGGATTTAAATAGGTAATCACACCTTCTGCATTCATCATCAATATGGCATCCTGTGCAGATTCTGTTATTGCGCGAATGAGTGCTTCGCTATGGTGAAGCGCTTCTTCTGCCAGCTTGCGCTCAGTGATGTCGGAGTCGGTACCTCTGTATGCCAGTAAACTTTTATTGTCATCAAGAATAGGGATCCCATTGGTAGAAACGCAAAGTTGCTTTCCGTCTTTTGTTTCTATTGCGTTCTCTAGATTGCGGAAAGATTCTTTACGTGCAAATACTTCGAAAGCTGCCTTCTTGAAACTTTCGCGCTCCCCCAGAGGATGCAGATCGTAGAAATATTTTTTGCCAACGATTTCCTCAGGCTGATAGCCCAGTACCGTCATGCAGGTTTGGCTAATATAGGTATACAGACCATTGGAATCAACCTCCCAGGTAATTACCCTGCTGTGTTCGGAAAGTTTTTTAAACCGGTCTTCCGATGCTTTTAGTTTTATTTCAGCTTCGGTTTTTTCGGTAATATCTCTGAAAATAGCGTAAGCACCAAGATAGTTGCGATTTTCATCAAATTTGGGTGTGGCACTTACGTGGATATATTTGAGATTTCCTTTCTTTGTAACTATCTGAATTTCATAGGAATTTGCTTTCCCTGACTTTCTTTGCGAAGTTTGTTGAACGATGTTATTCCAATCTTCCGGCCTTAAAAAATCACGTAAATTAGTCCCAATAAGTTCGTTACTTTCTGTTTCAAAAATACGAATGGCTGCCTTATTTGCAAATTCAAAAATCTCATTCTGATTTACGAAACCAATTCCCTCTGTTTGAGACTGGACAATTGATTTAAATTTTTCCTCACTTTCTCTGATTTCTTTGTTCGCCTTTATTAATTTTTTGGCCTGTTTCTCTTTTTCCTTATTCTGTAATAAAAGTTCCTTATTGGTTAGAATAAGCTGATCTTTGATTAATTCCAGTTCAATCCGATAAACTTTGAGTTCATGAAGGAGCTTAAGCGAATCCACTTCCGAAAGTTGGGAAGGCCTGTCGGAAGGATTATTTTTGGCAATCTCTTCCGCATTCTGGCGCAGATGTGCGATAGTCTTTAATTTACCTCCCTTGTTTATCATAAATAAAATAAATGTAAAATACTCAGTAATAAATTGTTATGGGTATTTCGACTCCAAAGGTAAAGAAATTGCATTTGATTTCACATACCTACATTTACCTGATATTTTTTGACTGACAATGGAGGCTGGTCAGTTGCCCAGCTTTGAATCTGCCTGAATTCAATGATGCAA
>CAYHDA010000242.1:0-6726 GCA_964355145.1 uncultured Mariniphaga sp.
ATTAATCAACTCATAATTTCAAATTTGCTTAAATTAAAAAACTTATGCGAAAGGTTTTATTATTAACCGTTATGTGCCTTGCTCTGTTAGGCAGTGCAATGGCGCAACATTCAGTATCCGGAACAGTTGTTTCCGGATCTGACGGACAAGGGATGCCGGGAGCTACCGTATCCGAAAAAGGTACTACCCTGGGGACTCTTACTGATGCTGATGGAAAGTTCACAATTAAGGTGACTTCTGAAAAATCAACTCTCGT
This sequence comes from uncultured Mariniphaga sp., assembly GCA_964355145.1. Classification (GTDB taxonomy): domain Bacteria; phylum Bacteroidota; class Bacteroidia; order Bacteroidales; family Prolixibacteraceae; genus JAAFHB01. The sequence continues at coordinate 257 of CAYHDA010000242.1, forward strand.
ATTTTCATTTGTTGGAATGATATCGGTTGAAGAAGTCATCAATAGCCGCACTGTTGTGAATGTTAAAATGGCTTCTTCGGAAATCGGACTCGAAGAGGTGGTTGTTACCGCTTTAGGAAGAACCCGTGAATCAAAGAAACTCGGATTCTCAACTGCCCAGGTTGCAGGGGCAGAACTAGCCATGACTCAACAGGTCAATCCGGTTAATTCACTCTAGGGCAAAATTGCCGGTGTGCAAATTGATCAGGGTGTAGCTGGACCATTTGGAAGCTCCAGGATCGTAATCCGTGGAAATTCAACCTTAGGAACCAATAACCAGCCAATTTTTGTTGTTGACGGAGTAATTGTCGAAAATAATGCAGTTACGGGCGGGCGGGACTTCGGAAACGACCTCAAAAACTTAAACAGCGAAGACTTTGAAAGCGTATCTGTTCTAAAGGGATCTGCAGCCGCATCTTTGTATGGTTCCCGCGCTATAAACGGGGTTGTCCTGATCACTACTAAAAAAGGGAAAAAGACAGGTGGTATCGGTGTTGATGTTTCTCATTCATTTACGTCATACAATCCTTACAAGGGTCCCGATTTCCAGAATGAGTTTGGGGGAGGTACTGTTGGTGATTTCTTTACTGACACACGCGATCCAAATTATACCGCTCAACAGCGTTGGACAACCAAAGTATTTCCAATCAATCCTTCAACACTCGAGCCATATATCGACCGTCAGATCGGACGTGAACTTGAGAACTGGGGTCCTAAATTTGCCAATCAGAAAGTTCGTAACTACGACGGCACCTGGACAGAATACAAGGCAGTACCGAATAACTTTCTCGATGCATTTGAAAATGGAATGTTAAACTCAACCAATGTGGCTTTTCAGGGGGCAACCGACCGGACAACCTTCCGCTTCTCCTTCACTAACGAAGATCAAAAAGGTATTGTAGCTCAGAATAGTTTGAAAAAGAACGGGTTTAATCTAAGAGCAACGCACGAATTAACAAAATGGTTAAGTGCCGATATCAGCGTTGATTATACCACAACCAATAATGCCAATCCTCAGAACTTATCTACTGATGATTCATTTGCTGGAAATAACTACGGTCATGCTTATACCTGGGTGCTTCCTCGTAACTACGATACCAAATACTGGATGCAGCGTTCAAAATATACAAGCGCATTTGGAGGAACACCAAATCCAAATAATCCGGCTGAAACCAACAAGATTTTTGTCCCTGAATTATGGTTTAACCTCTATGAAAATGTAGTAACCCAACAGGACAGAAGTATCCGTGGAAGATTTGCAGTAACCGCAAAACTGAACAAATGGGCCAGCCTTATCGTAGAAGGAAATTTAAATAATATCTACGGTAAATATGAGAATAAAGAACTTGGCAAAGGACCGGGATTTGATGGTGGTGCATATTCAACAAACGAGTCGCGAAGAGAAAGTAATTTTCTTAAATGGATGTTAACCTTTAATGACATTAAGCTAATAGACGACCTGAAATTCAATGGCTTTATCGGGGGCGAAAGACAAAATATTATAAGATCCTATGTGTCTGGAAGTACTTCAGGCGGACTATTAATTCCCGGCAACTTTTTTATTGCCAATTCAAAAAATCCGGCCACAGTCGCAGGCGGTATTAATTACAATAAAAAATTCAACTCCTTATATGCCAGCGCCGACTTTGAATATAAAAATCAGCTTTTCCTCAATGCAACGATGCGGGGAGACTGGTCATCTGCGTTAACCTATAAAAACGGAACAGGAAACAATTTCTACAGTTACCCTGCAGTGTCTCTTTCATGGATCTTTACCGAAACATTCAAAAATCTTCCAGAAGCAATCTCCTTTGGTAAATTGAGGACAAATATTGCAGCCCTTGGTAAGGATACCGATCCGTTCCTGATTAATCCCGGATACAACTTCACAGGAAATGCTACCGGTGAGGTTGGAAGCCCTTCCACAGCCGGATTTAGTTCCAGCACTACCTTAACACCAAATATTAAACCTGAGCGTAAAATTGCAAAGGAGATTGGTGCAGAGATGCGCTTCCTGAAAAACCGAGTTGGATTCGAGGTTTCCCTTTATCAGGATAATACCTACAATCAAATTATTAATGTCTCTACCCCTCAGGAATCGGGAGTTTCCGGTATTAAAATCAATGCCGGGGATATCCAAAATAAGGGAATCGAAATTACATTGGATGGTACTCCGTTTAAAACAAATGACTTTCAATGGAATTCAAGGGTGACCTTCTCCCAAAATAAAAATATGATCAACTCGCTTTACGAAGGAAGAACCGAATACGCGCTTGGCGGAGAGGCAGCAGAAACCAGTGCATGGGCAATCGTAGGGAAATCGTATGGTGTTATCCGTTCCACAATTGCAGCAGAAAGATACGTGAATACTGCTAACGCTGCCGATCCAAAAAACGGAATGGCCGTTCTGAACTGGAGAAGTGATGCACGTGCCGCTTTCCCCAAAAGAAGTAATACATGGAAAACGCTCGGAGATATTAATGCAAAATTCAGGGGTGGTTTCTCCAATGATTTTACCTACAAAAACTGGGCACTTAATGTATTGATAGATGCCAAAATTGGTGGCGATATGGTATTGGCGTCCTATCGATTCGGAACACACACAGGGGTGTTGCCTAATACGTTGGTGGGGCGGGATGCACAACATGGCGGTATCACCTGGACCAGCAAATACGATGGAATAACCTACGATGACGGATTAATTCCTGATGGTGTATTTGCACCCGGACAAACAATTACCCAGGCGGACAACACTTCAGCCAACGTGGGTGGATTGACCTTTAAAGAGGCCTATGATAAGGGCCTCGTGGAGCCTACACATGCCCCTCAGTTCTACTATCGTTACGGATCTTCTTCAACCGGCGTAGCCGATTACTGGGTTAAGGAAAATACATGGGTATCGTTACGTCAGGTAGCTTTATCGTATACCCTTCCAAAGAACATCATTTCCAAAATTAAGATGAGCTCTGTCGTAGTTAGCCTGATCGGAAGAGATTTATTCTATCTCTACAACTCATTGCCATATAATTTTAACCCGGCCTCTTTGAATTCTACCTCAACAGCAGCTGTTGGAGAATTGGGTTTCTTGCCGATGATGCGCTCATTAGGCGGATCCATAAGGGTGAGTTTCTAATAAGATGTTTATAGAAATTAAAAATTTAATTCTTTAAAAATGAAAAAAACCATTTTATATATCATATTGGCCACCTTGACCAGCTTGTTCTCAAACTCGTGTACGAAGGACTTTACAAGCACCAACGTGGATCCAAGTATAATCAGCAATGTCGATGTGAGGTTCCTCTTCACAAAATCGCTGGAGAATCTGCAAGCAAACCGCGAATGGATCTGGGAAGATCTGGAACAATTACTCCGGTACAGCCAGTTGTTGACCTCTGACCCTTATGAACTCTCAGGAAGCGTAAATAACCGATATGGAGCATTTTATTCCGCAATCCTTCCAAATCTGTTCGAGATGAGACGTCTCATTGACAATAAGAGTGATAAGGACAGGTTCCAGAAAATCTATGCTGCGACATACATTATTCAGGTTTTCCAAGGGCTGAAAGTTACCGATATGAATGGCTCCATCCCGTATACCGAAGCGAATCAGGGAAGAGATAAGGGTAAATACAATCCGGTTTACGATAGTCAGAAAACGCTCTATGAAACATGGATTAAAGAGCTGGATGGTTCAATTGCCACCCTTGAAAAGAGCTTGACTGATCAGGAATCTTTTGGCAATAATGACATTTTCTACCAGGGGGACTGGACCAAATGGGCTAAGCTGGCCAATTCTTTGAAATTGCGTATCGCTGCAAGATATCAAAATCCTGATCCTGCCGCCGCAACAAAAATATTCAAAGATGTAATGGCAGATGCCGTTGGTCCCATCAGTTCAATTGCAGATCAGATGACCTATAGCAATACAAACTATATTCCATTTGGACCTACTGAAATTGACTACCGCAGCAGACGTTATGCAGCCGAAAATGTTGTCGATTTTATGAAAGCAACAGGCGATCCCAGAATTTCGATTTATTATGATAAAAACTCTTTGGTTGGAGATTTTAAAACTGCATTGGTTGCCAATAGTGTTACTTTACCATCGTGGATTGACCTTAATGATCCGTTGGTCGCATATCAGGGAGGTCCTTCCGATTTTGGCGCCAATGGCGCTAAGAACGCATATTTTACAAATGGGGTTCCTGTAGGAGCAAGCAAATACAACCTGATTTCAACCATTAACCGCAGGTTCTTTATGCCACGTTTGGATGCAGCAAATGGTAAATATATCGATGTTTTGGTTTCATACGCCGAAGTTTGTCTGAACATTGCCGAGTTTATCCAGAAGGGATATGGCACAGGAGTTGATACAAAAGGGACAGCTTCCGACTGGTACAACAAAGGCATTCGTGCTTCAGCAAATACCATGAATACCATTGCAATTGCAGCCGGATCAACTTCTGTTGCATCGATCGATCCGTTAGTCGACGTATACCTTACAAGTGGTAAAGTAAAACTGGATGGGAATAATAATTTGGAAAAAATTTACATTCAACAGCTTCTAAACTTCTATCGTCAAGGTAATGAGGCTTTTACTCTTGTTCGCCGTACGGGCTTCCCTAAATTCAATTCTACCCTGTTGGCTAGGGAAACCATGCCCGACATTATACCAAGAAGGTATTGGCTGCTCGATCCGGGAGAAGTAAACCGTGCCAATTGGAGTTCAGCAATGACCGAGGAGGGTTTTACTCCTAACGACAGGAGTGCCCAGAAACTAAGTTCAGAACGGATTTGGTTTGACAAAAATTCTCCTGCTTTCGGAGGTGGAAATTAACAGGATATCGTTTAATCCCACATCCGGAAACACTTTTATTTGAACTACCCTCCATAAAAAAAGAGGTAAAATACTAAAATAAATTATTTTTAAGGGGCTGTCTGAAAAGGCAGCCCCTGATTTTTACCTTACACTTTTTTCAGATCCTAATAACAGGTTTTTTCATGAAGAGAATAATTCTATTATTGTTACTGTAACTGGTTCTTTCGCCTGAATTTTCTTTTGGGAAATCCCAGACGGCAGTTACTTCCCTCTTCAATTTTAAGATCCGCTCCGGTTCGAAGCAGGATATAAGAGATTCCCTGCCTGAAAATCGAGGATGCGCCCTGATTCAAATGGCGCGGGTTGATGGTCGATTGCAACCGGACTTTTATTGCAAAAGATGAGGTGAAAAAGTACATTCAATGAACCAAAAGAAAATGAGGGTTTCTACAGCCAGGACGATATAAGGAAACTTGTAGAATTTGCGGCACAAAGGAATGTTGAGATCGTGCCTGATCTTGTGATTTATGCACAAAATTGAAAAGTCCGTCCGTCTTCTTATTTAGTATTTTGTCCTTAATAACCATGTATTAGAAGATTCGCATTTATGACATTGTTTAAAAATACTCCCGAAAAGCCTTGTAATTACTAAGATTTGAATCGAATCCTCGGAAAAAAATTCCTAATTTTGAAATTCTTCAAAATTTAACTTATGAATTCACCTGAACCTGTCTTTATAAAATGTATTCCTCCTGATAAATATTTTTCCATTATTGGCGCTCAGGTTACTCCTCACGCAGAACAAATCAGAACTGATAAAAAGATGTGGGTTTTTCCAACATGATTATTAACACCTAAAAAGTATGCAAACATTGTTATCCATTTTGAAAACTGTACTTGTTGCGAGTTGTTTTTTATTTGCTTTCACAGCCAACGGTGCTGAGCGGCAGCCACAAGGTTTCTTTGTTTCAACTGCCGGGAACGATAATAATCCGGGCACAATAACAAAACCATTCCTTACTCCTGAAAAGGCCAGGAATGCTATACGTGAGCTAAAAAAGAACGGCAACCTGCCTGATACCTTCACGGTGTATTTTAGAAAAGGAGATTATGTTCGTACAAAAACCCTGGATCTCAACCTGGAAGACTCGGGTGAGCCCAACTTTCCCGTTGTGTGGAAGGCATACAAGGGTGAGAGGGTAAGATTCCTTGGTGGCCGGAGAATTTCAGGATTCAATCCCTTAAATGAAGAAAAAATCCTGAACAGGCTCGGAAACCAGGCCCGGAAAAATGTAGTGGTGACCAATTTAACCGCCCTGGGACTCCATGATTTTGGAAAATTTAGTTCTCGTGGATTTGGCAGGCCTACCATACCGGCACATGGAGAACTGATTTTTAATAATCTCCCGATGACACTTGCCCGCTGGCCCAATACCGGGGAATGGGAGAGAATAAAGGACTTTCCCCGCGACAGCATTAAAGCTGATGGTTTGGGAGAAAAAATGGGCTCACTTCCAGCAGGTTTCTATTACAGCAGCGACCGTCCGGCGAAATGGAAGAATACAGGAAATATTTGGGTCTACGGCTACTGGGCTTACGATTGGGCAAACAG
>CAYHDA010000243.1:0-6718 GCA_964355145.1 uncultured Mariniphaga sp.
ATGAAAATATGTAATTAATTTGGTTTATTTTTAATCAAAGAGGATTAAGTATCGATATTTTTTTTACGAATTGAAAGTAATACCCGCTTCTAAATAATTATTATAATGAACTTAACAGTAAGCGATCTGTTTTAATTGTACCTTATAAATGATTAATATTGCGATATGAGTGAAGTTGAGAAGAAGAAGATAACTAAGGCAGGACTTGTAAATGCGTTTAAATTGTATTATTACATAAAGCCTTTTCAAAAAGAGTATTTGTTGGGGCTTATTTTCCTTATTGGTTCAAGTCTGGGAAATCTGGCTTTCCCAAAATTACTGGGAGAAATGGTTAACTCCGCATCTGAGCTGTCACCTGGTAAAATGAACCGAATCGCATTATTGCTTGGTGTGGTACTTCTTTTGAACGCGGTATTTTCTTATTTCAGAGTAGTGCTCTTTAATAATGTTACCGAAAAGGCACTGGCTTTTCTGCGGCAGGATACCTACAACCATGTCATTCGGTTGCCGCTTAAATTTTTTGAACAGAGACGAGTAGGGGAGTTGAACAGCAGAATATCAGCAGACATTACCTTGCTTCAGGAGACGATGACAACAACATTGGCTGAGTTGATCAGACAGGTTATCATCATTATTGGAGGAATTACATTATTGGCGATTACCTCAATAAAGCTTACTTTGTTTATGCTGGTTATTTTACCTCCAACGATGGTTTTTGCCAGGATTTTTGGAAGATATATCCGCAAGATTTCAAAAGAGGTTCAAGGTGAAGTTGCAAAATCGAATACTGTTGTTGAAGAGACTTTGCAGGGGATTCAAAGTGTAAAAGCTTTTACCAACGAATTTTTTGAAATGGGTCGTTACCGCAATAAAACAGAAATTATCGCTGAAATGGGGATGAGAAGTGGTAAATACCGTGGTGCATTTGCTTCCTTTATTATTCTGGGTTTATTTGGAGCCTTGGCTGCTGTAATATGGAAGGGATCTGCTATGTTGGCCAAAGGGGAGCTGGTGCCCGGTGATTTGTTTTCATTTGTTATTTATTCAGCTTTTGTTGGAGGTACAATAGGTGGTTTGGCAACCGTATTTACGAGTATTCAAAAATTTATTGGTGCTACTGAGGAGCTTTTTGAACTTTTCAATGAGAAAGAGGAAGTGCTTTCACCGATAAACCATGTTGAGCCTGAGGATGAATTACATGGGCAAATCTCTTTCAAAAGTTTATCTTTTGCATACCCTGCCCGAATTGATGAAATGGTGCTCGATGACATTAATATTGAGATTTCATCCAATCAGTTAATTGCGTTGGTCGGTGCGAGCGGAGCAGGAAAATCAACGATTGCTTCCTTGCTGCTTAGTCTGCATCTTCCATCGAAAGGTGAAATATTTTTTGACGGCAGACCGCGTCATCTTTATCCTTTATCATCCATCAGAAATCAAATAGCCCTTGTCCCGCAGGATATTTTTCTCTTTGGCGGATCGATTCGTGAAAATATTGCGTATGGAAAGACGAATGCAACAGAGGCTGAAATATACGATGCTGCCTTAAAAGCCAACGCAATGGAGTTTATTGATCGTTTTCCCGATGGACTTGATACCATCGTTGGCGAACGCGGAACACAACTATCCGGCGGACAGCGTCAGCGGATTGCTATTGCCCGTGCAGTACTGAAAAATCCGAAGATTCTGATTCTGGATGAAGCCACTTCTTCTTTGGATTCAGAATCCGAACGGCTTGTTCAGGATGCGCTCGAGAAACTTATGCGAGGCCGTACTTCGATTGTTATAGCGCACCGGCTTTCAACAATTCGAAATGCAGATCAGATTTTCGTGATGGACAAAGGCCGTTTAATAGAAAAAGGAACCCACGAACTTCTGATGAAAATTCCGGATGGAATTTACAGAAACCTAAGCGAGTTGCAATATACAGGGTAGCAGGTGAATTATTCTACGAGTACCTTAACTTCATTATTCAATACTTCGACTAAGCCGCCATTAATATCGAAAAAGGAAATAATACCACTTGTATCTTTTACCCTGATTGTCCCCTGAGTCAGCGTTGAAATAAGCGAAGCGTGATTTTCAAGAATCTCAAAGGAACCAAGCTCTCCCGGCAGTTTAATTATTCTAATCTCTCCTGTATACAGCATTTTTTCAGGCGTGATAATTTCGAGATACATCATAAAGCTGTGTATTATCTAATCTGTCGTTGTAAATTATTTAGATTCAGCAATCAATCTTTCTCCTTTTTCAATCGCTTCGTCAATTGTTCCCACCATACTAAAGGCAGTCTCAGGATATTGATCAACTTTACCGTCAGTAATTGCATTAAACCCCTTAATCGTATCTTCAATTGAAACCCAAACCCCTTTCATTCCTGTGAATTGCTCAGCAACATGGAAAGGCTGAGACAAGAAACGCTGAACACGCCGTGCCCTGTGTACAATCAACTTATCAACTTCGGAAAGCTCATCCATACCAAGAATTGCAATAATATCCTGTAACTCGCGGTAACGTTGTAACAACTCTTTTACCCTTTGTGCAGTATCGTAATGCTCTTTCCCTACGATATCCGGAGAAAGAATTCTTGATGTTGAATCCAATGGATCTACAGCAGGGTAAATTCCCATTTCGGAGATTTTCCTGTTTAATACAGTTGTAGCATCAAGATGGGCAAAAGTAGTTGCAGGAGCCGGGTCAGTTAAATCATCTGCCGGCACATAAACGGCTTGAACAGAGGTTATTGATCCGTATTTAGTAGATGTGATCCGCTCTTGTAACAATCCCATTTCTGTTGCAAGTGTAGGTTGGTATCCGACAGCAGAAGGCATACGGCCAAGAAGGGCTGAAACCTCAGAACCCGCTTGTGTAAACCTGAAGATGTTATCAACAAAGAAAAGAATATCATTTCCTTTTCCTTTTTTATCACCATCGCGGAAGTATTCTGCCACGGCAAGGCCTGACAAAGCTACTCTGGCACGCGCACCCGGAGGTTCGTTCATCTGTCCAAAAACCAGCGTTGCTTTTGATTTGGCGAGCTCTTCTTTGTCGACAAGGCTTAGATCCCAGCCACCATTCATCATATCTTTTTTGAACGCTTCTCCATATTTGATAACGCCTGATTCGATCATTTCACGCAATAAGTCATTCCCCTCACGTGTTCTTTCACCAACACCCGCAAAAACCGATTGTCCGTCGTATTTTTTTGCAATATTGTTAATTAATTCCATGATGATAACCGTTTTGCCAACACCTGCTCCTCCAAAGAGTCCGATTTTACCACCTTTTGAATAAGGTTCGAGTAGATCGATAACCTTTATTCCGGTAAAAAGTACTTCTTTTTCAGTCGAGAGATCTTCAAACCGAGGCGGATCGTTATGAATTTCATAACTTCTCACTTTCGAAATAGATCCAATTCCATCTATCGCTTCTCCGATCACATTGAGCAGTCGGCCTTTAATCTCATCGCCCACAGGCATTGATATTGACTTCCCGGTGGAAATGACCTCCATCCCACGCGAAAGACCATCTGTTGAGTCCATTGCAACTGTGCGAATGGTTTGCTCTCCAACATGCTGCTGACATTCAAGAATTAAAATTTGACCGTTTTCCCGCCTCACTTCGAGCGCATCAAAAATTTTGGGCAGTTCATTTCCGCCCTGCTCAAAGCTGACATCAACAACAGGTCCGATAACCTGAACTATTTTGCCTTTGGATTGCGACATATCTCTTTATTTTATTGAATTTTAATTCTAATTTTTATAACTGATGATTGGAAATATTTAGAAACCATTAGCTTTTCATTGCATTGGCACCACTTACAATTTCCAATATTTCATTGGTAATGGAGGCTTGTCGGGCCTTATTGTATGTTAATTTCAACTCTCTTATTAATTCAAAGGCATTATCAGTTGCTTTATGCATTGCGGTCATGCGGGCTCCATGTTCGGAAGCTATTGAATCAAGAATTGCTTTATAAAACTGAATCTTCAGCGATTGGGGAATTATCTTGCCTGCAATGTCCTCCATCGAAGGTTCAAAAATATATGCCGGCTGAAATCCACCCTTGCTTGTTTTTTTTTCGCCGCTTTTCGTTATTTCAACAGGCAAGAACTGTTCATTAACAAGATTTTGTACAGCCGCATTTTTAAATTGGTTATATACCAGTTCAACATAATCATAACCACCTTCGGTATAAGTGTCCATTATCCATTGCGAAATTTCTGTTACTGCCGCAAAACTAAACTTGTCATAAAGATCAATATAACTTTTGGTTACTTTAATCCCTTTGGATTTAAGTCCGTCAACAGCTTTTTTGCCGATAGCAACGACATCAACCTTAGACCGATTTGAATATTCTTTGAATGTTTGGGTGACCAGTTCAGTAGTTCTTTTGATTACATTTGAGTTGAATCCACCACAAAGACCTCTGTTTGATGTTATTGCAACTATAAGAATGCGTTCTGTATTCTTTCGTTCCGCGTATTTATTGTCAACGGCTGAATCAAGATTTCGACTAACATTAATCAGTATTTCATTTAGTTTATCGGCATAAGGTCGCATCTGAATTATGGCATCCTGTGCTTTTCGCAGCTTGGCGGCAGAAACCATTTTCATGGCGCTTGTTACCTGCTGTGTCGATTTCACCGATACTATCCTTGTCCTTATGTCTTTTAAATTAGCCATTCTCTGAATTTATCTGTCGCTTATTTTAATGATAAAGTTCCTAAACAGTATATTTTGCAGCAACTTCCGAAGCAACAGCTTCAAGGATATCTGTTTCAATATCACTGATTGTCCCTTTTCTTAAGGATTCAAGCGTGGTTTTGTATTTTGCATCCAACACTTCCAGAAATTCAATTTCAAACTCCTGAATCAGATGTCTGGGGACATTGGTTAACAGACCTTTGGTGCCGCAGTAAAGAATAGCAATTTGCTTTTCGACTCTTACAGGAGAAAATTGATGTTGTTTAAGGATTTCAACATTGCGAACTCCTTTTTCAATAACCGCTTTAGTGGCAGGATCCAGGTCGGAACTGAATTTGGAAAATGCTTCAAGTTCGCGGAATTCTGCCTGTGCTATTTTAAGAGTACCAGCAACTTTTTTCATCGCCTTAATTTGGGCATTTCCACCCACACGAGATACCGAAATACCTACATTTATAGCAGGCCGGATTCCGGCGTTAAATAAGTTTGACTCCAGGAAGATCTGACCATCAGTAATTGAGATCACATTGGTAGGTATATAGGCTGAAACGTCGCCGTCCTGGGTCTCAATAATCGGAAGTGCTGTTAATGAACCACCTCCTCTGATCAGATGTCTGATTGAATCGGGTACATCATTCATTTGTTTCGCAACCTCTTCAGTTGTATTTATTTTTGCCGCACGTTCGAGTAGGCGTGAGTGAAGGTAGAATACATCACCCGGATAAGCTTCACGACCCGGCGGACGACGGAGCAACAACGAAACTTCACGATAAGCTACTGCCTGTTTCGATAAATCATCATAAACAATAAGTGCAGAACGGCCCGTATCTCTGAAAAATTCACCAATGGCAGCACCTGCAAACGGTGCGTAAAATTGTAAAGCCGCAGGATCAGAGGCTGTTGACATTACGATTACCGTGTAAGGCATCGCTCCGTGTTCCTCAAGGGTTTTGGCAATATTTGCAACGGTTGATCCTTTTTGTCCTATGGCAACATAGATACAATAAACAGGTTCACCGTTTTCATAAAATTCTTTCTGATTGATAATTGCATCAATAGCAATCGCAGTTTTTCCTGTCTGTCTGTCCCCAATTATCAATTCACGCTGTCCACGACCGATCGGGATCATCGCATCAATTGCTTTGATACCGGTTTGCAATGGCTCATTTACCGGTTGCCGGTAAATTACGCCAGGTGCTTTTCGCTCCAAAGGCAGTTCAAAAAGCTCACCGGTAATTGGTCCTTTACCATCAAGAGGCTGACCAAGCGTATTGATTACACGCCCGAGCAATCCTTCGCCAACATTGATAGATGCAATTTTGTTGGTTCTTTTGACATGGTCGCCCTCTTTTATTTTTTCTGACGAACCTAATAAAACACAACCGACGTTATCTTCCTCGAGGTTCAAAACGATGCCCATAACCCCCGAGCTGAACTCAACCATTTCGTTTGACTGAATATTTGACAAACCGTACACGCGAGCAATACCGTCACCTACTTGCAGCACAGTTCCAATTTCTGCATATTCGGCTTCACCCTTGAAACCAGATAACTGTTTTTTAAGAATTTCGGAAACTTCAGCGGGTTTTATTCCAGCCATAATATCAACATTTAATTGTATTTATTCTTGTACTTTATATTTGACTTACCAAAAGTTCCCTTTTGAGCTTCTTTAATTTTGCCGCGACACTCGCATCGATTTGTTGGTCTTCGACTTGCAATACAAAACCACCAATCAGTTTTGTATCGATTGTACAAGTTAAATCAACTTCCGAATTAAAATGCTTCCGGATAAAAGTTCTGAATTGCTCAATAGTTGCCTGGTTTATCTCAATTGCACTTATCAGATTTGCTGCTTTGAAGCCGGCTTCTTTGCGATATGATTCCAGAAAATTTCTTGAAATATCTTTTAAATAAGCTTCACGCTGATTCGTAAGAAGAAGCATAAGAAAAGAGTAAGTCATTGTATTCAAGATGTCTGAAAAAACATTCTTAAATAATTCCCGCTTCT
>CAYHDA010000244.1:0-6716 GCA_964355145.1 uncultured Mariniphaga sp.
CAGATTGTGCGTAAGGTCCAGAATGATACTGGCACTGTGTGATTTTGGGAACTTGAATTTATAGATTGCGGAATGGTAAGAAGGGGAGAGGCTGACATCAATTTTATAGCGATCAAGGGATACCTTATATTCATAAGGTTTTGCTGTTTCATTTGATTTTGGAGAGTCATGACCTTGTTCATCAATTGACAATCCAACCTGAGGTGAAAAGAATATTTGTCCGTTTGTACCCCAGCCGGTGCCGCTTTGGACGAGCTGTGCGAAACCTCGTATTGGCTCTTGCGGATGGTATCCGTCATCACGACCATTTGGTGTTTGAGGGCTTGGACAAATGGAGGCAAATGGCAGCTGAGGGCCAATTACACAATTCCCTTTTTCTGACCGCACACCGATGAAATTGTCAACATAATCAACCGGTTGCAAGTTTTGAGCCTGCGCGGAACTTATGAAAAGGGTTAACGCAAAAATCCAAAAAGTTACTCTTTCTCCATATATATTCTTCACAATCATCCAGAATTATAGTTAAATAGTTGGGAGGATCCAAGGTTGACGATAGGCCCGTGTCAGTAAGCGGCTAGCGACGGAATTTCCTGAAATCTCTTCTTTTACAGGATCCCACTGGATTTTGCTGCCGGTTGTCATGGCGATTTCGCCCAATAATCCTACAGAAATTGAGCGATGAGCGATATCTGCCGGGGCAATTGTCTCTCCTCTGGATTGGATGCATTCAAGGAAATTACCAACATGATCTTCACTTTTATAAAGATGGATCTCGTTCTCGCCAATCACTTCATTCAGAATCTTCGGATCGGACGCTTCGATCCTTCCGCGGTCGACGCTTATCCATCCCTTTTCTCCGTACCAGGTAGTCCCTCCCCCATGTGGTAAGCGGGAGGAGTTGGCGACCCTCATCTCAATTCCATTTGCGTATTTGCACATAAAATCATATTCGATAGGAGTGTTGTAGATCCCGTCGCGGGGATAAACGCCTTCACCGGAGATCTCAATGGGACCGGAACGTTCCATGCCAATACCCCATTGTGCGATATCAATGTGGTGGCCGGCCCAATCGGTGAGCTGTCCTCCCGAATAATCGAGTATCCAGCGCCAGTGCCAATGGCAAACTCCCCTAAATGGTACCAAAGGGGCCGGGCCAAGCCACATCTCCCAGTTTAGTCCTGCCGGTACCTCCATGGGCGGAGGTGTCCCTATCCCTTGCCCTCCGTCGGGCAATCCAACGTCGATACGGGTCACTTTCCCAATCCTGCCATTGATCACCAGTTCTGCGGCGTGGTGAAAGATGGGCCTGGATCGTTGCCAGCTTCCTGTTTGCCAGACAATATTATTTCGTTTTACAGCGTTTACAATGGCTCTGCTGTCGTAAATTGTTCGTGCCAGTGGTTTTTCGGCGTACACATCCAGTTTTTTGTCCGCGGCAGCAATATACACTAACCCATGCCAATGATCCGGAATGGTTATCGATACTGCATCAAGTTTCTCTTTTTCCAGAAATTCACGGTAGTCGCCGTATACGCGGCAACCGCTGTTTTTATTGACTGTGTCAATCATCTCTTTCGCTCTGGCTGAGTGAGTTGTGTCGACATCGCAAACGGACACATATTGCACCACATTGGTGCGCTTTAGAAAGTCTCTCAGATTGGCCATTCCACGCTGACCGGTTCCAATAGCACCGACAACAATCCTGTCGCTGGGGGGAAGTTTTCCTCCCATTCCCAAGGCAGTTGAGGGTATAATCTGAGGGAGGACTATAGCTCCGGCGGCAATCGCGGAAGCATTTCTCAGGAAATCTCTTCTGTTTGATTTGTTATTCATAGTTTTTGATTTCTATTTTACAATAATTTGGTTAACAATATCTTGCAGGCTCCGGTTTGGTCGGGGTTAATGCGCTGCCCATTTACAGTCATAACCGTTTTGATCTCCGTCTGATCTATCCCGATTTTCAGCCGGGCCGACCGGAATCTCAGGTCGGCTGATACCGATTTGGTTCCCGGATAAAGATTTGGTTTAATAATTAAATAATCGCCGGATACATATACTCCGAGCCAATTACGGATAACAAAGGAGGTGACTTCTGCGGATGCCCATGGAACAATTCCACAAAAGCGAACCTGACTGCGGTTTAGGGGTAATTCTTCGAACCAGGCCCCTGCATTGCCGCCTTGTATATCATGCAGCCATTGAATAGACCGGCGGCTGCGCCCGATAAGGCCGGCATCGTGTTGTGCGCGGGCAATAAAGGCGGTTCCAAATGTCCACGGCCCCGGTTGGTCTTGCTGTGAACTGGAGTGATACCGCTCGTATCCGCCCATGTTCCAGCGTGCGTTCCAGATCGGTTCCAGTTTGTCGAGTGATTTCTTAGCCATATCGGAATAAGGATCAATGATCCCTAATAAGATGGGTAATGCAAAGGTGGCATCCGGATTCAGTCTGTGATTGTATTCGGTGGGAACAGGGGCATCATTTTTCCCGAATTTACTGCGTCCAACTGTGATATCCGCTATTTCTCCGTTCACATTGCGGCGCTTAATAAAGGCACCCTTTTCTACCAAAGAACAGGTTGGATGATGAAGCATCGCTTTTAGAAACAGCTCGGCCTGCTTTCTCCAGTAGACTCCTTTTTCCGGTACGCCAAGAATCGGGGAGAGGTCAGCGGCATCTCTTAGTCCCCTGATCATATAGGTCTGATAAGCTAATTCGTAACCATCGCTGAAGGTCCGTTCCCAGAATTCCCTTTTGTTATGTACCATTCCAGTTGAATCACGGAAAGCAGGATTCAAGGGCCGTTCAATCAATGCTAAAAGTTTTTTGTGATATGTGGTAAACAGTGATTTGTCTCCGGTCCAGTCATAATAAAGCTTCAGGCAATTCATCAGCACACCCATCTGATCAAATTCTTCCCTGTCGGGTTCATCGAATCCGCCGGCTATGACAGTGGTTCCTTCGTCGGATACGAGGTCGGAAAGTATGTAGTTCAGTAATCCTCGGGCACTTTCAAATGTTCCGCTGTAAATCAGTCCCATTGCGACATTAGAACCATCGCGAACCCATTGGTTTCCGTATTCAAAAACCCCGGCATCCATTCTCCCGTTTTCGGAAACCATCCCTGGCAAGGCAAAGGAAGCATTTCTGTAAAGTGAATGGATCAGTGAATCTGAGGTCGAAATTGAGGATAACCGGTTTTGTGAAATATTTGTTCCTTCCCCTTTCAAAATAGCAGGCACCGCAACCTCTCTTGCAATGGTAATTGTCTCACCTTTCCTGATTGGAACCGGTCCGGATTCCGGAACTCCATCGAGACCGGCGATCCTGAGCGTGTCATCACCTGCGAGGTCAGAGCTGGTTAATGCAATTGTTCTGCCGAAGCTACCCGGTTTATCACCGGGTGCGAAGGTTTCCCTCACCCGGATTCCGCCGGCCCACCATTGCAATTCGACCGCCGGTGAATTATTTTGGGTGACCCATTTTGCCATTGAATTAATCCCAAGGGCTGAAAATTCAACCTCTCCCAGGATTACTTTCAATGAGGTGTTCGAAAAATTTGTTCCTGCAATATAATTAAGGGCATTCTTTTTTCTGACCGTCTGCCCCGGCTGTTCCGCATCAAAGAGCATATAAGTGAAGGCAGAGGCCAACCCGGCTTTATCTGCCTGGATGATCATCTTAGCCCTGCCACTTCTCAGAAAGAAATATTCTCTGCCATACTGATAGGGGAACAGATAAACCGGATCATCCTGTTCCCCTGTTTTTTGTCCGATGGCAGCTAAATTGTCATTGTAAAGGAGTGCTCCCCTGACAACTGGGAATGACGAAAATAGATATAAGACACAAAAAAAGAGAGCTATACTGATATTTTTAACTGTCATAAATGCACATTTTAAATTTAGTCTGCCACACTTTTTTAACAACCCGCTATTTAAGGAAGGTTAATCTTACCGGTCCGATTAAACCCGATTTAATTTCACCCCGGTACATTGTTGGTACTGTAGTGTAATTATTTGCTATCGTGTTGTATATCAATATTTCTAGATTGTTTTTTCCTGATTTCACAAATGGTGTAATGTCGAATTTCCAAGGCGGTGTAAGCTTAATGCCTGCACTCTTGCCATTGATGAGCAATTCAGCTGAGGAAACGATATCTCCAAGGTCAATCACGAGTTTGTTCTTTAAGTCTTCCCCGCTGACAGTGATGGTTTTGCGGTACCAGGCGCCACCTGAATAGGCTTTAAGTCCGTCAATTTTGGACCAGTCGCCCAGATTTATGGTGCTTTTACCGCATTGCTGTTCGATATATTGGGGCAGAGCTGCTCCACCACGGTAACCTGGCTGATATTCTATTTTGATTGCCACCTGTGAGGTTGTTAATTTCGGATTCTTTAGCTTCACGGAGTAACTGGTTAAACCGTCTGGTTTTTTAGCCCCTGCAAGCGTTTCTGATTGAATGCCATCCATCCAGACGGTCACTTTCCCATAGGCTGCAAAAGTCATCGAATTCAAACCCGGAGCCGATTCGAAAGCAAATAATCCTGAGGAATTATTATTAAAGGAACAATCGAAGGGCAATAACCCATTATCGCCATACCAGCTCATTGCAACCTGCTGTTTTTCAGGACGGGGCACACCAGGTTTCCGAACGGCAAGATAAGTTTTACATGACTTGTCATACATCAGGAGTATTGGATTTGCCCCTTTTTTCAATGCTATTTGCTTGCTGTTGATCTCCGTCTTTGAATTGTTTACAAGGAGCACTACCGGTTTCTCATCACCCATCAGTAAATCGTAGTTTCCATCTGCAGGAGCCACAATAGTTGAGTATAACAGGTAGTAATTTCCAGCTGCCTCAGGAAGCCGGTCTTTCGACATTTTTACATTTTTCAGTGCTCCAAGACGAATAAAATCGTCGTACATTTTGCCTTTAAGGCCGTGGTAGCCCTGGTGGCCGGGGTCGCCTTCCACACCCTGCTTCCATGAAAATCCATAGGCTTCCCATTTCTGTTTTTTACCCGAAATGGTCACCTCATCGTTCTCATCCTGAGGAATTATTTTCAATAAATCCTGCTCTGAAGGAGCTTCGGCCAAAGGTCCTAGTTTTAAAAATTGTTTTCCAAAAGCACAGGTGACATTTTCCCAGCTATTGTCAAGAGTGAGTTTTCCTCCCGAATAATTTTTCTTCTCACTAAAATACAGCTGACGCATCTGTGCGCCTAACATCTCTTTTTTTGCAGGAAGCTGAAAATCGCCCCACTGATTGTCCATTGATGGCTTCAGTTCAAAATCCCAGGTTTTGCCCAGGTCTGTGCTTTTAAGCACCGTTTCCGGTGTGATCACTTTAGTTAATTCTTTGCCGTCAGGATCAAAAACAATGATTTGGATCTCTTTTTTCGATAATGGCAGAGTCACTTCTGTTCCTTCATTGGCAGCAACGGCAAATTTTGAAAGCGAAGCGGTTTCTCCATTCCAGGGATTCCAGAGCTGGGGCGTTCCCTTCGCTTTGAAAAAGCATTTGGTTCCCTCCGCGAAATTGTAAAGGGCGTAAACATCACGTTTCCCAATTACACGGTGCATAACATAAGGGCGTTCTTTAAGTTCAGATACCACCTTGAAATTGGGTACATATTTTCCCGATATAGCCTGGTAAACAGAGCCTGCATCTTCACATTGGATCAGGTTCTGAGTTTTTGAGAAGATACTGGCAACGAGTTTTGATGTCTCGGTATTATCCGCTCCAAATCGCTCTGTAGCGGATGGAATATTACCGATATTTACGATTATGCCGCCTGCTTTTTTAAATGCTGCGAGTTTTTCGAGTGAGGCATGGCGCATAGCTTTCATCGAAGGAACAACCAATATTTTGAAATTCTCGCCTGCTACATGCAGTTCTCCGTTTTTGATCTCCGAACGAGCAATGGATTCAAAATCGATAAAATCGAAGTCTACTCCCTGGTCATAGAGCAATTCTCCCGTTTCAAAGGCAATTTTCACCGATTTATTGCCGTCCATCCCCGCAACTACAGGTTCTGTAGGATATAGAATGGCCACATCACAATTGTGAACCCCTTGCGACAAAAGGTACGAGAGTCTTTCTACAGTAGTCATCAGAGGATCAATTTGTTTCCAGTAAGGCATACGGAAATGGTTACAAGGTGGGGCCCATTCCCACCATCCACCTTGAGTGGAATAGTATAAACCATGAAAAGAGAGGAGGTTATACCCTGCCACGAAATTGCCGAAAATTGCTTCCGTAACATCCGAAGATGTTGTTCCCCAGCTGCTGCCGTAAAAGCCTTCGAGCCATACGCGCGGACGCTCATACAGGTGGGCGATGGATGCAGCTACTTTTGCCTTGATGATATCTTTTGAAAGTCCCGGCTGGTCAGATCCCGGACCCTGGTTCCACCTTTGTGTCCGGAAATAATCGCCAAACTCAGCCACATCCTTTCCTCGTCCTCCATGGTCGCAGCCAAAAATCATTCCCCTCTCCTGGTGCCAATCATAGACAGGCTTAAAGAAATTCTCCTCGCTAAGACTCACCAGTACATCGTTGTAATCGAGTTTAATTTTGGGTGTTATTGGTCCAATATTGAGATATAGAGCATCCAGAAATGGAACGACATCGTAACCTTTCCGTTTTTTAAATTCGCCGGCGCAGTAGCTATTCTAAAGATTTACCCCTACACTAAAATTCAATTCATCCGAGA
>CAYHDA010000245.1:0-6710 GCA_964355145.1 uncultured Mariniphaga sp.
TTATCTGATCGATGAACAGGGGGATCACAGAACCTCTTGAGGCCATCACATTTCCGTATCTTGTTCCGCAAAAAACAGTTCCGCTGCCATTCAGGTTTCTCGATTTGGCAACCATCACCTTTTCACTCAATGCCTTTGAAATACCCATCGCGTTGATGGGATACACTGCTTTATCGGTGCTTAAAACAACAACTCTTTTTACGCCGTTTTCCAAGGCGCTGTCAAGTACATTTTCACAGCCCATCACATTGGTCCTTACTGCTTCCATCGGAAAAAATTCACACGAAGGAACTTGTTTCAAAGCTGCAGCATGAAATACGTAATCCACCCCACGCATAGCGTTATCAATGCTACGTTTGTCTCGAACATCACCGATATAGTATTTGATCTTTTCATTTTGGTAATGCTGACGCATATCATCCTGCTTTTTCTCATCCCGGCTGAAAATCCGGATCTCTTTGAAAGAATCAGTATTCAGAAAGCGCTCAAGAGTGACATTCCCGAAAGATCCGGTACCGCCAGTTATAAGCAAAACATCGTTAGGGGTGATCATAGGGTTTCAGGTTTCAGGTTTAAAGCCTTCTATCTACAGCTTCTCTCGGTAAAATCGCCTTAATATCATACAAAACAGAATCCATGGCCCTGGTCTTCAGATCCAGATCAGCAAAATCAAGATGAGCAACAGCAAGAATGATTGAATTGTAATTGTCAATTATCAATTGTCCATTATCAATTAATTCAAGGCCGTATTCGTGTTTGACCTCCCCGGCATTTGCCCAAGGGTCATAAATATCCACCTTACAGCCAAATGTTTTCAGTTCGCGGATGAGATCGATTACCTTAGAATTCCTGATATCAGGGCAGTTCTCCTTAAAGGTAATCCCCAGTACTAATACCTTTGACCCCTTGATTTTAATCTCTTTCCCGATCATTAATTTAATGACCTCCCGGGCAATCCAGGCTCCCATCCCATCATTCATTCTGCGCCCTGCAAGAATGATCTCTGGATGGTATCCAGCCTCTTCTGCCCGCTGGGCAATATAATAGGGGTCTATCCCAATGCAATGTCCTCCAACCAAACCTGGCTTGAACTTCAGAAAGTTCCACTTGGTTCCTGCCGCCTCCAGTACATCAGTAGTGTCGATCTTAAAATAACTGCAGATCTTCGCCAGCTCATTCATAAAGGCGATGTTGATATCCCTTTGCGAATTCTCAATCACCTTCGCTGCCTCCGCCACCTTAATGCTTGGCGCCTTGTGTGTGCCGTTTAAAAGAATGGTGTTATAAAGCTGGTCAACAAGATCTGCAACCTCAGGCGTTGATCCTGAAGTAATCTTTTTTATGGTGAGCACGGTGTTTACTTTATCTCCCGGGTTGATGCGTTCAGGAGAATACCCCGCAAAGAAATCCTTTTGGAACCCGAGGCCCGAAACCCGTTCCACGACGGGAATGCAGTCTTCTTCAGTACATCCGGGGTATACTGTGGATTCATAGATCACTATTCCACCTTTGGATATTACTTTACCTACTGTTTCACTTGCTTTTACTAAGGGTGTTAAATCTGGCCTATTGTTTTTGTCTACAGGGGTTGGAACAGTAACTATAAATACGTTGCAACCCCTGAGATCTTCTAAGTTGGTTGAAAGTAACAATCCGAGCTTCGAGTACCGAGTGCCGAGTACCGAGACCAGGTTTTCATCTTCTACCTCCAGCGTACTATCATGCCCATTTGCCAGTTCATCAATTCTCCCCTGGTTAATATCAAACCCAACAACCGGAAATTTCCTGGCAAACTCAACAGCCAGAGGCAGTCCGACGTATCCAAGACCAATAACACCGATTTTAATTTCGTTAAGTAGCATAAAAGAGTTAAGAGTTAAGAGTGAGGAGTTAAGAGTTAATTTTTTTCCAGACAAGGAGTGTTCTCGGATAATCTTTGAGGTATCTCTTCTCTTCTGTCTCCTTGACTACGAAGCAGTGAATCTCCCGCTTAATAACCGATTCAGCTTTTTTAATGCAAACCTCCAGGTAGGGGAGGTCGATGTTCTTTCCCACCACCACCAGGTCGAGTACCTTGGTATCGAGCCCCAGGGCGAGATCACCCACCAGGTATGCTCTGGTAACATTGCCCAGCTTGTCCATCACCTGCTCGATGAGCCGGTCGAGCCCCAGGTGCTTGCGCAGGATGCTGTTTATATCCTTGTACAGAGGGTGCTTCTCGTTGGCGGTAAAGATCTTCTTATTCCCCTCCATTTCGCTGGTAAGCAGTCCGGCCTCTTCGAAACGGTTCAGCTCAATGCGTATCGCATTGGTCGACTCCCCGAACTCCTCCTCCAGGCCACGGAGATAGCTCCTGCTGCCGGCGTTCAGGAAGAAACGCAGGAGAAGCTTTAAGCGAGTTTTATTGCTGATGAGGGTGTCTAACACAGTTAAGAGTTAAGAGGGATGAGTTAAGAGTGATGAGTTAAGAGTTAAGAGTTCACTTGTTCACTTGTTCACTCGTTCACTTGTTTCAGGATTCACTATTCGTTATTGGTTCTTTTCGTTATTCAGGCATCAGCCTTTCATTTCATTTTCTTCATTTCATTTGAAATGAGTTCCCTGATTTCTTTTTCTGGGAACTGCAGCTGATAATCGGCAACGCCGATCGGTTTGTTCACATCGCGCAGGGCAATTTCTACCTCTACATGTTCTTTGTCTGCACACAGCAATATTCCTATGGAAGGATTTTCGTCGGTTTGTTTCACCTGATCATCAAGTAAGCCCAGATAAAAATTCATTTTACCGATGTACTCCGGCTTAAACTCACTCACTTTTAAGTCAACAGCAATAAGCGTGCGTTATTTAATCTTTTCCACTAAGCGCCGTTCCAGATCCAACTCTTTGACGGGTTTTGAGAGGCCAAGAAATTCAAGATTGTAGGTGCTCTTCAGAATCTCATCGGCCTGCTCCTGCAAATCATTGGGCAACGTTTTCCTGAAATTATGATGCTTTGGGAGAACTTTTACATGTTTGTATGTGTCGGCTTTGATGAAATTAAGTAGAATGTTACGCGACCAGTTGTTTTTATAGCTTTGTTCTGCATAATATTTTGCTTCGTCAATTGAGTTTACATTACTCATTATGTATAAATTATGCTTCCATGGCAATAATGCGACAAGCTGTCGCAGTTTTTCATCAACATCTTTATAAAATTCATAGAACTTCTTCATATCCCATAGGTTACGAGCTGAGAAACCTGTAGTCTCGGGAAATTCAAGTTGTAAATCAGCAGCTAAGCGTTTTACCACACTACTGCCGTAGCCTTTTTCGAGACCCTCCATTGCAAGCCGTTTACCGATGTTCCAATACATTTGCATCATTTCCGAGTTAACCCGGCGTGCCACAACTACACGAGTCGATTTTATCTCGGTAACGATTTGCCTAAGAATATCGTTGTATTTAATCAGTTCCATCTTTCAGGTTGCAGGATCCAGGTTTCAGGTTGCAAGTTTCAGGTTGCAGGTTTCAAGTTTCAAGTTCACTTGTTCACTTGTTCACTTGTTCACTCGTTTCAGGAGATATTTCCCAATGGCCGCATTGTTTAGCTATTTTCTTTCTGCCTAATTTTGGATGCTCTTTAAGTAACAGAATAATTTTCTGGGCAGTTTTCTGGGTAGTTTTCTGGGTAGTTTTCTGGTCAGTTTTCTGGTTGTCCTGATATAATGATTTCCTTATTGATATGTTTCATGACAAACGACATGACTTCATCCACTTGTGAAAGAATATCATTTGAAGTGGTAACATCGTCTTTAATGACTGTTTCGGAGGCGAAATGTCCCATTTGAATTGTCGTGTATACGCCGGGTAATGATATCTATCGCTCTTTGTACTTTTTCAAATGATAAGTCGGCAGTAGTTTTTTCCGGTCGCGGATAATAATCCCAACTCGAATTTACGGTTTCCGCATCGGGAATAAGAGAAGGCTCTGTTTTGGTTTTTATTTCATTAATCCACTGCTGAACGGTTTCTTTGCCAGGTGTAACGCCTGTAACTTTTCCTTTATCATTTACGCCAACATACACCTTTCCGCCTTTTGCATTGGCAAATGCCACCAGTGAGATAATAACCTCATCGCCGAACGAGGTTTTAAACTCTGCATTCTGGTTTTCGCCCTGCGTAATGACAAGTTGAATTGTGGCGCTAATATCCATTTTTTACCAAGGTCTTTTAATGAAGCTCCGATGTGATATACTTCTTTATTGTCTATGAGCAGGAAGCGGTCATGTGCTTCGATTTCCTTCGATTTGAACTGTTCGGAATTTCCGAACAGTTGCTTCGACTTCCAATTCTTTTGATTGATAAATTTGCTTAATATGTTCGCTTACATTTGCTTTACTTGTGGTAAAAAGGGTGACAATTTAAGCTTGTTAAAGCCAACCTGATATACTTTACTGTCAGTTGCAGTTGTCGCAAATTTTGCGATAACTGACAAAGGAGTTCAACTCTTAACTCCTCACTCTTAACTCTTGAAACATTTCACCTTCGGGGTGATATTGTTCCCGAATATCTTCCAAATACAGTTCCAGAGAATCAACTATATTTTCTTTTACCTCCCCAACTGTTAGCCCTTGGGTAAAAACGGCGGGTAATTCTTTCAACTGCCCAATGAGGTAGCCACTTTTGCCTTTTTTTATTACCAATGTGAGTTTCATGTTAAGAGTGATGAGTTAAGAGGGAAGAGTTAAGTCTTCAAGATATTTTAGGATAATATTGTATAGCGTGGTTGCATAATCGATGAGTTCATTAGCTTCAAAAACTGAGGGTTTCCCATTGGGGAGTAATCCCAGATCACCTGGGTATCTTGAATCGATGTAAAGTTCATTAAGGGATTTCAGTGTTTCGATATCAGGTAAAACAATGTAAGGTTTAATCAGGTTATTAAGTCTCACCAGGTCATGTGATTTGATGTTTTGAGCATCTTTTTCTTCCAGAATCGCTTTCAATGCTTTCTCCAAGCATTGCTGTGCATGAAAGGCAACGAGATTCGTCAGTTCCGGAATACTTAATAAGTGTCTGGCAGCGGCCAAATCATCAGCTGAAGCTTTCAGCCACTCCCTGGTTATGTCTTTCATATAGGATGACGCCTGTTGAACTGATCTCTTTCTGAAAACTACTGTTCAGTTTCACGAACTTTTTATACATTGGCCGTGTAAGAACTATAAGATCAAGTGAATAACTTTCCCGAATAGTTGCAAGGGCATTGGCAACTTTCAATTTAACTTCCATTTTCTCATGAAAGGAGGCAGGTATATATGAATCTTTTGTAACTACTAAAAGATCGATGTCACTATCCTCATTTTCAACACCTTTTGAATATGACCCGAAAAGAATCACCTTGTCAACCCCAAGAGGCACAAGTGATTCTATGATCTTATTTGTTATCTGAGTGTTGAACACGGAAATAAGTTAAGAGTTAAGAGTGATGAGTTAAGAGTTAAGAGTTTACTTTTTCGGGTTTTTCCGATTAAGCATAAAAGAGTTTTATGTCTCCAACTCTATCGCCTTCTCCTCGAGCATCTCCCTGATCTCTGCCTCTGCAACCGCGGGGACAATGAACTCTACAGGTTCGGAGTAGTCGATGTCAGAAAAAAAACAGAGTTGAGCCCGAAACAGTTTTTCGAGGAACAGATTTTCAAAAATCTGGCTGGCTCTGTCTGAAATCTGGCGAATGGTAAAGTGATCCCGCAACAAAAAATACAAATCGACATAATCCTTCCATTTTGAACGCCGGCCCAGGGCATACGCCTTCATTGCTGCAAGGTCGAGCAGTTCAGTTTGTGCAGGGCTGAGGATCTCCTTATGCATGATGTGCAAAGTACAGTGAGAAAAAATTATAGATCTCCGGGAAATAGTTCATTTTTTGTCTGCCTTCGGCTTTCCGGAAAACAGCTGCTGCCTGTTTTGCCCCCATTAGCCCGATTAGTCTGCGACAATCATCAAGAGTTCCGTAGTTGAGAATATATTCAACCAGAACCCCTTCGCTGATCTCCTCCTTCTTATCCTCAGGGATTGACCAAAAAAGATCGCGGTGTTCGCGTATAAATTTTTTTATTTCAGGAGAGTTCACAGCTTCGCCCTTTCAGTCACATTAATTGACCTGGCGGCAGGGGGTATACTATTTTGGAATTCTGTATAAGAGCCTCGAAACTAATTAAACACTAGAATCCCTTTTTTCAATTATCAATTGTCAATTATCAATTATCAATTACTTTTTCAAGCAGCGCTGGCGAAATGCTCAGCGAAATAGCTGTCTCTAATTCCGTCAGTCTGACGATCACCCTGCTCTTTCCCAGGATGGTGATCAGCTCGCCAACATAGCCCGCCATGGGGCCGGCGGTGATCTTTACTTTTGTTCCGGGCTGAATATGTCCGGGGATACACTCCACGGGGATATTATAACCGGTTAATATTTTCAGCAGGTCGATCTGTTTTGCCGGGATGGCTGCCGGCCGGCCGCTGAACCAGACATAACGCACCGCACCCGGAGTGCCCAGCACCTGGTGCTGTTGAGCAGGCAAAACATTTACGAAACAGTAGGAGCGGATGAGAGGCTCCTCCACCAGCTTCCGCCGGTCGCTCCACTGCCGCACCACCTTGTGCAGGGGAACAAAAGCCTCGAAGCCATCTTCGGTCAGGCGTTTCATGACGATCTTCTCTTGCCGGGACTT
>CAYHDA010000246.1:0-5309 GCA_964355145.1 uncultured Mariniphaga sp.
GGGATACGTTTTAAAGACCTTAACTGATGCTTCTCCCCAGTCGACATCACACAAGGCTACAATATTTTCTGTCTTTGCGACATTGGCAATATTCCCTCTACCCATTCCGGCGATACCGATACCGGCAACGTTCAATTTGTCACTGGGAGCGATATGTCCCAATCCTGAAACAGCATGAGCAGGAACAATCATGAATGCTGCCGATGCAAGTGTAGAACTACCTATGAATCCTCTGCGGCTCATAGCTTTCAAATCGCTGTTCTTCATAATTAATAAATTAAGGTGAGTAGTGTCATAAGTGATCGATTCTACAAATTTAATAAATAGAACGATACCAATTAATATTCTTTTAGCATAGGATACATAATAATTGCCTGTAATGAAAATGATGTTGAGATAAGTCTTCCGGATATTATTAATTAGTTGTGTCCGATATTTCAACCTCCGGTAAAGGGTTTCTTGAAGTTATTTTACACTCACTTTGATTGCGTATGATTAGAAAAGTATACTTTTTAGCAACTTTTGCTTTGGCGTCGGTTATTGTTGCCAGATTTTGAATATTTTTTATCTTGAAACCGTTTATTTCAAGCAGAAGGTCGCCGCTTCGAAAACCAATCTTAGCAGCTGCTGAACCTGGCAGGACGATAGTCAGCGCAACTCCGCCGGAATCAAAACTGACACCAAAAGCTGATAATTCGTCACCTGCAGGTTCTTTCAACATTACATTCATCCATTTGAAGGTGCGGACGGATATCTTTTTCCTTTCCTCATCTGTTTTAATCACAAAAACAGGCATTTCAGGAGTTTTAGCAATGGCTTTTAAGGAAGGTTTTATAACGCCAAACTGATCCGTCTGAAAATTAACAAAGCCCTGTTTAAATGCCGGCGAACCCTCCTTTACCCTGAAATCACCCTTTACAGGATCAATAAATAGCGGATCTCCGTTGACGGAATTTTTGTCACATCCATTAATAGCAAAGCGATTCATTACCTCTTTGTTTGAAACGAAAAAATTGAAGTCCAGTTCTTTGCCCCATTTACCGTCACGTGCAATGGATTTATCCATAATCGCAGGCTGGTACGCTTTAAATAAGATGTTGTTTTTGAATACGTCGCCGCTGTTTACATACCAAACATGGGGATGCAACCCATTATTAATGATAATATTATTGGTGGCAACCCGGTTAAAACCCTCTCTCATTTTCAAACCGCCATTGAGCAAAAGATTGTTGTAAATCCGGTACCAGGTTGATCCGTCATCCAGATCAATGTCCCAGCCGTGATCGCAACGCCACCGGCTGTTTCGGATGATATTTGGCCCGAGCATGTCAAGATAAGGCAAACCGGAATCTTTTGCAATCTCAGAAACTGTTTCACTGATGTCCGGAGTCCAGAAACGGTCGCGGCCCCAGGAATTGAAACTGCCGTGATCGCCGGTTTCAAGAACGGTGTTAAAAACGTCACAATTTTCGATGGTATGATCTCCAAAAGTTCCTTCGTTTATATTAATCCCGGCACGTGGCACATCGTAAATTGAACAATGGCTGACTGTTATTTTGTGCGACATGGAAATATGTACCGCAGCAGTTTGTTTTTCATCGCGTCCTGTCATTGTAATCAGGCAGTCAGAAACGAGACAATCTTCCGGATAATTATCGCCCTTTGCTCCGGGGGTGTGGCTGATATTTGAAAAATCCTGATTGCCATAGCGGAACATCGGGCTGTGCACCATGCCTGGATCACCCACAAAAGCTATGCCATTGGCTCCGCTATTGTGGATATAACACCCGCTGACAGTGATTCGCCTGTTGTAATTATTCACGAAAACAGTGTTGCCTCCCAGCTGATCGAATTCGCAATCGGTAATGCTGCAATCCTCAGCGCCGTTGTAAACTATGGCACCACCGCGGTAAACAGTCCAGTCGGAGCGAAGAAGCGGCTCTTTGTTGTCCATAAATGTACGTGCAGTATGGCGGAAAATAAATCCTTTAAGCTGAACAAATTTTACAGGATTCACTTTGGTCCCCGAAAATTCAATCAAATGCCTGAGACGGACAATCTCCACTTTGGCTGTTTTCAGATCAGTTCCCTCCTCTGGAATGTAATAAAGTCTGTGCTCTTTTGTATTATAAAACCACTCTCCCGGATCATCCAGTTCTTCAAAGATATTTTCTGCAATACGGTAAACCGGATGCATTTTCGATGGCCGGTTGTTTTGCCATCCTCCTTCGTAATTCAACTGGCCGTCTGTATTCTTTCCCTTGATGATCCAGTGCATATCGCCCCATAAGGCGGAATGCATAGCGTGAATATAACCCCCTTCTGGATTTTTCCATTGTGCAATTTTTTCAGGTGAGAGAGGATCACTGGCAAGATCAGTTTTTGCCTGGTGGCTCAGTTCCCAGGTATCAAAGACATTTTTCCCTTTAACTGCATTGGGAAAACGAGCCATCCTCTGTCGTATGCCATTTACATAAAGCTGGTCGATAACAGGGTCTCCGTGGACATCGGCTACAAATATTCCTTTCGAAGTTGGTTTCCAGTTAAGATCAAGCTGACTTCCGCCACTAAGGATGGCCTGACCCTCGACTTCCGGTCTATAGGTAACAACAGACCCGGATTGTTTGCTGTCGGCAGCTGTAAAGACTATTGTTTGAGGCAGATAGTAGATTCCTTTTGCGAATATTACCTCAACGGATGAATTCGCAGGAAATTTTCTTGAGAGTACCTGAGCTTTGGCAAATGTAGAAACCGGTTTTTCCTTTGTTCCGGAATTTTTGTCGTTTCCGAGTGGGGACACATAGATTTTTTGTCCCCGGACGGATGATGAAAATGCGACTATAAGTATTATCAAAAATAATCGTTTGAGTATTTTATTGCTCATACTAAATTTTGTGTAAGGTTTAATTAAGAAAGATATAAAAATAGTTTTATTTAGCTTCGTGACATTCAGTTCAGAAAATATAAATCTCAAAATTATTTGGCTCTTAATTAAACTATTTTGCCAGATGCGAGTCAAAAAACCTCTGTTTCGGTAATCTTGAAATTCCAATTGTATGTTTAACAAATAAATGAAATTATCAATGAAAAAGTCTAATGCACGATTTACAATCCAGCTCATTTGTTTCTTTGTTTCCCTTTCTTTCTTAGCTTCCAAAACGCAGGCGCAGGATGCACCAGGGTACAATAATAACTGGCCTCAATGGCGTGGGTTGCACAATTCAGGCTCAGTGTCGGCCGGTAATACTCCCGCCGAGTTCAGCGAAACCAAAAATTTAAAATGGAAATTGGAAATTCCCGGGAAGGGCCATGCCACACCAATTATTTGGGGAAACCAGATCATTATTCAAACCGCTGTTGCAACTGAAAAAAAAGGTGAGAAAACTGCCGCCGCTGAACCGAAAGCAAATCCGATGGCCTCAGGACAGACTGAGTTTATTCACCAGTTTAAGGTGATCTCCGTCGATAAAGCTATCGGGAAAATAAATTGGCAAACGGTTGTAAAAGAAGAATTGCCGTTGGAGCGGACGCATGACCTGGGAAGCTGGGCTTCCAATTCACCCTGCACCGACGGGGAAAATATTTTTGCCTTTTTTGGTTCAAGAGGATTGTACTGTCTTGATTTTAAAGGAAATGTAAAATGGGAGCATAATTTTGGGAGGATGGATATCGTGATGAGTTTTGGTGAAGGGAGCTCACCGGCAATATCAAAAGATAAAATATTTGTCCAGTGGGATCATCAGGGAAAATCATTTTTGTTTGCTCTAAATAAGAAAACAGGTGAGGAAGTGTGGAAAATTGACCGGGAGGAGACCACATCCTGGGCAACACCACTGGTTTTAGAAGTGAACGGCACAACTCAAGTCATTACCAGTGCTACAAATAAAGTGAGAAGTTACAATGCCGAAACCGGCGATTTAATCTGGGAATGCACTGGCATGACACGCAATGTAATCCCAAATCCGGTTTATGCCGACGGCATTCTTTACCTGATGAGCGGATATCGGGCAAATGCACTGAAAGCCATTGATCTGGCTAGTGCAAAAGGCGACATTACAGGAAGCAAAGCTATTCTCTGGGAATATAATCAGGATACACCCTATACTCCCAGTCCTTTACTGATGAATGGAAAGTTGTATTTTCTTAAAGCAAATAACGGGATCATGACTTGTCTCGATGCCAAAGACGGAAAAGTTTTGTACAGCAACCAAAAGCTTGACGGGATAACCAATATTTTTTCTTCCCCAACCGGCAATAAAGATAAAATTTATGTTGCAGGACAAGGAGTCGTTGATGTTGTGAAGGCGGGTAACGATTTTGTATTGCTGTCTAAAAACATACTGGAGGATACTTTTCATGCATCACCGGTAATCGTTGGAAACGACCTGTTTTTGAGAGGTTTTAGGTATTTGTATTGCATCTCTGAAGATAAGTGAACTTCTTATTTACATGAATTCCATTAAATATTTTGAAACACTGTTTGGTATTATAAATCAGAATGTTTACTTTTGCACTCCAATTGTTCGCGATGGCATTAAAAGTGGAGATGTAGGTTTCCCGCCAGCCGGACTAAAATAAAATAAATTGTAATTAATGTACGCAATTGTAGAAATCGCCGGACAACAGTTTAAGGTTGAGAAAGAAAGAAAGGTTTACGTACACCGTCTTCCTCAGGAAGAGGGTGCTGATGTGACATTTGAAAAAGTATTACTAATTGACAATGAAGGTGCTATCAGTATTGGTACTCCTGTTGTTGAGGGTGCAAAAGTTACTGCAACGGTGCTTAAACACCTCAAGGGTGACAAAGTAATCGTCTTCAAAAAGAAACGCCGCAAGGGTTACAAGAAGAAAAACGGTCACCGTCAATACTTCACACAGATTCAAATTACTGAAATTTTAGCTTAAATTTTTAAAAAGATTATCCATGGCACATAAAAAAGGAGCGGGTAGTTCGAAGAACGGCCGCGAATCGGAAAGCAAACGTCTTGGCGTAAAGATTTATGGCGGACAAGCTGCTATTGCTGGTAATATCCTTATTCGTCAGCGCGGAACTTCACATCATCCGGGAGCAAACGTAGGAATTGGCAGAGACCATACTTTGTTTGCATTAATCGATGGTACCGTTGAATTCCAGAAGAAAAGGAATGATAAATCATACGTTTCTGTACTCCCATTCAAATCTGTAGAGTAAATCCGGATTTGAGAATACGATATTAATCTCCTGTTTTGTTACATCGGTAATAAAACAGGAGATTTTTTATTCGTACTTTTGTTTTAATTACAAAAGTGTGATGAAAATTGAAAGATAT
>CAYHDA010000246.1:5409-6683 GCA_964355145.1 uncultured Mariniphaga sp.
TATTTTAATACGGTTTCTGTTCAGTTAATGCAAAGACAAAAATTAAGACTTTAAGATATGTTGAATTTAAAATTCATCCAGGACAATCCTGAATTGGTTATTGAACGGCTCGCTGTAAAGCGATTTGATGCCCGTGCAATTGTAGAAAAGGTAATTGCCCTGTACATAAGGCGCAATGAAGTTCAAAACGAAGCCGAAATGCAAAAGGCGGAGATGAACCGCCTTTCGAAAGAGATCGGACAGCTGCTGAAAGACGGGAAAAGTTCTGAAGCCAATACGGCCAAAGAGAAGACAGTCGAGCTCAAGGAGATGATCAGGAATTTTGACAGTGAGTTTGAAGTTATCGATTCAGAGCTTGCTCAGCTTCAGGTGCAGCTCCCTAATCTTCCTTCGCCACTTGTTCCGGCGGGGAAAGGGGCAGAAGATAATGAAATTGTCGCTACGGGAGGCGAAATGCCTGTTTTGCATGAAGGGGCTAAACCTCATTGGGAGTTGGCATCACAATACGATCTGATTGATTTTGAATTGGGCGTAAAAATTACAGGGGCAGGATTCCCCGTCTATAAAGGGTTTGGTGCCAGAATTCAGCGTGCCCTGATCAATTTCTTTCTCGATCAGGCCCGCGACCATGGCTATCTGGAAGTTCAGCCGCCCTACCTTGTTAATGAAGCTTCTGGATTTGGTACAGGACAGCTTCCCGACAAAGAGGGTCAAATGTACCACGACAGCACCGACAACCTGTATCTTATTCCAACGGCCGAAGTACCAGTGACCAATATTTTCCGCGATGTGATTGTGGAAGAGAAAGATTTGCCTGTCAAAACAACGGCATATTCGGCTTGTTTTCGCAGGGAAGCGGGCTCGTATGGTAAGGACGTGCGGGGCCTGAACCGCTTGCACCAGTTCGATAAAGTAGAAGTCGTGCAGGTCGCTCATCCCGATAAATCGTATGACGCTCTGACGGAAATGGTTGCCTATGTTCAGACACTGGTAGAAAAACTAGGATTACCTTACAGAATTTTGCGGTTATGTGGTGGCGATATGAGTTTTACCTCCGCACTTACCTATGATTTTGAGGTGTGGTCAGCAGCTCAGGAACGTTGGCTTGAAGTATCATCGGTATCTAATTTTGAATCGTTTCAGGCTACCAGGTTGAAACTGCGGTTCCGCGAGGAAGGGAAAGCCAAACCACAGATTGCCCATACACTGAACGGAAGTGCCCTGGCACTTCCCCGGATCGTTGCCGCCATTATGGAAAACTATCAGACACCGGA
>CAYHDA010000247.1:0-6680 GCA_964355145.1 uncultured Mariniphaga sp.
AGGCCGATCGCGTCGACGTCTCGCTCAACACGCTCATTCCCGAAAATCCAAATCCCGAAAATCTCAAAAAAAATATTGTATATATTGTAGGCGGGGAAAGGTATGTGAAATGGGCGTATATGAAATGCCCATGTGGTTGTAATGAACCAATTATGTTGTCTCTAAATAAAAATAGTTTTCCTTCATGGACAGTAAAACAGGATAAACTTGGCAGGGCAACTATTTCCCCTTCAATAAATAAGTTGGATGGTTGTAAAAGTCACTTTCTAATAAAAAAGGGTAAATTGATTTGGGCAAAATTCGAATATTAATCCTATGTTAATGTCGACTCATTGAATAATTTTGATTTTTCAATAACATCCTTATTCTTTGTGTAAACTTGTAAGGCCTTTAATTTTTTAACAATGTCTTTGTGCTTAATTTGCTTTGATTTATTAAGATTCGACCAATTAATTATTTCAAGTATTGCACTATGATTGTATATTGAAGTATACCAATCTAAAATATTTTTGTACTCTATAGTGGGATTTTCAGAACCTAAGATAAGTTGAGTACAAATCACTTCATATTTTGAAATATTTTCTTTAGCAAAGTACAAATACGCATAATATCTAATTTCCTTATTATTAAGTTGTTGGTCTTGTGGTAGGGATAAAAATAATTCATCACTAAATTCATTTATAATTTCGCTCATAATCTTGACTAAGATTATCTTTTTATCAAAATCAAGATTAGTCCTCTTAACTAACTTGTAGATCTTAAATAAATGCTCTTCTTCAAAATATGAAATTGCAGTATGGCTTAGAACACTAATCGCTGGATTCTTAAAGACAGTTTCATCCACTGATAAATTAATAAGTGCTTGCTCTATTTGCTGCTTTTTATTATTATAAAGAAATTCTTCGAACTTATTATTAAGTTCATTTTTTATTTCATTAAATAGTGTTTCTTTTTCTTTGTATAATGCTAAAACTTGTTCATCAATCCTATTTTTTAAATTACTATGTTCTTTAATTATATCTCTTTGGATATTTTGTGTTTCTATTATTGATTCTTTGACTTCTCTCTTTATGTTTTTATTAAAATTGAAAGTTAATATTGGAAGGCCGATGGCTAAAATTCCCATTATTATTGTAAGAAAGGTGAAAATTGTACCAAATCCATCAATTAATGAATTTTGTTTATTAATTGTAGATTCAGCAGATTTAAGAGATTCACGAAGTCTGGTGTCATCAATACTTTTATTTGTTAAGTCTATAGATTTTGCCAGAACCTTAAAATTACTTTTAACAACTGAATCAGACGCACCCAATTTATATTCAAGGGTACTAATCTGCTTTTTAAGTTCACCAATACTATCTGTTAGTTCTTTTTTCAATTGATTACTTTCAGTAGTAATCCTTGGCTGAGAATAACAATAAATTGATAAAAGAGAAAATGTAATAAGAAACAACAAGGTATTTTTCATAAAATGTCTGAATAAGTACTACAAAAATAGGAAAAATATTATATTTCAGCTTTTTACACGTATTTAAACACATTGTCGATCTTCGAAAGGCTAATATGCAAACAAAACTTTGAAAAGAATTTAACAAGCCAACATCATTCGAGTCTGACTCTGCCTATGGAAATAGAATTACGGACAACATTTGCATCTAGTAAATACAAGTATTGGCTTGAGTTCATAAAACATGATACTATCAAACTGAAATAAAAGAATTTTTATCTTTGCATCAATGTTAGAACAAACCACATATCAAATTAACCCGGAAGTTTTGCTTTTCATGCGAAAGTCGTCAGGCATGAGTGAAGATGAAATTGCAAGGAAGCTAAAGCTATCCAGGTCAACATATCTGAGCATAGAAAACGGTGATGAAAAGATTTCACAAAATCATTTAACTCATCTTGCCGATATCTATAAAAGACCGTTGATTGCTTTTTATTCGGTGGATACAACTCAAACAACAGAATTACCGCATGATTACCGACTGAATCGGGATAAAAAAATTTCATCAGAAGTTTTTCTGGCAAAACGGAAAGCCCTTTATCTGGCAGAGGAATTAAGGGCTATCACAGGAAGAAAAACCATACTGCCTGAAATCAACACGAATGTTTCTGCGATTGAACTGGCCGACAAAGTGAGAACATTCCTGGAAATTGATTTTGATTTCCTGAAAGAGGTCATGGAAAAGAAAGAAGAAACAGCATTGAGCTATTACAAATCCCTGGTTGAAGAAAATTTTTTCATTCCCGTTTTAGAACATCCGTTAAAATCAACCGGTGTTCGTGCCTTTTCGGTTTTCGGTGATGTATGTGTCATGGTGTTGAATGAAAGCGATTCAAATGAAGTAAGATTGTTTTCACTGTTCCATGAGTTTTGTCATTTGCTGAAAAGGCAGGACGGCATTTGCACTGTTGATTTTGAAAAAGACAAAAATAACCGGCCGGAAGAAAAATATTGCGATGAGTTTGCAGCGTTTCTGTTAATGCCGGAACGGGAGTTGAGAAGCGCGATCAAAGGATTGCCAATCACCACATTAAAACAGGTAACTAACATTGCAAAAGTTTTTGGCATTAGCAAACTGGTTGCAATAATTCAAATGAAAACGTTGGGTATTATAAACCCAAGCCAGTTCAAATCGCTAAAATCCCAGCTTGAAGCAGTCCCAAAAAATAGTTTTGGCAGGAGAAATTGGGAGCAGACCTACATCAAACGCACTAGTCGGTTGGTATTGAATCATTTGATTGAATCATACAAGAAAGGAGATTTAACTTACACTTCATTGTCAACGATAACAGGCATTAAAGACAAGTATCTGCAAAAATTTATTTAATGGCCATTAAGCGGAATCTTTTCACCAGCGAGATTTTCATTATTGACATGAGTTCGATTAAAGAACTTCATGACCGCTATCCTAAAAATCTTTTCCCTACTATTTGGCAACACATCACTGCTTTAATCCAGGAAGAACAACTTTTTTCGCACATTGAAGTGTTGAGGGAAATCCGAAATACCATTTATCCCAAGGATAAGCTTTTGCTTTGGAGCAACAAGAGCAAAAAAATATTTTCAGGGATGGATGATTGCCAAATTAGTAAAATGCCTCTGATAAAAAGCAAATTCAATGCGGATTATTGGAATAATAATATGAACAGACCTGCACCTTGGGCAGACCCTTACCTGATAGCGATGGCTATTTGTGAGAAGGGGATTATCGTCACACAAGAACATAAAACAAAAGCGAACAGAATTCCACCCATTGCTAAGGAACTTGGATTTGATTCTTTGAACCTATTGGAGTTTTTCCAGGAACTAAAAATTAAACTTTAATTGAGAGTGTAAATTGAGATCGTACTTTTAATTCAATCAATCAATCAATCAATCAATCAATCAATAATTCAGACGTATGAGACGTAAAATAGTTGCCGGAAACTGGAAGATGAACAAAAGCTACTCCGAGGCTGAAGACCTTATCACCGCGATTGCAGATGCTCTGGATGAGGTTGAATTGAAAAATGTCGACGTGGTTTTGTGTCCGCCGGCATTGTACCTCGAGATGGCGACCGATATAGGCGAGGAGTCGAATTTTGCCGTTGGTGCACAGAACGTCTATCCCGCCGATTCAGGCGCCTTTACCGGGGAGATAAGTCCGCCTATGCTTGTCGACCTCGAGGTGGAGTACTGCATTGTGGGCCACTCCGAACGGCGCAAATATTTTAATGAGAGCAACGAATTCCTGGCCCAGAAGGTCGATGCACTGCTCACTCACGACATTGTTCCCATCTTCTGTTGCGGGGAGATCCTTCCTGAACGTGAAGCCGGAAATCATTTTGAAGTGGTTAAACGTCAGCTGGAGGAGTCGCTGTTCCACCTGCCAGAGGATGACTTCCGTGCTGTGGTGATTGCCTATGAGCCTGTATGGGCCATCGGAACAGGCGTTACTGCCAGCAAAGAGCAGGCCCAGGAGATGCACAGCTACATCCGGACCCTGGTACTAAAGCGTTATGGTACGGAGGCAGCGAATGAAGTCACGATCCTTTATGGTGGAAGTTGTAATGCAAAGAATGCGAAAGAGCTCTTCAGCCAGCCCGATGTCGACGGCGGACTGATCGGAGGAGCTTCCCTCAACGCTGAGGAGTTTATGGCCATCGTGCTATCCGTCTGAGCTATGGACTATATCCAGGTTTCCATTACCGGGATCCCCGACGGAGAGCGGGAGATCCTCATGGCGCAGTTGGCCGAGCTGGGTTTCGAGAGCTTCACGGAAACCGATGAAGGGGTGCAGGGTTTTGTGCCGGTCAACCTCTTCAATGAGGCTGAAGTGAATTCATGGCTGCAGAAATACGGGGCGACTTCAGGG
This sequence comes from uncultured Mariniphaga sp., assembly GCA_964355145.1. GTDB lineage: Bacteria > Bacteroidota > Bacteroidia > Bacteroidales > Prolixibacteraceae > JAAFHB01. Next base: position 4,362 of record CAYHDA010000247.1, read on the forward strand.
ATTTTTTACCGGACCGAGCTCATCAAGGCACAGAACTGGAATGCCATATGGGAAAGCGAATACGAGCCGGTAATTATCGATGGGAAGTGCATGGTACGAGCCCCTTTTCATCAGCCAATGCCGGGAATGCTGTACGATCTGGTGATCGAGCCTCGGATGTCGTTCGGCACTGCGCACCACGAAACCACCTCCCTGATGATCGGCATGCTCATGGAAGAGGAGATAAATGGGAAGAGGGTGCTCGATATGGGATGCGGCACTGCTGTGCTGGCCATCCTTGCTTTTAAAATGGAGGCCCGGTCGGTGGTTGCCATCGACAACGACGAATGGGCTCATGACAATGCCCGGGATAATATTGTCAGGAATAATTGCGAAAAGGTGGAGGTTTTGCAGGGCAATGCCTCCTCTATCGCACCTCCTGCCTTCGATGTGATCCTGGCAAACATAAACCGCAATATTCTTCTGCGCGACATTCCCGTTTACACGAATTTCCTGGCACCTTCCGGAGTCCTTTATATGAGCGGGTTCTACGAAGAAGACCTGGAAGCGGTAACAGCAGTTGCCCTGGCTGCCGGACTAAGCTACATAAAACACAAAGTGGACAATCGCTGGGTTGGGGTTAAATTTCAAAATAATGCAGGGACCAGGTAGGAGAGGCTTTGGGTTTTTTCTGATGATACTGTTTGCAGCCCTGTCGCTGAATGTATCTGCACAGAAGGGCCGTTTCAGCGGAGATTCCACAAAGTTCATTGGAGAACTGAATACCATCTTTTTCAACCTTTCCGACAACGAGAAGAAGATCATCGCCCCATACATGGAGGAGTTTGTGCAGAGATGGAACCAGGAGGTGTTCAGTCCTTCGCGCAAAAAGGCAATCTATGCGATCTGCAATGAGATGGCACGAAAAAAAGTGCGACCCTATCCCGATTTTTTCAATTACATCAACGCCCTCAATGTCTATGTGAATTCACGACAGCCTGAAGGGTATTTTATGCCGTGGTCCGATATCCTCAGGAAACTGATCGCGGAGAAGAACAGCCGGCCGTTCGCGGCATTCCTTGATTTCACAACCTATCTCTTCGGAGAGAACCTGATCTACAAATCGCAATCCGCCCGCTGGAAAGTAGCAGTTCCGGATTTCAGGTTTGATTACGATACCGTTCCCAGGATAGATTTTTCGAAGTCAGACCTTGTTTGCTATGCCAACGACGACAGCCTGGTGATTTACCAGACGAAGGGTTCGTACTATCCGTTAACCAACACCTGGCTTGGAGCAGGGGGGAGGGTCGACTGGCGCCGCGCAGGACATGCGCCCGATAAGGTTTACGCCGAACTGGCCGGATACCGTATACATACCCGCTTTGCCAGGTATACTGCCGATTCAGTCTCCTTCGTTCATAAAAAATACTTCAGCTCACCGGTTATTGGCCGTTTAACTGATAAAGTGCTCGCAGATGTCACGGAGGAGAAAGCCTCCTATCCCCGGTTCTATTCGAAAGATAAAATGATTGGCATAACATCCATATTCAAAAATATTGATTACCTGGGGGGATTTGCGATCGAAGGGAACAGGATTCTTGGCTCTGGAGATAAAAACCACGATGCCAGGCTGTTTTTTAAACGAAACGGCAAGGATTTCGTCCTTGCCCGCTCGAAGGCATTTGTCATCCGTGCCGACCGGATTAATGCATCAACTGCCTCAGTGACTATTTATTACGAGAATGATTCGATTTTTCATCCCGGACTGCAGCTGAAATACCTGGATGATGGCACGGAACTCTCCTTCACCAAGGATGAACGAATTGCTACCATCAGTCCGTGGTATGACACCTATCATAAAATCGAGATCTATACCGAAGCTCTTTATTGGAAGGTGGGGGAACCCAGGATTAATTTTGAGATGATGAAGGGGCCCGGAAAAGAGAGCAAATGCGTTTTCGAATCGAGCAGTTATTACTCGCTTCACCGCTACGAAAAGCTGAAGGGCATCGATGATATGAATCCCCTGGATGTCATTAAAAAATACCTGGAACGGAAGAAAGCCACTTCATTTACGCTCGAGGAGCTGACAATATATATGAACAAGCCGACGGAGCAGGTGGAGGTCCAGCTGCTTACCCTGGCGACACGTGGCTTCCTGGTTTATGATTACGACGACAAGGTTGCCACTGTGAAGAAAAAGCTGTTCGATTATGTGAATGCCCGGAATGCCAAAGCCGATTATGATGTGATCTTTTTTAATTCGGATGTTACCGCCAAGAGCAACGGAGTTCTCAGCCTCGACATCTTCTATCTGCGCATACAGGGCGTACCTTCAGT
>CAYHDA010000248.1:0-6668 GCA_964355145.1 uncultured Mariniphaga sp.
TCGGCCACGTAATTCCCTTGCTGAAGCATAAAATTGGTTCGCTTCAGGTATTGCGTGAAAAGATCCATATAACTGAACCAGGTGTTATGACGGTTAAATTCATTTCCAAATCCGGCATTAACACCAGGCTCTCTTTCATCAGGCTGCTCAATGTAAACATGCATCAGGGTATTGTTGATCCCTTCGGTAAAAAACCGGTCACCACGTGGTTTCATGGTTGCCGGATAACGCGAATAGGCTTTCCCGCCGCAAGTAAACGACTCAGCCGAAACCTTTATCTTACCATAGATATGCGCGCAGGAAGAGGCGGCACGGTTTTCAATATTCCCTAAATCACCTTCGCTCCAGAATTCGCCCCCAACCTCATCCGATTGTCCCCCATACTGAAGGAATTCACCGGGAAAACCCCAATGGCCATAGTTCTCAAGCCATGTTGTCAATCCGTGCTGATGACTCACATCTCTAAGACCGGCAACATAATCGTACGATACTTTGTTGGCCACTATTCGTCTTAAATCCCATAAAAACCGATCTGAAAGATCCTGACTTCCAACGACATTACCTTTGAATACCGGAAAAAATGGAACAGGACTATAGCCGTATTCAGCTATAAATTCTTCAGTTAAGCCATCTGTCCAGTTTTGACCTCCGGTTTCATAACTATCCTCAACAACAACCTTCCATGATTTACGGTCGGCTGCTGGTATCCGGCGTATTATTTCACCTAAAAAGCCGTCAAAATGGGCTGCAATATGTTTTTTACTCATCTTATCTGTCTCCAGACCAGTAGCTTCGGGTGATGCCGGACCATTTGTCTGACCGGTAGTCGTCATGCCGGTTTGCATAATCTTCCACCTGCCTGCCGGTACATTCCATGAAATTGTTCCGTCCGGTGTTCTGTATTTCGTAATGTCGATTACACCTTTTGGGTCGATTACAATTGCCGGATCATTGATCACAGGTTGCGCAGGCCACAAATAATCTTTCCAGTAAGGCAGTGGTGTCTGAAACATTTTAGCCAGCGATTTCTCAGGATATCGTTCAAGTTTTGGAACTGGAGAGAGTTCAACCTCAGCTATTCCGCCGGCTATAGTGACCTCACTGATGATCAGGCGAAAAAACTTCGATTTTGTTTCCGGTATGGAAACAACGATTGGAGCAAAAGGATCGAAACCGACATTAATACTCGGATTGCTCCGGTTGATCTCAAATTTTTTCAAAGACCGAAAGCCAGTTTCTTCTTTTACCAGCAGTTCACCCTGAGCTTTGGTTCTTTTCTCAGATGTCTTTACTGTCAACGTTCTTACTGTAGCCGCTTCAGCTGTTTCAAAATCCACGGTCAGTGTATTATTTTGCTTTAATGCGACTTCCGTTTTTTCATCTCCATCAGAAATTGCAGTTAAATTGTCAATTTCAGGCGCTGAAGAAATTTTCGGATGCAACAAACGATAGGGTTTTCCAGCCTCGGCCGGGACTTTATAGGCGATTATTTTAACCAGCTGAAAATCAACATTAGGTGCTGCGAGTTTTTGATTGAACAGCATCGGACCGGTTACTTCAAGTTCAGAGGAGTTCAGGTAACGCATCGACTGTTCATTTTTCACCCAGGGTCCACCTGATTGACTCCAGCCCGGACTGTTAAAAATGCCAATTTGAATATTAAGTTCCGTGGCCGTTTTAAGTGCGGTATGGAGAATATCCCACCATTCGGAAGTGAATATTTTCACTTTGCCATAAGGAGTCTCACTCAATCCGATATTGCCGATAAATGCACGGTTAATACCAATTTTCTTCATCGCATGAAGATCTTTCACCACCCCCACTTTGGAAATATTATCCGAAATCCAGTACCAGTAAACACTCGTCTGAACAGAATCAGGAATACTTGTAAAACCCGATTCAACCTGAGTAAGATTTGGCCTTATCTTTGGACTTGCAGCCCCGGCAATAAATATTCCGGAAAGTAAAAGCAGAGCAGCCAGAATAAGCCCTTTTGAATTCAGATTTTTATGCGACATATTATAAAATTTATAGCAGTACTGTTAATCAATTGATAATTACATTTGCACTAAATGAATCAGTAATGGAAGATTTTTCAAATATACGAAATAAAGAAATCCACTTTCGCAGACTTCGTACAAATGATTATGATAGCTTATTTGAATATTTACAAAATCTAAGCACAGAAACGACTTCAAGGTTTGGGCCTCATCTATTTGACAAACAATCTATTATTGACACTTACGAAAAATCGGATGATCACATCGGCTTTGTCGCAGTTGATCCGGAAACCGATGGAATAATAGCCTATTCGATTATAAAAACAGGCTGTCTCAACCACGACAGCTCCCGGTTAATGTCTTACGGTCTTGAACTTAACAATAAAACTGATTGCACTTTTGCACCTTCTGTTGCCGACCTCTGGCAGAATTGCGGAATTGGGAAGGCGCTGTTCAATTTAATATTATCCGAAATAATAGCTAAAGGTATCAGCAGAATTATTTTGTGGGGAGGCGTTCAGTCAGATAATAAAAGGGCAATAGAATTTTATCTCAGAAATGGATTCAGAGTATTGGGGGAGTTTGAATATAATGGGCTCAATTTGGATATGATTTATGAAATTCCTTTGGACTGAACAGATGGGATTTTTCGTTTACAATTCTTAATGAATAATTAAGCATTGGGAATTATTTGGTTCTACCTACTCAAAACATAACAGCACCGAATTATTTTTATAAATAAATTCTCATCGGCTATAGTTTTTTTACCCCAAAGTGATTTTTTTGTTGTAAATTAGATAGGTCGAAAGTCAACAGGAAAATCTAAAATAAATATTGAGTTCCATTTAACATTCTAAGAAGAACGTGTTTATGCCCCTATCAGGCCAAATATTTAAAAATTCAATAGCTTTCTAATTCTAAAATATTATCCATTTAAATTTTGTCCGGAATTCTAAGTACTTAGATTCTGATGCAAGCCATTTTGTGGTGCTGCAAGATTAAAGGGGAAAAGCCCAAAACCCTTAAAAGAGTAGGCTGTGGTTAGTCGAAAACACATACTAGAGTAGACAATAAAAATTACGATTATGGCAAAAATAACAATTGCAGATCTTTCAAAAAAACTATTAGTAGCCAAAGCCAGGTGGATACCAAGGGAGAATCCTATAAGTCTTTTGGAGATAGAAAAAGTAAAGGCGATGCTAAATCCGACTGAGCCAACAATTACCCCTCTGCCTAATTTGGCATCGGCGCCTCAGATTGTTGCAGGATTTGCTCCTGCTGTAGATTGGCGAAATCGCAATGGCAATCATGTAACGAACGTTAAAAACCAGTTTTCGTGCGGATCGTGCGTCTCCTTTTGCACAGTGGCTGTAACTGAATCAATGTCTTCTATTGAAAAAGGTCAATTGCTGGATTTATCTGAGGCCGACCAGCATTTTTGTTCATCTCATGGTGCAACTTGCAGCGGCTGGGATGCATCAAGTGGTTTTAACCAAATTAAAAGCAGAGGTGTATGCAACGAAGCGAGTTTCCCGTATGCTACTGCATTCCCAAATAATGATCCCGGCTATTACTGGACCCACACTGCACCACCGAATCCGGTATGCAAGATTAGTCCGGATAGAAATTCCAGTGTGGTGAAAATTTCAAATGTAATTAATCTGGGGCATGATCAGACTGCCATTAAAAATTACCTGACCAATACAGGACCTGTTTCATGTTCTTTTGCGGTATATGAAGATTTCCAAAGCTACGGTACCGGAATTTATCATCATGTCCACGGTGTTTTACTTGGTTATCATTGTATTGAATTGATTGGATTTTCAGAAGCTGAGCAGTGCTGGATTTGTAAAAATTCGTGGGGTACCAGCTGGGGATTATCCGGGTATATTAAATTTGGTTATGGTGAGTGCAATATCGATGTATATGATAAAGTTGGAGCCACAGGGGTCATCTTGCCTGCTCCTCCTCATGCCTGGTATGGATATGAAAATCTCGGTGGTTTAATAACTTCAAAACCAAATGCAGCAAGCTGGTCTGCAAACAGAATTGATGTTGTTGCCCGTGGTACTGACTCTGCTGTTTACCATAAATGGTGGGATGGCAGTCGTTGGAACGGATGGGAATCGCTCGGCGGCTCGATTCAGGGAGCTCCATCTATCTGCTCATGGGCTAATGGAAGGCTTGATATTTTTGCAATTGGCCTGAATCATCATTTGTTTCATAAATGGTTTCAGGGCGGCTGGAGTGGCTGGGAAGATCTGGGCGGACTATTGTCTACAGAACCCGCTTGTGTAAGCTGGGGTCCCAACCGTATTGATGTTTTTGCACGCGGCATGAATTCTTCGATGTGGCATTTATGGTGGGATGGAGCATGGCATGGCTGGGAGGACCTTGGCGGTATCATCACCTCCGCACCAACAGTTTCGTCGTGGTCGGCCGGCCGGCTTGATACTTTCGCCCGCGGAACCAATAACCACCTGTTTCATAAATGGTTTCAGAATGGCTGGAGTAACTGGGAAGATCTGGGATCCGAGCTGTACGACAATCCCGGAGCTGTGTCATGGGGTCCAAACAGAATCGATGTCTTTTTCCCTGGCGTCAAGTATAATATGATGCATAAGTGGTGGGATGGCAATCATTGGAGTAATGATGAAAACCTGGGAGGCGTAATTACTTCCGGTGTCGGAGCCTGCAGTTGGCAATTGGGCCGTATCGACTGTTTTGTCGAGGGCACAGATTCTGCCATGTACCACAAATGGTATCAGTAGTCTTAATATATTCTCGGAAATTGTTTTGAAATTAATTATAGAGGCTGTATTGAAAATTTTATTTACTTTTGATACAGCCTCTTAATTTGCGCTACCTTTACGGGCAGACCATTACTGCAGTTCAATAAATTGGGCGCAATAATATTTAAGAATAAACGAAGATGGAAAGTCAATCTGTCGAAATTAAAAGAATGAAGCCATTCGAAACTACTCAGGTTGAGCTGGTAAGCAGAGGCGCATTAGGTTTGCAATTATTGTACCGGACAGATCAGGATTCAATAGTGCAAATAACAAGGCTTGAACCAAAAATAAATCCAACGGATCCCATTTTACCCGGAGATCCTTTAGGTGCCATTTTTGAAATCAAATCCCAAAAAAAAGGGATTGTAAATATCACTTTTTACGAAACACAACCCTGGAATAAAGATTTTGCGGAAATCATTCAAAAAAAGATTATTGTGGAGGTTGCAGATTAAAAAGGTTCGGTAATCAGGCAAATAATCAGAAAGATTTTTTAATCATAAAGAGGGTGTCTCAAAAACTGAGGCACCCTCTTTTTTATGGCCACTTATTTCAAAATATTTCAAATCCGGGTAAATGCCACACTTATTGCAATAATACCTGCACTTATCCATATTTCACCTACACCCCCCTTCAATTTCACGCACTTGAATAATTCTAAATAGCTTATATTAAACAAAATAACTCACACAAATGCTTAATTTTATTTATTTTATGATTATATTTAATTGTTGATAATGGAAAGTAATAGTATACAAATGAAAACCAGAAGCAGGATTTGCACATTGATAGTTACAGGACTTGTATTAATTCTCTCAAATGGCTGTAAACCAGACGATAACTATAAACTTCCATCAGGGCCGGCAGGACCCAATGCGACTGATATTGAAGGCAATGTATATCATTCTTTAATTATTGGCACACAAACGTGGTTGGTTGAGAAACTGAAAACAACAAAGTATCGCAATGGAGATTTAATTGGGACAACCACACCCGCAACATTGGATATTACGGGTGAAAAAGAACCAAAATATCAATGGGCATATAATGGAGTTGAAGACAGTGCAGCCATTTATGGTCGGTTATACACATGGTATGCGGTAACCGACAGCCGCAAAGTATGTCCAATCGGCTGGCATATACCCACTGATTCTGAATGGACAACCATTGAAGACTACCTGATCGCCAATGGTTACAATTACGATGGCACCACAACCGGGAATAATATAGCCAAAGCGATGGCTGCCAAAACAACGTGGATATTATCAACAAATAGTGGTGCAGTTGGCAATACTGATTATCCAAACTATAGAAATAAAAGTGGTTTTTCGGCCCTTCCGGGAGGGTACCGCAACTACGATGGCGCATTCCTCAACGGTGGTATCAGCGATGACTGGTGGAGTTCAACCGAGGGAGATTCAGGCAATGCCTGGTTTAGAAACCTCTACAACAGTTACAGCGATGTGTACCGGGACACGTACGAAAAGAGCGCCGGCTTTTCTGTACTTTGCTTAAAAGACTAGCAATTATTTGATTATTATCGCGAAAGGGTTGGTTTTTGTAATGTGTTTACAAAGCAAATTAAAGATGGATATTTCGCGTCCTCCAAATACAAAATTCAATATATCCTGAAACGGGTCATCTTCGCGTACATCATACCCAGCAGATTTCATTGTTTTGACAATGTGTCAAAATTAGTAAATAAAGTTGTATGTTATTTAGTATTATCTGTCGTGTAATAATTAGTACAATGTGCTATATTGTAACCCGCACGAGAATTATGAATATTTTCGACGTTCTCAAAAAAAAGCACTTAAATCATTGGATTTAAGTGCTTTTGCTTTAATTTGATCTCATTTTGGTGCCCAGAACAAGA
>CAYHDA010000249.1:0-6659 GCA_964355145.1 uncultured Mariniphaga sp.
TCCTGCGGCAGATAATTTTCTGTCTTTTCCGATTTTCACTAATTACTACTTGTATTCATTCCTGGCTTTGATCGAAATATCATTCAACTCGATTTTGCAGATGCCGTAAATAAATGCGCTGGCAACTCTGGCATTTGTAATTAGCGGGATATTGAAATCTATGGCATTTCTGCGGATTCTGTAACCGTTCGATATTTCTCTGGTTGTATGATCTTTGGGAATATTAATTACCATCTCAACTTTGCGGTTTTTAATCAGATCGAGGGTGTTGGGCTGTTTGTCTTCATCAGGCCAGAATACCTGCTCGGTTGCTATGCCATTCTCCTGAAAGAAATGATGTGTCCCACCGGTGGCATAAATAGTAAAACCACGATCTTTCAGCATACGGGCACTCTCAAGCAATTCAACTTTGCCTCGGGTAGGCCCCGAAGAGATAAGAATTGTCTTTTTCGGTATTCGGTACCCGACAGACAGCATCGATTTAAGAAGTGCTTCGTAAAAATTTTCGCCGATACATGCCACCTCACCTGTCGAGGCCATGTCGACTCCACTGACAGGATCGGCATTGAGCAGCCGGTGAAATGAAAACTGGGGAGCTTTTACACCGACATAATCAAGTTCGAAAAGTGATTTGTCGGGCTTTTCAAAAGGAACATTAAGTATCGCCTTGGTGGCAATCTCGATCAGATTTGTTTTAAGCACCTTTGATACGAAAGGAAAAGATCTGGAAGCCCTTAAATTACATTCTATCACTTTGATATCATTGTCTTTGGCAAGATACTGAATGTTGAACGGACCGGTAATTTCAAGTGCCTCCGCAATTTTACGGGAGATTTTTTTAACTCTTCTGATCGTTTCAATGTAAAGCTTTTGAGGAGGAAATACAATGGTTGCATCTCCGGAGTGAACACCGGCGAATTCGACATGTTCTGAAATCGCATAAGCAACAATCTCTCCGTTTTTGGCAACTGCATCGACTTCAATCTCTTTGGCGTTTTCGATAAATTCGGAAACAACAACCGGATGTTCTTTTGAAACCTTGGTCGCAAGGGTCAGGAAATGGTGCAGCTGATCTTTGTTCGAAACTACGTTCATGGCAGCACCCGAGAGGACATAGGAGGGGCGGATCAATACCGGAAATCCCACCTCATCGACAAACCTGTTGATATCTTCAATCGTAGTTAGCTGACTCCAGCGGGGCTGATCGACGTCGAGCCGGTCCAGCATGGCTGAAAATTTATTGCGGTCTTCTGCGTTGTCTATTTTCTCTGCAGTAGTTCCAAGGATCGGAACGCCCTGCTGATGTAATTTCATTGCCAGATTGTTAGGAATTTGTCCGCCCATGGAAAGAACGGTTCCTAACGGCTGTTCAAGATCGCAGATATCGAGTACCCTTTCGAGTGTCAACTCATCGAAATAGAGCCGGTCGCAAGTATCGTAATCGGTTGAAACTGTTTCCGGATTATAGTTAATCATGATTGAGCGAAAACCCACTTTGCGGATTGTGCTCACCGCGTTAACCGAGCACCAGTCGAATTCTACCGAAGACCCAATCCTGTAAGCACCTGAACCTAATACAATTACAGATTTATTGTCATGCTGAAAGTCTACGTCATGCTCCGATCCGTTGTAAGTGATGTACAGGTAATTGGTTAAGGCAGGGTACTCTCCCGCAAGTGTATCGATTTGCTTGACAAAAGGAATAATGCCTGATTTTTTCCGGTAAGCCCTGATTTTGAGGCTGTCTTCGTGAATCAACCGATCCTTGCTTTTAAGTACCAGTCTGGCAAGTTGAAAATCAGAATAGCCTTGTTTTTTAGCAAGCAGCAGCATTTCTAACGGTAATTCTTCGATTGAGTTGTATCCGGTCAAATGATTGCGAAGTTCAAAGATATTGTGAAGTTTTTGAAGAAACCATTTGTCGATCCGAGTGATTTCCCAGATTTTATCTACCGAATATCCTTTGTTCATTGCTTCCGCAATTGCGAAAATACGTCGGTCTGTGGGATTCTTTAACTCATCATCGATATTGTCAATCTCCATTTCGCCACGATTCCCAACGAATCCGTGCATACCGGCTCCAACCATCCGGATTCCTTTTTGTATTGCCTCTTCGAATGATCGGCCAATAGCCATGATTTCACCTACTGATTTCATGCTTGAACCAAGCGTTTTCGATACTCCGACAAATTTGTTCAGATCCCAGCGCGGAATTTTTACGACCACATAATCAAGTGCAGGTTCAAAACAGGCTGTGGTAACTTTGGTAACGGAATTTTTGAGCTCATGAAGTCCATATCCAAGGCCGAGTTTGGCAGCTACAAACGCAAGCGGATATCCTGTTGCCTTGGATGCCAGTGCCGATGATCTGGAAAGGCGGGCATTTACTTCGATAACGCGGTAGTCCTCGGAGTGAGGATCGAGGGCAAACTGAACGTTACATTCTCCGATTACTCCGATTTTACGGATGATTTTAATAGAGAGTGAGCGAAGTTTATGGTATTCATCGTTTGATAATGTCTGCGAAGGCGCTACAACAATCGACTCACCTGTATGGATCCCAAGCGGGTCGAAGTTTTCCATGTTACAGACCGTGATGCAATTGTCGTAAATGTCACGAACAACCTCATATTCAACTTCTTTCCAGCCTTTTATTGATTCTTCAACCAGAATTTGAGGAGAATAGCTGAAAGCATTTTCAGCCAGTTTATTCAGCTCTTCTTCGTTCGAACAGAATCCGGAACCTAGCCCGCCAAGGGTGTACGCTGCCCTGATAATCAAAGGGAACCCAAGTTTTTTTGCGGCTTCCCTTGCTTTTTCGATGGTGTCGCATGCGACACTTCTTGGGGTGAGAACGTCAATTTCATGAAGGATATCCGAAAAAATCTGACGGTCTTCGGTATTGATGATCGACTGAACAGGCGTTCCGACAACTTTAATATTGTGCTTTTCCAATATTCCCTGTCTGAAAAGATCTACTCCGCAATTAAGTGCCGTTTGTCCGCCGAAAGCCAGCAGAATCCCATCCGGCTTTTCCTTTTCAATTACTTTTTCAACAAAAGTGGCAGTCACAGGAAGGAAGTAGATTTTATCAGCTATCTCCTCCGAAGTCTGGATGGTTGCAATATTGGGATTGATCAGGATCGTATAAACGCCCTCTTCTTTCAAAGCCTTGAGAGCCTGGGAACCTGAATAATCAAATTCTCCCGCTTCTCCGATTTTCAATGCTCCCGAACCGAGAACAATAACTTTTTTTATGGATGAGTTGATCATTTACCTGACTTATTTTTTATTATACTTTCAATGAAATCATCAAACAAGAATTCAGTATCTACCGGACCTGATGATGCTTCCGGATGAAACTGTGTAGAAAAGAACGGCTTTGTTTTATGCCGGATTCCTTCGTTGGTATTGTCATTCACATTCACAAACATCGATTCCCATTCATCAGGAAGCGTTTCGTCGGCTATTGCAAATCCATGATTCTGTGAAGTGATAAAACAACGGTTGGTTCCGTTCAGAAGGACCGGCTGGTTATGGCTCCGGTGTCCGTATTTCAGTTTATATGTTTCAGCTCCGGCTGCCAAACCCAACAGTTGATTACCCAGACAGATTCCCATTATTGGCTTTCCATCCTGAATCGCTTTTCGGATATACTGAACCGTCACACCGCACATCGCCGGGTCGCCGGGTCCATTGGTGAGAAACAGACCATCGTATTCAAGCCGGGTGAAATCGTAATCCCATGGCACTCTGATCACTGTTGAATTTCGGCTGAGTAAACAACGAATAATATTATTTTTTACTCCACAATCAACCATTACAATTTTGTGCTCTCCTTCTCCATAATTTTCAACATGGTCGGTGCTGGCTATTGCAACCAGATTGACGAGATTAGGATCAAAATATTCAATTTCCTCCCCTTCAAACTCGATTTTCCCAAGCAATGAACCTTTTTCGCGAAGAATTTTAGTCAGCAGACGGGTGTCAATATCGTAAAGACCAGGTATTTGCTGTGATTTCAGCCAGTCGCCAAGACTCATCATCGCATTCCAGTGACTGAAGCCGACCGAATAGTCAGAAACGATTAATCCGGTGATGTGAATTTTATTTGATTCAAAATGCTTGTGTATTCCATTTTCAGTCAAATCTTTAGGTACACCATAATTTCCTATCAGGGGATAGGTTGAGACAAGTATTTGTCCGGTATAAGAGGGATCGGTGAGACTTTCGGGATATCCGGTCATCGCGGTATAAAATACCACTTCGCCGGCCACTGACTTCTCATAGCCAAATGATTTTCCTTCCAGTACTGTTCCATCCTCAAGAATCAGCTTTACTTTTCGCATTATACGCCTAATTTTCTATGGTTTAATTTATTTCTCAATACTTATTTCTCAAAAAAAATGCGTTTTCACTACCTTTTTTTCAGTAGTAAAAACGCATTCCGTTGCGTCTTCTCCATCGCTATTCTTAGTTGATGTCGCACAGTGGCAAAAGTAATCTAAATCTGCGAAACTCACAAAGCCATTTTATAAATATTATAAATATTCATATTAATTTAATATTTGAGCCTAAAATTAAATATTTATGCATAAAAATGCGATAAATCAAAAATTTATGCATAAAATTGCACTCTTTAATAGAATAAATATTCATTGGAATAACTATTTAATGAAAAATCGGAATCAAAGAATTCAAATGATTAAACAGATTATTTCGCAAGAAGTAATCGGCAGTCAGGATGAGCTTCAAACAAGGTTACAGGAACGGGGATGTGATGTTACACAAGCGACTCTTTCGCGCGACCTGAAATCGCTGCATGTAACCAAAGCAAGCGATGACAGGAACGGATATATTTATCGCCTTGTTGGTGATTCTGTTGTAAATCAACAAAATATATCGGAAGGGTTGCATTTGGATTACATTGCTGATGGCGTTGTTGGAATAGAATTTTCAGCTAATCTGGGAGTTATAAAAACCTTGCCTGGTTATGCCAACAGTGTAGCCATTCTGATCGATAAAGTTAATCCTTATGAAATTCTCGGAACCGTGGCAGGCGATGATACCATCTTGCTAATCATCAGGGATGGTGTCGGGCGAAATGACGTGATTCAGGTATTAAAAAAGATAATGCCAAAACTTGAAAATAAAATTTAACTGAAGTTCACTATTAAAGCTATGATATTCAAGAAGAAAGAAGATATAAAGACAGATCCTGATATCCAGATAATGGTAGCCGGAGCACAACATCTCCGTTTTGTTGACGAAATAAATGATACCATCGAAAAGGCTTCTCTGGAACGGGGTACAGGTATAGCTCGCAGAACCCATGAATATATCGCTTCCAAGATCATGGATGACAAAGCGATTATTGCTCTTGAAGGCGAGAAATTTGCGGGATTTTGTTATATTGAGACCTGGAATGATGGCAAGTATGTAGCCAACTCCGGATTGATTGTTCACTGGGACTACCGTGGTCACGGACTGGCACGCCGTATTAAGCTGATGGCGTTTGAATTATCACGAAAGAAATTTCCGGAGGCCAAACTTTTTGGTTTAACTACGGGATTGGCTGTAATGAAGATCAATTCAGAACTTGGTTACCGGCCGGTCACTTTCTCGGAACTTACCGATGATGAACAGTTTTGGAAAGGATGTCAGAGTTGTGTCAATTACGATATTTTATTGCGGATGAATAAGACGAAGTGTTTATGTACCGGAATGTTATATGATCCTGAATGGGAAGCAAAGAAACTTAAGCCGAAAACACCCTTTAAAATTTACAAAGAGTGGCTGGAAAAACGGAAAAACGAGAAACTTTAATTGAAAATCGATTCAATAAGACAAAAAAATAATATAACCATGAAAGAAAAGGTAGTTTTAGCATTTAGCGGAGGTTTGGACACTTCGTTTTGCGCAATTTATCTGTCAGTTGAAAAAGGGATGGAAGTTCATACTGCCATAGCCAATACAGGTGGATTTTCTAAAGAGGAATTGACTGTTATTGAGAAAAAAGCTTACTCATTAGGGGTGAAATCACACAAAGTAATCGATGTTACAGATGAGTATTATAACAAAGGAATCAAATATATGGTATTTGGGAATGTGCTGAGAAACAACACGTATCCAATATCGGTCAGCTCGGAGCGGATTTTTCAGGCACTTGCTGTTATCGAATATGCCCAAAGTATTGGCGCTACTCATGTTGCTCATGGAAGTACAGGCGCCGGAAATGATCAGATACGCTTTGACCTCGCGTTTGAAGTGCTGGCACCCGAAATTAAAATTATCACGCCAACACGTGATCTTGAGCTTACCCGGGATGCTGAGATCAACTACTTACGTGATCATGGCGTAGTTGATAATTTTGAAAAAATGGCTTATTCTGTTAATAAAGGCCTCTGGGGTACGAGTATTGGAGGCCGGGAGACACTTCAAAGCGACAAAACGCTTCCCGAAGAAGCTTATCCGACCCATCTTCAGAAAGAAGGTGAAGAGACCATTACGCTCGAATTCCTTAAAGGCCAGCTCAGAGGTGTGAACGGGAAGACCCACCGTAATCCTGTCGATTCGATTAATGAAGTCGAAAAACTGGGATCGGCATGGGCGATCGGGCGCGATATGCATATTGGTGATACAATTATTGGCATCAAAGG
>CAYHDA010000250.1:0-6650 GCA_964355145.1 uncultured Mariniphaga sp.
GAGGTTTTTTGCATAGTTGATGCGCCATTCGTTTCTATATTCATTAAAGTGCTGTTTTCTCTCTTCTCTGAAATAATAAGTAAGATGATGGACCGGGATATGTATCAGTACCGAGAACTGCGTAAGATTAAAATCAGGCTGAAGGAATGGTTTTAATTCACGCATACAGCAATCTGCTAATTGACTGATAGACAAAAGGTATTCGCATTCAAAACCGGGAACAGGAGCTTTTTTCTCTTCAGGCAAAGGTCGCGGTTCTCCTTTACCGGAATCAAGTGCAAAGCCTGATTGGGGTAATTGTGGTAATCCATATAAAATACCTGGGAAGAAAACGGGGGAAATTAATAATCCTGTCAATCCTGCGCCAGACAGGATTTGCAGGATATTAAGGGTGAAAAATACCGATAATGGCTTTAGCATTAAAAGAAAATGACTAACAATCAATGTGAACTGAAATCCCAATAAAACAGTTAGCCATTTAGTCATAAAATGCTGCCTTGAAAATACCAGAGATTGCCGTTTACGCATTAGAAAGCGAAGAAATAATCCGATCGACCAGAGTGTATATCCCAAAACAAAAAGTGGACGGCTCAAGTAAACTGCATGAACAGAAAATATCCCGGATAAAAAAGTGAATTTGTATTCCTGCAAAAATCCTGCGTCATTTACGATGGCTTTTGCAATATCAACTTTATATGAACAGGCAGTAAAAAAATAAGGAGCAGATGATATCAGATATATTACCGATGGCAATAAATGCCATAGTTCTTTTTTTTTAAGCCGGTAGTCATCGGTTAATATACTTCGGATGTACCAATACAGCATGGGGCCGATGAGATACATCAGGGAGCCTGAGATTGGGATAACAACAAGAAATATTGTGACAAGAATGACTGATTTTGAATATAACAACACGTACTGATTGAAGCCATAAATACTTACCAGCAAAAAGAAAACACCCAGATAAACAGAGGACATATTTCTCCTGGCATTGAAATATAGAAGGATTATCGAAAGGGCAACACCAATAACAGATAATGACGGGAACATCTCCTTCGTGTTATTAAAAACAAATTTACGAATTTTATCACTAAAATTCAATCTGTTAAAGATGTATCTGAAAAAACTGTATGTCCGCGATACAACACCTGTATGTTTTTGATACACCTGTCCCTTGTTGCAAAAATCAAACTAAAACATATATTTAGTTAAATTTTCTGCAGATAGCTGATTTTTATCTTGTATTTGTATCTGCGTTTTGAAAAAAAATATAATCTTGCATTTGAATTCATAATAATCAATATTATAATTTTCATATTAGACCAGTTGCATAAAATGAAACGAAGTTTTATAACAGCAATACTATTTAGTATCGCAACTTTTGTCTCGGCCCAAAATTGGGAAAGCGGTATTGAAATCGCCAAAGCTAAGGCGGAAAAAGAGGGTAAGAATATCGTGCTTACATTTTCGGGATCCGATTGGTGTATTCCATGCATGAAACTGGAAAAAAATATTTGGGAGTCACCCGATTTTAAAGAATATTCAAAGGCACATTTTATCCTGTTGCGGGCTGATTTTCCGAAAAAAAAGGCAAATGCCTTACCGAAAGAACAACAAGAGAAAAATGACATGCTGGCTGAAATTTATAACAAACAAGGCCTGTTTCCCTTGGTTCTTGTCCTTGATAAAAAAGGAAAAATACTTGGATCAACCGGATATAAAAATGTAGATCCCAAAGATTATATCGCCTTGCTTCATTCCTTTGAAATAGCTAAGCTTTGAAAATATATCCGTTAAAACTGATGGTTAAAATTACCGCACTCAATAAAACAATTGAGAAAAAAATCAAACTTTAAAATTAGCTGTCTATTGGTTTATAGTGAACTAACAAGGCCAGCCATTCAAATAAGAAAAAGAATATTATCAAGCTTAAAGATGAAACACCCATGAATCTGCGCTTCGCAAACATGAACGAAGATAACACAGGTGTTCTATCAGGCAATTAAAAAACAAATTATCTTCTGATGAAAAAGAATATTTGTGCGTTATTCATAGCTGTTGGCTTACTTACATCCTGCACTACTGTAAAGGAATATAAAAAAATATATGTGAATGATCCCGATATGAAATTATCTGCCAATCAAAATGAACGGTTTGAAAGCAATTTCCAGGTTTACAGGGAGGGCGCATCAGGAGCGAACGGTGGTAAAACAGGTGGAGGTTGCGGTTGTAATTAAAGGATGAAATGAAAAGGACATTACTATTAGTTTGCAGCATATTGATTATATTCAAGGTTACAATTGCTCAGAGTGCTGACTCAACCAAGGTTTACAAAAAACGGGTTCTGGAAAATGTGGAGATCGATCTGCTGATGAGCCTGTATAGTCAGGATGGAAGTCATTCACCCGTGAACGGCGGAATCGGAACCGAAAAACTCATGGATGCAACGCCTGTAATTGTGATTAGCACTCCTTTAAATGATGATGATATTTTAACGATCGATGTCGGCATTTCCGCTTACACATCAGCATCTTCGAGCAATATTAATCCATTCATATCGGTTCCCACCTCGTTAAAAAGCGCTCCGCTGATCAGTGCAACAGGAGCTTCAAGAGGTGGAGGAAACACTACATTTATCAATAATCCAACGACTTATAAAACAATAGGAACTCCATGGCTTTCATCGACAGGTGCTTCACAAAGTGATGTTTTAACAGTTATTCACGCCGATTACACGCACAATTCCGACAGCCGCAATTTTATCTGGGGATCGAATCTTTCACTTTCAAAAGAATACGATTATACTTCGCTTGGGGTGGGAGGAAATGTCACCGGACTGTTCAACGAAAAGAATACTGAAGTCGGTCTTAAAGGGTCGGTTTACCTCGATACCTGGAAACCGATTTATCCGACAGAGCTAAGAGAATATATGGATAACGGAATAAATTTCCAGTCACAGGGATATTTCAGGGGAGTACCTATTTTGAATCAGGCTGGAGCGACTACGACTGACTACTTACCTTCGGGATTTAAACAATGGGAAAGTAAAGGGAGAAACTCCTATACTATGTCTCTTTTTGTTTCTCAGATTTTATCCGAAAAATTTCAGGGTGCGCTGTTTTTTGACCTGGTCATGCAGGAAGGAATGCTGTCTACACCCTACCAGCGGATGTATTTTGCTGACAAACAAAATTATTATATTGGTTCAGCAGTTGATATTGCAAACTATACAACGCCTGCCAATCAGCATGTTTATCAGTTAGCGGACGACATTGAAAGGATGCCTTCCATTCGTTACAAATTACCACTTGGGGTAAGGTTGAATTACTACCTTAATGAAATGTTTGTGCTAAGGAGCTATTACCGGTATTATATTGATAACTGGGGATTGAAGGCAAATACTTTTGATTTTAATTTACCTTTCCGATTAAGTCAGTCGGTTGCTTTTACTCCATCCTTCCGTTATTACATTCAGAATCAGGTTGATTATTTTGCGCCGTTTGAGACGCATCTTTCATCAGAAAAATACTATACCTCAGATTATGATTTATCTAAATTCACCAGCAAGCAGGTTAGTATGGCATTCGACTATACGGATATTTTCACTTCCCTTAAAATTGGTCCTCTTGGTTTCAAAAATTTTAATTTGAAGTTTAGTCACTATACCAGAAGCGATGGATTAACCGCAAATATTTTCTCGTTTGGCTTTAAATTTGTCGGAGACCGTAGCTTACTTAAGTTGTAAGAATGAAATAATGTCGGATTTTCTGAATCGACTTCTTTAATAAAAATTTTAAATTAAAGAATGCCACCAAAGCACCAAGTCACCAAAAAGGCACCAAGGCTTTACCGTAGACTTTGGTGTCCGTCGGATGACGGTTTGGTGTATTGGTGATTTAGTGGCAAAAAAGATTTTCATAGATGTCGGGTTCTTAAACTAAAATACGACATCTACTTACTCGTACTACTTATTTCAAGTTTGACTTTGAGGTGCAAAAATTATTGTGCGATCAACCTTCATTCTCGCATTTTGATTTAATTTTTTCTGATATTTGTTCTTCCTCTGAACTAAAATCAAAAAAAATGAAAAACAGCCCCTTTATTGCGATTCTGATTTGCTCATTTTTAATCTCCGCCTGCAATGCTCCAAATACAGACAAGAGCACGGACACCAAACAAAAAAGAGGTTACAACGAAAATTACAAAAGTGAAAATTTAAACCGCATCGCTTTTCCGATCGGAGGCATCGGAGCAGGTATGATCTGTCTCGAAGGTACCGGTGCATTCTCTCATGTGTCGGTACGCAACACTGCGGAAATGTTTAACGAGCCGTTGATGTTTGCCGCTCTTTCGATTAAAGGGAAAGAAAATGGTGCCAAATTACTCGAAGGACCTGTTCCGTTGTGGAAATATTTTGGTGGTCCGAGAACGGCCAATGGCGGTGAAAGAACCTCTTATGGTCTGCCGCGCTTTAAAAATGTTGATTTTGAGGCACGTTTCCCCTTCGCAACGATTCATTTAACCGATCAGGATATGCCGGTAACAGTAAAAATTACGGGATGGAGTCCCTTCATTCCGGGCGATCCCGATAATTCCAGTCTTCCTGTTGGAGGTATCGAATATTCGTTTAAAAATTCCGGATCAAAAAAAATAGATGCGGTTTTCTCTTTCCATTCAGTAAATTTCATGCAAAAAGGGAAAGGGATTAAGAGTATTCAGCCAATATCGAATGGCTTTATCCTTTCGCAGAAAGCGGAAGGAAAAAACCTGTATGAACAAGGTGACTTTGCTATAACCACTAACCAGACCTCAACAATTGTCGATCACTGCTGGTTCCGGGGAGGATGGTGGGATGCCCTCACGATGACCTGGCAAAATATTGAACAATCAAAGTTGATTCCCGTTGCAGCAGCAGAGAAAGATGCACCCGGCGCTTCGCTGTATGTTCCTGTCAGCCTCGATTCGGGTGAAGAGAAAACTGTTCGGGTAATGTTTTCGTGGTATGTGCCGGATTCAAACCTTAAGCTTGGAGAGGATCCAAAAGACACCAAAGTCTGTGATCCGGCCTCAGGCTGTTGTACATCACCTTTTTATCAGCCATGGTATTCCGGAAAGTTCAAAACGATTCATGAAGTGGCAGGTTTCTGGAATAACAATTACGATGATCTAAAAACCAAATCACAATTGTTTACTGACGCTTTTTACAGCAGCACCCTGCCGGCTGAAGTTCTGGAAGCTGTAACCGCCAATCTCACTATTCTGAAATCGCCGACTGTACTTCGCCAGCGCGACGGGAAAATGTGGGCATGGGAAGGTTGCAGCGATAATTCGGGCTGTTGTGAAGGCTCCTGCACTCATGTGTGGAACTATGCGCAGGCAGTGGCTCATTTGTTTCCATCGCTCGAAAGATCGTTGCGCAACACCGAATTCAAAGAGAGTCAGAATGATATTGGTCATCAGGCATTCCGGTCTGCATTGCCTGTCAGGCCTAAAATACACGATTTCCATGCAGCTTCCGACGGACAATTGGGAGGGATCATGAAAGTTTACCGTGAATGGAGAATCAGCGGCGATAATCAGTGGGTTAAAGAACTCTATCCAAAAGTAAAAGCGAGCCTTGATTATTGTATTGCAACATGGGATCCGCGCCACAAAGGGGTATTGGAAGAGCCGCATCACAACACTTATGACATTGAATTCTGGGGAGCCGACGGAATGTGTACCAGTTTTTACCTCGGAGCATTGTTATCTATATCGAAGATGGGTGAATATCTCCACGAAGATGTATCGCACTACCGAGAACTACTCGGATCGGGAAGAAAAATGATGCAGGACAGCCTATATGACGGGGAATATTTCTATCAGAAAATAAAATGGAAAGGGCTTAATGCACCCAATCCGGTTGAACTGTCTAAAAATAGTTGGAATTCCAACTATTCCGACGAAGCCAAACTAATATTGGAAAAAGAAGGGCCTAAATATCAATACGGTAAAGGCTGTCTTTCGGATGGCGTACTCGGTTTTTGGCTTGCCAGGATGTGCGATCTGGAAAACCCGATGGAGGCTCCTTTGATTAAAAGTCACCTTAATGCGGTGTATAAATATAACCTGAAACACAACCTGTCGAACCATGCCAATCCTCAACGCCCCACTTATGCACTCGGCAATGAAGGCGGACTGTTATTGTGCAGCTGGCCTAAAGGCGGAAAATTATCACTGCCGTTTGTTTACAGTAATGAAGTATGGACAGGCATTGAATACCAGGTTGCTTCGCATTTAATGCTGATGGGGGAGGTAGAAAAAGGGCTTGATATCGTCCGGACAGCCCGAGACCGTTATGATGGTCAGATTCGCAATCCATTTGACGAATACGAGTGCGGACATTGGTATGCCCGCGCGATGTCGAGCTATGGATTACTGCAAGGGTTAACCGGGGTAAGCTACGATGCAGTCGATCATATTTTAGTGATCGATTCAAAAATCGGCGATTTTAAAAGTTTTATCGCTACTGAAACAGGTTTTGGAAATGTAGGATTGAAGGACGGAAAACCTTTCGTTAAGATGGTTTATGGCACTCTGGACGTAAAAAAGGTCTTGGTTTCGGGCGCTGAAAAACAGCTGTAAGCAGTATTGATTAGATTAGATCAGGT
>CAYHDA010000251.1:0-6604 GCA_964355145.1 uncultured Mariniphaga sp.
GCAACTCCGTTTCTTTTCATTAAAGGCATTCTTGTAAAGAAAAAGGCATAAATCGTTACCATCACTACGCAGATCATAGGAATAATATACGAGATCTGCACACCATGCTGATCGGCGATCATTCCTTGAATGGGTGGAAATACAGAGCCTCCAATAAGTGCAAAATTCAGCAATGCCGAACCCTTTCCGGTAAATGAACCAATCTCTTCAATGGCGAGACTGAATATGGTAGGGAACATAATTGAGAGGAAGAGACCCAGTCCGGCCATTAGAAATTCGTTGTAACCACTGTTATTAAAAATAATCAGACTAAAAAGAACCAACATTCCTACCCCAAAAATACCCAGTAATTTGTGGGCATTTACATATTTCAGCATCACTACTCCAATAATACCCATCACGGCAGTGAGAATATAGTAGATGGTAAGGTAGCTTGCCGCTTTATCATCGGTAAATCCGAGCACTGTCTTTAGGTATGGGATAAAAAAACCACAGGTACAAGCTTCTGCACCCATATAGAAAAACATCGCGAAGAGACCGTAAAAGAGATGTTTATGCGAATATCCTTCGCGGATAATTCCTTTGAGGGTAAAGCGATCTTCAGCGTCAGGCTTCATGGCAGGGAGATGCGACACTCCCATCAGCAAGGCGATCAATAATAGAATGCCAGCCAGTAAGAGATAGGGAAAATGGAATCGAATTTCTCCCAGTTGATTGTATATCAAAGTTGTGGCAACTGCTGGGGTGACCGCATAACCGATTCTCGAAAAGACCTGTACAAAGTTGATCCGCTGATGGGCTCCTTCCGGATCGCCGAGCAGTGAAGCAAATGGATTTGCTGCTACATTGATAATTGTTAATCCTGTAGAGATTATAAAGATCGCCAGCAAGACTAAGGGATATGAGTCAAAGATTTTTGCGGGCCAGAAGGATGCAGCGCCTAGGGAACAGGTGATGATGGCCACCAGCAAACTGATTTTATAGCCAAACCGATGGATCATCCAGGCGATTGGAATGGGAAATATGATATAAGTGAGGTAAAAAGTAAACTGAATCATCGTTGCCTGGGTGTAATTCAGCTTGAAATGGGTGATCAGTGAAGGGAGCAGAATGTCGTTCATGCAGAAGAGGGCTCCTACCATGAAAAACATCAGAGACAATAGCATCAGAGGTTTGTACTGGTGTTTCACACAATTATTTTTTAGATAAAATGACTGATAATTTGATTAGCCGTTGAATGAGAGTCAAAAATACATTTGCTGTTAGCCAAATACTTCTTTTATATTAGATAAAGCGCATTAAATATTAACTGTCTTAACAAGAATAAAGGGGTTAAGCAGGTTAAATTGTCAACATTTATAGTAAATAATGATCTGAATGGGATTTACCAGGTCACTCTTTTCAGGGTAACAATTCCCGAAGTATTCTCCGGTTTACTTCGTGCTTTAAGGTTTAATATGGTTGGAAACTCATCAAGTGTCTGTTGGGAACGGGTAATTCTGAAAGTTGATGTGCCCTGCAGCAGCTCTATTGAATTCGATGCCTCTCCTCCGTACATCTGTAGTTTCCACTCGCGGAATTCGAGTCCGGAATTATTGCCGGTACTTTGGTCTGAAAAGGTTAATTCATACTGACCAATCCGTGTAACATATTTGGTAAGGTCAAAACTCATCTCTTTCCATCCGGAGTTATCTGTGGAAGTAAGGTTCCAGCTGTCAATTTTCAGGGCAGGTTCCCGGGTCGGGTCGGTTCCGGTTTTTCGCGCGATGCCATCGTAAAAACTCCCAAGGTTTTCTCTTTTTTCTGGTTCAGTAAAAACGTTCTTAATGTTATAAACAGCAAAATTAGAAATCTGAGGGTTCGCTTTTGAGTTGGTAACAGAAAGTTTGATTTTGGACACTTTAACCGGATTAAAATAGCAGATTCGTTTATTTCCGATTGATGTGCCAGTGTAGACCACATGCCACTGATTCATTGAATCCATTCCTGCAATCTGAAAAGAGAGAACACGCTGGCCTTGTGAAAGATCTTCCTGCAAGATAGCATGATTTATTTCTGTTGGTTTTGACAAGGTAATTTCAACTATTTTGCCTTCTGCTTTTGATTGCCTGATTGGATGATCAAACCGCCTTTTAATCTCATTCCCAAATGCATCGTATGCTTTCACATGCGATTGTGGTATTAATCCTGTGGTGTCGGGTGTTGAATTCAAAAGAAGTAAGGCACCCCGACCAACCGATTTGTAGTAAATATTCATCAGCTGGTCAGTTGTCAATATCAGACTATCCGATTTTGGGCTCCAAAACCATTTATGACCTTTGTTTTTTAGTAAAGGAACATCAATTTCTACCGGTGCATAGGCATCACCGAAGGGATCTGACTGAACTGCAGTTGAGACTCCAGTCGCAAGATCCTTGCTATTAAGGGTATACCAATTGGAGAATGGCGCAAAACCGTCCTCATTGCCAACCCACCTGAGATTAGCCTTCGGTCCTTGTAAAATTACTGCATCAGAGGCGTATTTTTCCAGTAAGTCATTAACGTTTATCAAACAACTTCCGTCAAACCACACTTCACGAACCGGTCCGTATTTTGTCAGAACTTCCTTCATCTGTTCCCGAAAAACCTTATTATATCCTTCTTGTTTGGATGGATCTTTGGTAACACCTCCACTGCCGATGCCTGCTCCCCACGTTTCGTCGCCAGGATAGACATAGATACCCAGATCCAGCCCATATTTTTTACATGATTCGGCGAGTTCTTTAAGAACATCTCCTTTCCCATTTTTCCAGGGGGTATTTTTTATTCCGTAATCAGATGTATTGGTTTGCCACCAGCAAAATCCTCCGGTATGTTTTGCAACAAACAGGATCAGTTTTGCATCCCATGACTTTGCGACCTGACACCATTGATCGGTATTTAAGTCCGCCGGATTAATGCGGGTTAAATCGGCGGAATGATTATCATATTCACGTCCCTGCCATGTACACGGATCCAGACATACAAACATTGTCTGTTCATATTTTTGCCATCTAAGCTGAGCTTTCGACGGCAAGGGAACAGTAAGATTGTTTTTATTGATTTGTGACTGTGCAGAAAAGATAATGCCTGCTGAAAGAGCGAATGTCATTAATATTTTTTTCATCCGGATTTTCCTTTGAAGATTAGTTTCTGATCATGAATTAAGGAAGGTTCAAAAGTAAAATAATACCCCAGCGAAAACAAGGGATTTCAAATTAACCGGTTTATAAAAAAAAGATTGCCGGAGTGACTACCCCGGCAATCTTTTTCGTATTTTTTATTTTTTCGGAAATTTTCTTTTGAAAGGCCGGAAATGTAAGTTTAGTTATTATTATTCCTTACTCACAACCCAACCAAATGTGTTTGTTGAATTAGTATTTTAAAACCAATACCGATCAGGATTATTCCACCCAATAATTCAACTTTAGGGCCAAATGTGCAGCCCACATCCTTGCCTATTCTTATGCCGAGCATTGCAAAGAAAAAAGTAACGGCTCCAATAATCATAGCCCAGCCAAAAATATTGCGTGTTGAAGCCATTGCAAATGAAAATCCGACGACCAAGGCATCGATACTAGTGGCTATCGAAAGGATAATGATGTGTTTCCATGAATAAATATCGGATATTTTTTCAGGGTCACTGGTCTTAAAACGCTCGAGAATCATTTTGCCTCCCAAAAATAAAAGAAGGGAAAATGCAATCCAGTGATCTATCCCTTCAACATATTCTTTTATTTCGGTTCCCATGTACCACCCTACAACGGGAAGGGTGCCCTGGAAAAAGGCAAGAGAGAAGGCAATTTTTGCAGCATGACGAAATGAGACTTTCTGCTCAGTTAGTCCGCAGCCTACTGAGACTGCGAAACTATCCATCGAAAGGCCAATAGCAAGAATGAAAATAGTAAGAAGATCCATACAGATTTTAAAGGCGCAAAGATAAAGTTCTTCAGGAAACTGACATAAAAAAACCGACAGGATTTTCCTGTCGGTTTTGAGAATTCAACTAAACTGTTGATTTGTATCGGATTTTGGAGATTACATCATTCCGCCCATACCGCCACCCATTCCGCCTTGTGGCATCATAGCTGGTTTGTCTTCTTTCTCTTCAACAAGGACGCACTCGGTAGTAAGGAACATACCTGCAATAGAAGCAGCATTTTCCAAAGCAACACGTGTAACCTTAGCAGGATCAATTACTCCTGATTCGAAAAGATTCTGGTAAACATCAAGACGGGCATTGTAACCGTAATCGTCTTTGCCTTCTTTGATTTTCTGTACAATGACAGCTCCTTCGAGACCGGCATTGAAAACAATCTGACGGGTTGGTTCTTCGATCGCACGTTTTACGATCTCGATACCGGTTGTTTCGTCTTCGTTGTCGCCAACAAGCCCTTCAAGGACAGCGATAGCGCGAAGATAAGCAACGCCTCCACCAGGAACAATACCTTCTTCAACAGCGGCACGTGTTGCGTGAAGTGCATCATCAACACGGTCTTTCTTCTCTTTCATTTCAACTTCTGACGAAGCACCTACATAAAGTACGGCAACACCACCTGAAAGCTTTGCAAGACGCTCCTGCAATTTTTCACGATCGTAGTCCGAAGTAGTTGTTTCGATTTGTTTTTTGATCTGAGAAACACGGGCTGCAATGTTAGAAGCATCACCACCACCATTAACAATAGTCGTAGTATCCTTGTTAACGGTTAATTTTTCTGCACGACCCAACATTTCAAGGGTTGTATCTTCGAGTTTCATCCCTTTTTCTTCAGTAATCACAGTTCCGCCTGTAAGGATGGCAAGATCTTCAAGCATTTCTTTGCGACGATCACCAAATCCCGGAGCTTTTACTGCACATACTTTCAATCCTGCACGAAGACGATTAACAACCAGGGTTGCAAGCGCTTCGCCTTCAATATCCTCTGAGATGATCATCAAAGCGCGTCCTGATTGGTGAGTTGCTTCAAGAATTGGAACCAGCTCTTTCATTGAACCGATCTTTTTATCGTGAATCAGGATGAAAGGATTCTCCATTTCTGTAGCCATTTTTTCTGTATCGGTTACGAAATAAGGAGAAATATAACCACGGTCGAATTGCATTCCTTCTACAAGGTCAACATAAGTTTCAGTACCTTTGGCTTCTTCGACAGTGATAACACCTTCTTTGTGAACTTTTTCCATTGCTTCGGCAATCAATTTACCGATTTCAGCGTCGTTGTTCGCGGCAATGCGGGCAACTTGTTCAATTTTGCTGTAATCATCACCAACTGTGATAGCCTGAGCTTTGATGCTTTCAACAACTTTAATGACAGCTTTGTCGATACCGCGTTTTAAGTCCATCGGGTTAGCGCCGGCAGTAACATTTTTCAATCCAACATTAATGATTGATTGTGCAAGAACAGTTGCAGTTGTGGTACCGTCACCGGCATCGTCACTGGTTTTTGAAGCAACTTCCTTTACCAGATGAGCGCCCATGTTTGCATAAGGATCAGAAAGTTCGATCTCTTTAGCAACAGTCACACCATCTTTTGTTACTTGAGGAGCACCAAATTTCTTTTCGATAATTACATTGCGACCTTTTGGCCCCAAGGTAACTTTTACAGCGTCTGCAAGTTGGTCAACTCCTTTTTTCAGCCTTTCGCGGGCTTCGATATTAAATTTAATCTCTTTTGCCATTGTTTAATGTTTTTAATTAATGATCGTTAAATTAGTTAATTAAGCGATAAAAAGAACATCAGACTGCGAAATCAAAAGATAGTCAACACCATCAATTGTAAGCTCGGTTCCTGAATATTTTCCGTAGAAAACAGTGTCGCCAGCTTTAACTTCCATCGTTTCGTCTTTCTTTGCGATTCCCACAAGGGCAACTTTGCCTGCAAGGGGTTTTTCTTTCGCCGAATCAGGGATAATAATACCACCTGCTGTTTTTGTAATTGCTTGCTGCGGCTCTACCAATACTTTGCCGGCAAGGATCTTTCCTTTAAGTTCTGCCATTTCAAATTTTATTTTATAATTAGACAATAGTTTATTTGTTGTATCGCAATCTTAACAGAAAATATGCCAAAGCCACTTACGACCTGTTTTGTCCAGTTGACAGGACTTATTTTCAGCTATTCAAAAGCCGAAAATTAAGTATTGTATTTAATGTGCTGAAAAACAGATGGTTAATGCATGGGTTTGTCTGACAACAATAACTGCCAACATGACATTGTTTTAACCCTGGTGTCAGCTATCAACACAAAAACCCGGTCCGTCTGTTAACGAATCGGGTTTTGTCTATAAGTAATGCTGGAAATTCGACAGTTCAGTGAAACAGATCAGCCTCAGCAGCCTGACAGCTGAATAAAAACCGATCCTTTATTTTGTTGAATCACGCACTGCCTGCGGGAAATTAGGAACCTGACTTGGATCCTGCACCTGCTGAATCTGCTCTTCGATTTGAGATTTTTTAAGCTCACCCTGACGTGGAAGAAAAGCCGTTGCGCTAATAGAAAGAACAACCAGCGCAATTGCCAGAATCCATGTTGCTTTCTCTAAAAAGTCTGTCGTCCGGCGAACGCCCATCACTTGGTTTGAGCTTGAAAAT
>CAYHDA010000252.1:0-6591 GCA_964355145.1 uncultured Mariniphaga sp.
ATGTACGAAGTCAGTTTTTCAAACCAATACCTAAAAGATTATAAACTTTGTTTAAAGCGAAAGATTGACATTAGTTTGCTTGACGCTGTTTTAATAAGTCTGGTCGAAAACGGATCTGTCCCATTAAAACATAAGCCTCATATTTTATCCGGAAAGCTTAGCGGACTTTGGGAATGTCATATTAAGACAGACTGGCTATTGATTTGGAAAAAGGATGAAAAGGAAAAGAAAATAACCCTTTTAGGAACTGGCACGCATTCCGATTTATTCAAATAGCAACGGATAAAACTTTATATTCTCCCTTTACAGCTTTATACTCTGATTTAATTTGAATTCAAACTTTTGACAACTGATTCAGACGACCATTGTAACACTGCCAATAATTACTTTTTGTTGAATCACTAAGAAACGACGCTGATACCAATTTTTCCACATTATTTGATTTTGATAGCATAAGTGTCAGTATATCATTAAAAATCTTTTCACTGATTTCTGCCTCTTCTGCGAGTTTGGCAAATTGCATCTTGATTTTTCCTTGAGCCAGATTTCCAGGTAAGAGTCCGTCGTCTAAGGCAAAGTCTCTATCTTCTACATGAATACGACTATTTAAAAGGTCATAGGCAGGACTCAGCCTGTAGTCTCCCATTGGTGTTTCAAGCAAGGAAAAGTTTTTAAAGTGAGCATCTCCATTTGAAAACAGATAATTAAACACAAGTATTTTCAATAGTTTAGGCGCTTCTAATTTATAGGTAGATAAATAATTGTGCATCAACTGAAATAACTCTAAATAGTTCCCCAAATACTTGTAATGCTCTCCATGAGTTTGCGGTGTTCTTCCTGACAATGAAGCAAAATCATCCTGTGCTATCTTTGTGCCGTCTTCTTTAACATCAAAACGCTTTGTTATATATGCAGGAGCGCCATTTTTAAAGAAAATTAATGCATTTTCAGCCGTTTCTATTCCATAAATCTGACGGGCAATTTGCATTGTGAGATGTTCGTTAGCCGGCATTTGATCTGGCTTTTTACCAGCGCTTGGGACAGGTTTTAGAATATATGTTCCGCGCTCACCTTCATTTATTAGTCTTAACTTATTTTTTTCGAGCAAGACTGGGAATTTTTCTTGTACTCCTGAAATAGACATGCGCTGTCTGCTTTGATCAAAGAGATCATCAGTTTCCGGATTGGATGAAGGCGAATCGTATGGTAATACATGATTCACAGCTTTACCCCGAAATACTCGTTTTAAGCAGGTTCTGCTATAGGTATTAAACCCTTCCGCTAATGTGCCGGGACAATATTTTATTTCAGGTAAACTCATTATTCTTCTATTTTTATTACTCTTACAGCACCAATACTATCATTTTTTGCGGTAGTCATGAGCAATCCAAAATAATCCGTTTGGTCTAATTTATTAAGCTTACAAACCACTTGTTTATTAGATCCTTCAGGAAGCATGTTGTAAAAAAATGGAAACAGGAATTTTGAATGAAACTCTTGTTCAATTTTAGGCAAAGTCAGACTGATGTCTGGTTTGTTGCTGTCTGCCAGCCAGGTATCATTATAACAGAATGTAAAAGAGCCGTCATCATTTTGGGTTAAGTCTCCAGCTTCCTTATCCTTGTAGAGTATTTTTGCCTTTCTCATTTGTTACGTGATACTTTTTTAAGCTTTAAACAAACTTCCATTCCCAGCACATCAGCTAACTTTTGCAATGTCTGTAATGTGGGATTCCCTTTACCGCTTTCAAACTGTTTTAAGGTTCTTAAGCCAACACCCGATAATTCAGCTACGGTTTCCTGTGTGACTTGCAATACTTCCCTGCGTTCTTTTATTGTTTTAATTAATCCTTCAAAGTGCATCATACAGCTCTTTTTTATGTAAAAATACTATTAATTTTATAAAATACAATAGAAAAGGCAATATATGGCACTATACTGTGTATATTACTTTGTTCTGTATTTTATTTAGATTATAGTGCATTGTATTGCACTATCTGGTGCGATAAAGAAGTCGCAGTATGTTCGAAAGTATGATATTTTAATGATACGCTTAGCTTTAGGAAAAGGACTGAAATCAAAAAAGGAGATCATTTTCACCTTCTTTTTGATTATGACTCCCCTTTCATTCGAAAGTTGCAACAGGTTCTTGCTATTATTGGAACCAATTAAAATCAATATATTTGGCCTATGATTTCTAAAGTGCAGATAATAAACAAATTACAGGAGTTGAAACCAACTCTTCAAGCGGATTATTCTGTGAAGGAGATTGGTTTGTTTGGTTCGTTCTCTGATAACACCTTTAATGAAGATAGTGACATAGATATTCTGGTTGAACTTTACCAGCCTATTGGATGGAAGTTTTTTTCACTTGAAATATATCTCGAAAAAGCGTTTGGACGAAAAATTGACCTGGTAACAAAAGGAGTTCGCAATTTTGAAATCATTGACGAAGCATCCAAAAAAATCCCCAAATTGGTAAAAGAAAAATATCCCCAAATTCCCTGGGAAGAGATGTATTATTTAAGGAATAAGGTATCTCACGAATACCATGGAATTGATTAGGCCATCATTTGGGATGTTGCGGCAAATTACCTGCCCGAGAATAAAACTCAGATCGATGAAATAATCGAATTAGAAAATTAGGCCGATTTTCTAATTGTTGCAACCTTTTCGTTCACCACACCGATCCGTGTTTTAACCATTGCCGTCAAGCGTTTTTAGAAAGCCAGCCACAAAATTTCACACACATTGTACATGACCTTTCAGACGAACGAAAAGGATTTGTTATTTGGAAAGATTTGCTTGAAGAAATATTGGTGTAAATTTCAAATTTAGTGAAAGCATAAATCAAATGTATTTCTATTGTTTGTTAATTGTTTTGTAATTGTTATATTTGTAATGTCCTGTTTGATAATAACATTTAAGGCTAAATGTTAAATCATGAATTTGCGTTTGTTAAATCATTAAAGTAAATATTTCAAATGTCAGAAGCCAGATTTGCACATTATGAATTGAAGTTAGTAGAACCTTCATTTAGTTCTTCGCTGACTGATTTAATCATTGAATTAGATTATTTACGTAAGAAACCTCCTGGTGGTTCAACGCACCCAAAAGTGTTCTTTCAGCTGAAACACATTTTTCATACGTTGGAAAGTATTGGATCGGCCAGGATTGAAGGAAATAATACAACCATTGCAGAATATATTGAAACTAAACTGGAAAAGTCTGAAAATGTTCCTTCAGGGATTAAAGAAATTCAAAATATTGAGAATGCGATGTCATTTATTGAGGAAAATGTAAAGGATTATCCCATTAACAGAGCTTTTATAAGTGAAATGCACAAAATGGTTGTTAACGGATTGTTGCCGCCACCCAATGGTGAAGGTGACCATTCTCCAGGAGAATGCCGAAAGATTAATCTGAAAATTAACAAATCAAATCATCAACCTCCTGATTGGTTAAGGATTGAAGATTACATGAAAGAGTTATTTGACTTTATTCAAAGGGATGATAGTACAAAGTATGACCTGCTTAAAGCGGCTATTGCTCATCATCGATTTGTTTGGATACATCCGTTTGGGAATGGTAATGGAAGAGTGGTTCGTTTGTTAACTTATGCGATGCTCGTCAAAACAGGATTTAATATTAATGTTGGAAGGATAATAAATCCGACAGCTGTGTTCTGTAGTAATAGAAATGACTATTACAATCATCTGTCAGAAGCCGACACTGGAACTGATGCAGGAATATTGAGTTGGTCAGAATATGTACTAAAAGGGTTAAAAGAAGAAATTGAAAAAATTGATAAGCTAATGGATTATGATTTTCTGAGGAAGGAGATATTGCTGCCTACAATTAGTTATTCATTAGATAGAAAATACATTACGGATATAGAAGCTAAGATATTGAAAAGGGTTTCAGAAAAACAGGTTGTTCAAGCATCAGATATTAAAGAATTTTTTATCGGCAAAGCTGATGCTGAGGTTTCAAGACAAATCAGGAGACTTATTGATAGAAATATGCTTGTTTCCGAGAAGGAAGGATCTAGAAAGTATGTTATCAGATTTGATAACAGTTTCCTTCTTCGGGGTTTCATTAAAACAATAGGAGAAAAAGGCTTTCTTCCGGTTCAGGATCTGACCTAATCATCAATTTTACTGGAAACAGCCCTAAAAGGTGGACAATTCGCATTATCCAAAAGGATTCTACACTTCATTCCCCAGATGATTGTCTTGATCCGTGAAAACAAAAAGGCTGAAATCGTGTGATTTCAGCCTTTTTAAGCTCCTCAGGTAGGACTTGAACCTACGACCTACGGATTAACAGTCCGCCGCTCTAACCAACTGAGCTACTAAGGAATAATATTTTAAACAATAAGAACTTGCACTGTTTCCCCGGATTAATCCGTCAGCTGACGGACCGCTCTAACCAACTGAGCTACTAAGGAATAATATTTTAAACAATAAGAACTTGCACTGTTTCCCCGGATTAATCCGTCAGCTGACGGACCGCTCTAACCAACTGAGCTACTAAGGAATACACTTTATTCGCACTTTAACACTTATTTCTGCTAAAGCGTTGCAAAAATAGTAACTTTTTAAGAAATCAGAAATATATTTGTAAAATAATCTGAAAATAATCTGCACTATGAGTAATTTGAAAATATTGGGAATCGGAAATGCCTTGGTTGACATTATTGTTTTACCTGAAGATGATCAGTTAATCAATGATTTAAAGCTTCCCAAAGGGGGTATGACTTTGGTCGACGGCGAACTGTCTGCCCGCATTCAACAAGAGATCGCGCACCTGAAGATAAAGATTGCAACGGGTGGTTCTGTCGCAAATGCCATTAACGGAATCGCTGGCCTTGGTGTTGAATGCGGATATGTTGGTGCCATTGGTCACGATGACCTTGGATCATTGTTCAAAAATGACATGCTCAAACGCGGAATTGCCGTTGTCCTGAAAGAACTTGACATTCCTACCGGACGCGCCGTGGGATTTGTCAGTCCCGGTGGTGAACGTACGTTTGCCACTTATCTGGGTGCAGCCGTTGAAATGAGGCCGGCCGATATCACGCCT
This sequence comes from uncultured Mariniphaga sp., assembly GCA_964355145.1. GTDB lineage: Bacteria > Bacteroidota > Bacteroidia > Bacteroidales > Prolixibacteraceae > JAAFHB01. The sequence continues at coordinate 5,085 of CAYHDA010000252.1, forward strand.
GAATTATTTCTGGGTTATGATTTATTTTTCATTGAAGGCTATCTGGTATTTAATCATGCCTTGATCATGGCCGCCGCCTCAGCAGCAAAATCTGCAGGACTGGCCATCGCACTCGATCTGGCAAGCTATAATGTAGTAGAAGCCAATCAGGAAATACTGAATGAACTGGTTGATGATTATATCGACATCGTTTTCGCCAACGAAGAGGAGGCCAAATCCTTTACCGGCTTACAACCCGAAGCAGCTCTCGGAAATCTGGCAGGAAGATGCGATATAGCCGTTGTAAAGGTTGGAAAGGAAGGGGCTTTCGTTCAGCAGGGAAATCAAAAATGGCATATTCCGGCAAATGGAACCTCCGTGATTGATACAACCGGAGCGGGTGATTTCTTTGCTGCCGGTTTTCTGGCAGGCCTTGCCAAAGGATTAGATCTCGAAAAATGCGGAAAAATCGGTTCTCTCATGGCAGGTGAGGTGATTAAAGTTGTGGGTGCTGAACTCGACGACAGCCAATGGGAATCTATTAAAAAACAGGTGGAGTTACTTTAAGTCTTTTTCTGTTACCTTTTTTCTGTTACCGGTTAAAAGGGTATTTAAGAATTCATTTTGCCACAGATGAGGCTGTATCATTTTTTAATTTTGATACAGCCTCGTTCGTGTTGCTGTCTGTTTATCCTGCAATCAGGAGAAAATAGTGCTTCTTGCCTTTTTGAACCAACAGATATTTGCCTCCGATCAGCATATCCAACTTTACTGCCTCGTCAGGACCTTCGACTTTTACTTTATTGACCGCCACACCACCACCTGCAATTGTTCGGCGCGCTTCCCCTTTTGATGGAAAGACAGCGGTTTTTTCTGCCAGTAAATCGATAATATTTATTCCGGCTTCCAATTCAGATCTGGAAATTTCAAATTGCGGAACTCCTTCAAAAACAGATAAAAAAGTAGCCTCATCCAATTTTCTCAAAGTTTCTTCGGTTCCTTTGCCAAAAAGAATCTCCGATGCTTCAACAGCAATGAGATAATCTGATTCTGAATGCACCATGCAAGTCACTTCTTTGGCAAGTACCTTCTGCAACTGGCGAAGATGGGGCGCTTGCTGATGTTCCTCAATTAATTGACTGACAGTTTCTATTGATAAAACAGTGAAGATTTTGATGTATTTTTCAGCATCAGCATCCGAAGTATTCAACCAGAACTGATAAAACTGATAGGGCGAAGTTCTGATCGGATCGAGCCAGACATTGCCCGATTCTGTTTTTCCAAACTTGGTACCATCTGCTTTTTTTATCAATGGACAAGTAAGCGCGTATGCTTCTCCGCCCGCTTTTCTTCGGATTAGCTCTGTTCCGGTTGTGATATTTCCCCATTGATCGGAACCACCCATCTGTAATTTGCAGTTTTTTGTTTCGTAAAGATGGAGAAAATCAGTGCCCTGAACCAGCTGATAGGTAAACTCTGTAAAAGACATTCCGGCAGCTCCGCTATCCGGATCGAGCCGTTTCTTTAC
>CAYHDA010000253.1:0-6519 GCA_964355145.1 uncultured Mariniphaga sp.
ATCGTAACGAAGATCCAAAGATTACGGTATGCAAATCGTCCCTCGTTGCGAACGGGAAACGACAGATCGTAAACTTTTTTAGGATCCGGAATATTAAATTCAAAAACCAATAAAGAATCCTGATTCCATTCCGAATGCTTAAGCCGCTGATAATCTTCAAAGACTGCCTTTTTATGACAGGAGGTGAAAATTGCAGTTATTAAAACCAATATGCAGAGCAGAAACCGGTGATTATTCTTCTGTCGTTTGCTGATTTTGATCACTCTCATTGGCTGGATTGGGTTTTCTCGTTAAAACTGGCTTATGCCTTTTTTTCCGACGGTTTTTTGATGCCGGATCAAACCTGTCAATACTTTCAAGCCCGACCGAATTATGATAGGTATGTCCCTCTGCTTCAACAACAACGATATTGTCGCTTGTCAATTGTGCAATTTTTTTACCACTTCTGTTGAGCTGATGAATCTCTCTTACCTTTTCTACCGATACGGAGACCATACCACCGGGCTGATTGTTTTCTTTAACGTACCAGAATATTCCTTTGAATATGTCGGCCTTCAGATAATTGTAATTTCCATTTTCAGTCTCGATCTGAATATTGGTTGAAGGGAAGTTTTTCAGCGCATCGATATAACAATCAAGCTCATAGTTAAGACAACATTTCAGCTTACCGCATTGTCCCGCCAATTTTTGGGGATTAAGGGATATCTCCTGGTACCTTGCAGCGTTCGTTGTGACAGATACAAAATTTGAAATCCACGAGCTGCAGCAGAGTTCTCTTCCACAAGGACCAATACCACCTATTCGGGCAGCTTCCTGCCTCGCTCCAATCTGGCGCATTTCAATGCGGATGCGGAAAGTGTCAGCATAAAGCCTGATCAATTGTCTAAAATCAACTCTTTCATCTGCAATATAATAGAAGATTGCTTTTGTTTTATCACCTTGGAATTCAACATCCCCGATCTTCATATTTAATTTGAGATCTTCGGCAATTTTACGTGCCTTGAGCATTGTCTCATGCTCACTGGCAATGGCTTCCTCCCACTTTTGCAGATCAACTGGCTTTGCAATCCGGTAGATCTTTCGTAATTCGCCGTCAACCAGAGTTACTTTGTGGCGTTTCATTTGTTTGAGCACCAGATCCCCAATAAGGGAAACCATGCCAATATCGTGACCCGGACTGGCTTCCACTGCAACCATATCACCGGCTTTCAGGGTTAGTCCGTTGACATTTCGAAAATAATCCTTGCGTGTGTTTTTAAAACGAATTTCAACAACATCATCGGTATTTATAGTGCTTTTAACATCGTAAAGCCAGTCGTATACATTTAACTTGGCGCAACTTCCCACGGTGTCATTTGTAGGACAGCCACGTGCTGTTTTATCCAGAGTGTTCATATAATTGATATATATTTGGACTGTCGCTTCCAAAATGGTATCGACAGATAAAAAATTCTAATCTCACAAAAATAGCGATTCTATTTCTATTTAAATCATGGATGTTATGTTCTAAAGCCGGATTAACTTCGACACCTTCAATCCCAGGTCGGTAAAGATGAGTTTGGCATTGCCATTAGATGCAATATCGGTAAAGGCTTTTTCAAATTCACGGAAAAGAGATATTACATTTTTCTCGTTAATAAAAGGCGAAAATCTTTGTGAAAATTCATTTTCCTGATCATCCATATATATCAGTGAAGGTTCTTTAAGATTAAGAAGAAAATTTTCCCGGAGAAATTCGCCGCAATATTTTAACAGACTCATCTGCCTTACCCTTCCAATACCCGCAATTTCTTCAGACCAGTTAAGGATTTCCTGCAATTTTCGGCCATATCCGTTTCTCATTACTGATGTAAATTGCAGAAAATTGTACTTCCGCAATTCGTCGTTCTGCATAATCTCCTGAGCAAGAATGTAATTACCTCGTGCCAGTCGGGCTACTGTGGCGGGATTGCTATTTGACGATTCTGCCTGTTGAACTAAGGCTGCTTCAAGATCGTTGTCCAGAATTTTGGGAATACGAATAAGCTGACACCGTGATCGGATAGTACTCAAAAGTTTCTCTTCGGCTTCTGAAATGAGAATAAAAAGGGTTTTCGCAGGCGGTTCTTCAAGTATTTTAAGAATTTTATTGGCACAGGTAATATTCATTGTTTCCGGCAGCCAGATTATGGATACTTTATATTCAGACTCATACGATTTTTGATTTAGCTTTCGAATGAGTTCTTTCGCTTCATCAACGTAAATTGCCCCTTGCTTATTTTCATCAGCAATTACTTGTATCCATTTTTCGTATTGAGGATAGGGATTTTCCGCAAAATACTGCCTCCATTTGGTCATGTAATCGCTGCTGGTCGGCTTGTCAATAGCGGTGGTTTTTATCACAGGAATTGTGAAATGAAGATCGGGATGGATTAATTTGGCGTATTTATGGCATGAGCTGCATACTCCGCATGAGTCGTTGTGACTTTTATCCGGACAGTTAATGTACTGAGCAAAGGCTAAAGCAAGCGCGAGCTTCCCATTTCCCTGAGGGCCAACAAGCAGCTGAGCATGAGGTATTCTGTCCTCGGCAACTGATTGGATTAATCTTTGTTTAGTCGTATTTTGGCCGATTACGTCTTTAAATTGCATCAGGAAAGAATATTATTCATGGAAAAAAGCATTAGGTGTTCCCTGTAATCGTTTCACCGATCAGGCTTCAAAAGTAGAAAGAATTGTTAAATTTGGATCAAATCAAAGCAATAATCGATATAATTTCGAGGTTGACACTCACTTTTTACTTATCTTTGAACAACAAATCCGCATGTGCGGGATTAATATGGAATGAAAATGCAGACGATAGAAAATTATGATTTTTCGGGCAAAAAGGCCCTTATCCGTGTTGACTTCAATGTGCCGCTTGATGAAAATTTCGTGATCACCGACGATACACGAATGACCGCGGCACTTCCAACGATCAAACAGGTGATCGAAAATGGTGGTTCTGCGATAATCATGTCGCATCTTGGCCGCCCTAAAAAAGGCCCGGAAGACAAATTCTCTATGAGGCATCTTGTTCCTCATCTTTCGGCGTTACTTGGTGGTATAGAAGTGAAGATGGCTCCTGACTGTATCGGTGATGCAACCAAAAAAATTGCCGGATCGCTCAAACCCGGCGAAGTGCTTGTCCTTGAAAATCTTCGTTTTCACCCTGAAGAAGAAGGTGGTGATGTCGAATTTTCAAAACAACTGGCCTCACTTGGCGACTGCTGGATTAATGACGCTTTCGGAACTGCGCATCGTGCTCATGCATCGACAGCTGTAATTGCCCGGTTCTTTCCAAACGACAAGCTATTTGGCTATCTCATTGACAGCGAGGTGAAAAGTCTTGATAAGGTGTTGAAAGCGCCAAAGCGCCCTTTCACTGCAATCATGGGAGGTTCAAAAGTCTCCTCAAAAATTACAATTATAGAGAATCTTCTCAATAGTGTTGATAATCTCATTATCGGGGGAGGTATGACTTACACTTTCGTAAAAGCTCAGGGTGGAAAGATCGGTGGCTCTCTTTGTGAAGACGATTATCTGACCTTGGCGCTTGATATTCTTAAGAAAGCTGAACAAAAAGGGGTGAAAATTATTTTGGCAGTTGATATTGTTGAAGCAGATGCATTTGCAGAGAACGCCAATACCCGTATTGTTCCTTCAAATAATATCAGCGATGGCTGGTCTGGTCTCGATGTCGGCCCTGAAACCATTGAAATTTTCAAGAAAGTGATTAGCGAATCGAATACTATTCTTTGGAATGGTCCTGTCGGTGTGTTTGAAATGGAGCGATTCGCTACGGGCACAAAGGCAATCGGTGATGCAATTGTTGAGGCTACCGGCAAAGGCGCCTTCTCATTAGTTGGCGGTGGCGATTCCGTTGCTGCTGTCAATAAGTTTGGCATCGCGGACAAGGTCTCATATATTTCCACTGCAGGTGGCGCAATGCTCGAATATCTCGAAGGAAGGGTTCTCCCTGGAATTGCAGCTGTATTGGAATAGATCATAGATTGATAAAACAGGAGGTTTTTATAACCTCTCAAAACGCGGAGTTTCACAGAGTAGTTACAAAGGTTGCAAAATTAAGATGTTTCCGTTACCTGCTCTGCGATATTCTGCGTTTTTACTTATACGCTCCGGAATAGATTTTTTAGTTCATATTTGATTAAATGCAAAGTATAGTTGTCTCGAATGAAATATTGCTTGAGCGGATTGAGGTTCGTGATGCCGAAACTATTTTCACCGCCATAGATCACAACCGGTCCCATCTGGGTGTCTGGTTGCCATTTGTAGGCACGACCAAATCCGTCAAGGATAGTGAAACATTTATTCAGACGGTTGTTTTGCATCGCGACGAAAGCTTCAACGAAGTGTATACGATTTGGTACAAAGGTGATTTTGCCGGCATTATTGGCTTTCATTTTACAGACAGGGTAAACGAAAAGACCGAAATTGGTTATTGGTTGGTTCGCGAAATGACCGGTAAGGGAATTGCTACCCGTTCTTGTCAGGTGCTGATCGGACTCGCTTTCGAGAAAATGGGGATGAACAGAATAACGATTAAATGTGCGACTGGCAACTCCCAAAGTGAAAAGGTAGCCAACCGCTTGGGTTTTAATTTCGAAGGGATTGAGCGGGGAGGAGAGCGTTACCACGATCGCTTTTTCGACCTGAAAGTTTTTAGTTTATTGAAGCGCGAATTCCAATCTTGATCAGGTATTCGCTACGGTGATAAATGGTAGCCCAAAATCCTTTTATTGCTTAACCTAAAAATGGTTATGTTATAACTAATTGAAATACAGATATTTAATTGCATTTCATAAAATTAATCGCTATCTTTAATTATATGCGACAGAAAATCTGTTGCATGAATTTAACCATTAATTTAAATCGTTATGAAAACAAGACTTTTTTTAATTATTGTGTTAGTTGTTGTAGCATTGTCTGTTAATGCTCAGAACAAGGATGAAAAATCATTTAAAATCGGGGCGGGAGCAATGATTGGACTCCCAATGGGGGACGTAGCCGATATTACAACTATGGCTTACGGAGTCGATTTGCTCGGTGAATATTCCGTTGCACCTTCGTTTGCGGTTACTGCAAGTCTCGGATATCTCGATTTTGCGGCAAAAAGTGGAATGTCAGGGTTAAAAATGGGATTTGTCCCTGTTCTTGTGGGCGCCAAGTATTTCTTTTCTGAAAATATTTATGGCAGTGGACAAATCGGACTCTCATTCTCTACGCAGAGTGGAGGAGGAAACGCGTTTACTTTCGCACCCGGAGTAGGTTATAAAGTTAGTGAGAAATTTGATCTGATGCTTAAATATCAATCTGCTTCCAATGAAGGATCAGCCATTTCATTCTTAGGCGTCAGAGCCGGATTAACTTTCTGATAAAATTCTATAAGAATTCTTGAATCATAATATCACAGTAGATAGCCTAGATATCTATTTGCTTTTATCAGTTTTTAGTGGTATATTACAGTAATATTCTATAGGCAGGAATCCTTTCCTATCTGTGGAATTTACTGTAATCAATGGCTTTTAAGGCTGATGAAAGCCTTGGATTAATGAAGAAACATCAGCTATACCTAAAAAATCATTTAATATGAGTGAGATGAATGGAAAAGTTGGAATGGGATGGTTGCCTGACTATCCTGACTTTCGGGATTATACAGCAGAGAAAGATTCTGTGCTGACTATGCTTAGAACAGTAGGTGTTGCAACGCCTTTAAAAGCGGGCCTTCCTGCTTCTGTCGATTTAAGACCATGGTGCTCTCCTGTTGAAAACCAAGGGTCGCTCGGTTCTTGTACGGCAAACGCGGGAGTTGGGATGGTTGAATATTTTGAGAGGAGAGCATTTGGAAAGCACATTGATGCCTCAAGACTCTTTCTTTATAAAGCCACCCGTACTATGCTTCATTGGACAGGAGATACCGGTGCATTTCTTCGGTCTACCATGGGAGCTCTGGCACTGTTTGGAGTCCCGCCTGAAGAGTACTGGCCTTATGTTGTGGCCGATTTTGAGAAGGAGCCAACTGCGTTCTGCTATGCTTTTGCTCAAAATTATCAGACGATCAGCTATTACCGTCTGGATCCTCCCGGAACCACGCCGGCTGTGTTGTTAAATCAGATCAAGACCTATCTCGCAGGAGGCTTACCTTCTATGTTCGGATTTACCGTCTATAACTCTTATACACAAGCTGCAACTACAGGAAAGATCCCTTTTCCTACAGCCGGGGAAAAGATTGTTGGCGGTCATGCAATCATGGCGGTCGGTTTTGATGATAAAATGAAGATTAAGAATACCAATCCGGGTGCTATTGAAACCACCGGGGCTTTATTAATCAGAAATTCCTGGGGTCCGGCATGGGGAGCTGCAGGCTATGGATGGCTTCCTTATGAATTTGTATTGAGAGGATTGGCTACTGACTGGTGGTCACTCTTGAAGAACGAATGGATTGATACCGGAGCTTTCAAAGCATAAACCGAAAATTCT
>CAYHDA010000254.1:0-6465 GCA_964355145.1 uncultured Mariniphaga sp.
AATTCGTTTAATATGTTGTATTCAACTATTTTTACGTCAAAGTTACAAAAATCTTACACTTTTGTACTGATGTGTACGTTTTTTGTATAATAAAACTGAATATGCCAAAAAAAACTCGTGCGAACCAGCATTATATCTTGACATGGCAGAAGTACTCATATCGTAGGAATAGCCAAACTTTATCCCGTTCCATAATTCCGCTCCCATATTGATAATTATTGCATCTCCAAGCCTGTAACCTATACCACCCCATAACCGTTTATCGTATTGGATAGTCATATTAAGATCTGCTTGCCAAGTAGTTGCATCAGTTTTTAGAAAGAACGAAGGAAGTGCCTGCAGCCTTTCATCCGCCATCTGAAAAGTATAAACCCCACTTAAGTAATAATGCCTCCTTAGAGAATACTTTCCTGATTCATCGAACGACAAAGTTGGCTGGTTCAGGTGTCTGGCTGAAATTCCCAGCTCATAATCTTTATGTTGATAATATAATCCTATGCCTAAATCAGCCAAAACGCCACTTATTTTCCCTTTTGGAAGTGCTGGATCCGATTGATTGATCAAATCACTGCCATCCATCCCTGTCATGTCAAAATTGAGATTTTTATTCATTAATCCCAATGATATCCCTGATCCCAGTTTCCCGTTCCCCAGCTGGGTTCTCCATGAATAGTTCAAGCCTACTGAAACATTCTTCTCAAAACCGATCACATCATTTATTACCGATAATCCAAGTCCGTCACTACTTCCGATCAAACGGAATGATGCATCTGCATTAAAAACGGTTGTAACAGGGGCTCCTGGAAATCCGACCCATTGGTATCTGTTTAATATTGACATATTTATCAAACCAGTCGAACCTGCAAATCCCGGGTTTACGGACAGTTGATTGAACCTGTTCTGACTAAACTGAGGATCTTGCTGTGCCTGTGCTGCAAAACCACAAATATTTAGAAACAACAAAAATAGTATCGATTTGTTCAATAGCTGCCTTTTGCGATCAGTGATATTTTTATACCTATCATTCATTAGCAGAATGGTAACTGTTGAGGATACTCATTAAATTGCGATTCCTTATTGATAACAAAGATAGAACATTACTTATTATATTTTGTTAAAATATTTCCACCATTTTTCGGAAATCTCATTTTCACACGCTTTTTGGTAATCTCTCTGTGAACAAGGAATCCTGACAGGGAACATCGTACAATCTTCGGAAGGGACTTCCATCCACCACCTTTGCGAGATTGGGTGCAGCAGAAATGAAATCGGATCCTCCAGTTCATCAACGGAAATATGATAATGCTCGAAATCAGCAGCTTCGTCAACCGGCTCTTCATCAACACGTTTGGATATCCCATAAATAAAATACCAGCAAATTTGTGCTGCCATCATCGCACCTGCTGTGGTCGGATCATCAGAAGGTGTGTATCCAAAAATTCCCATCCAGGCCGGGGTTGTTGAAATACCTGAATACCAGGCAATCTGACAGGATTCTTCTCCGGTAAGTCCATTGGGGGATATCCGGTATTGACCGGGAGCCTCAGCGAATTTTATTGATCCAAAATCGAAACTCACCAGATCGGACTTGCGCAATAATGGCTCAACTTCCTTAAAATCAGAGCGGATCTCTCCCAGTGTGAGAATCTCACCGTTATATCCTTCAGAAACCATATCGTGCTCTTGCTGGCTGATAAAATAAGACTGACCAGCTATAACACTTACCGCAGTTTCAACTGGAAGCCGGTTAATATAGCATTCATCAGCCGGACTTTCCTCTACGATAGCATTATCAATCCGGTCATCAACAATGACGAGGTTAAATTCATCTTTGTTAAATCCTTCAATAAGTGAAACGGTTAAATCCTGACTTCCTCCAAGGATCAGCAAGCGGATACCGAGAGCAGAGAGCTCTTCTGCCACGATCTTAACTGCGGCATAGGTGTCGGTGAGTGTGTTTCCGCATTTAATATTTCCAAGATCGACAATCCTGAGTTCGGAAGGGAATGAAGTTAAAGCGTATAAATGCCGCCTGATCGCATCAGGTGCTTCCGCAACCTGGGCGCATTGTGATCCTCTCGCCTCCGGCAGTCCCAAAATTGCCACATCAGGAAGATGACCCGGATCCCACACCTGATTTTTCAGGGAATGCCCCAATTGGTTGGAACTCCCTTTAAATTGTTTTACGACTTCTAAAACGGATGCCGTTATAATCAGTTCTTTTAACATGGGAAACAGAATTAATCATTCACGCTATTACCACTCTATTACGCTAACTATTAGGCAGCCAGCCTTTTATTTCGCCCGTCGCTTATTCGTCTTCGGTTTGGCTCCCTCAGTTTCAATAATCAATTTGCAGTCTGCAACAGTCAATTTTTCGATGTCGGTTCCCTTTTTAATCTTATAATTTCCTTTTTTAAAGGAGATATAAGGTCCCCAACGTCCTTCAAGAAGGCGAATTTCAGGATCTTCCGTAAAAGTCTTCAAGACCGACTTAATGGTATTTTCCCTTTTTTCTTCTATCAGCTCAATCGCCCTTTCGATGGTTACGGTCATTGGTTCGTCAACACCCTTCTTCAACGACACGAAGTTTCCGTCATGCCTGATATACGGTCCAAACCTGCCAATTCCCACAATCACTTTTTTATCTTCAAATTCTCCAAGGTCGCGCGGCAGATCAAAGAGTTTCATCGCCTCTTCCAAAGAGATTGTTTCAATGCTCTGTCCTTTTTGCAGACTTGCAAACTGGGGCTTTTCATCACTTCCTTCCACTACTTCGCCAATTTGGACGAAAGGTCCAAATCGCCCGATTTTTGCAGAAACAGGTTTCCCGGTCGCAGGATCAGTACCCAAAATCCGCTCACCTCTTGCCCGTTCCGAATTATTAAGAGCCTCTTCTATTTTCAGATGAAAGGGACGATAGAACCCGTCAATCATTTCATTCCAAACAAGTTGTCCGTCAGCAATTTCATCGAATTGCTTCTCAACCGATGCGGTGAAATTGAAATCAACAATCGGTTCAAAATGCTTAACCAGAAAATCATTGACCACAAGACCAATATCCGTTGGAAAAAGTTTTGCCTTTTCGGTACCGGTAGTCTCTGTTTTCACCTCCTCTTTGATCGTATCTTTCCGCAAGGTGAGCGTCAAAAATGAACGTTCAGTACCTTCTCTATCCTCTTTAATAACATATTCGCGTTGCTGGATAGTCGTAATCGTTGGTGCGTATGTTGAAGGCCGGCCGATGCCAAGCTCCTCCAGCTTACGAACCAAACTTGCTTCAGTATAACGGGCCGCTTTTTGCGAAAATCGTTCAGTAGCCTGAATTACATCAGGTTGCAGCTTCTGATTCACTGAAAGCGGAGGTAGAAGTCCTTTTTCATCTTCTGAAAGATTCTCATCATCAGTCGATTCCATATAAACACTCAGGAATCCGTCGAATCGAAGTACTTCACCGGCAGCCACAAAGAGGGATGGTGATTTCGAAACTGAAATATTTACAGTTGTTCGTTCTATTTCGGCGTCAGCCATTTGAGAAGCCAGTGCACGTTTCCAGATCAGACTGTACAGGCGTTGTTCCTGCGAGGTGCCCTTCACTTCTTCCTGATCAAAATGTGTCGGACGAATTGCTTCATGTGCCTCCTGAGCCCCTTTGACCTTGGTTTTATAATGACGGATTTTTACATATTTATCACCGTACGACGCCTGAATTTTTTTCTTTGCAGCATTAAGAGCCAAATCCGAAAGATTGGTGGAGTCGGTACGCATATAAGTTATGAAACCCGATTCGTATAATTTTTGAGCCACCGACATTGTCAATCCTACCGGAAAGCCAAGTTTACGACTCGCTTCCTGCTGAAGCGTCGAAGTAGTAAAAGGGGCAGCCGGTGATTTTTTAGCTGGCCTGGTGACAATATCTGCAATGGTAAAATCGGCTCCCTTACATTTCTCCAGAAAAGCTTTCGCTTCGGCAGCAGTGTCAAACCGGTTATTTAATTCAGCTTTAAGTAATGATATCTTGTCATTTTTTTCAGGAACCACAAATACAGCATTAACCCTGAAAAAAGGAACACTCTGAAAATTAATGATTTCACGCTCACGGTCAACGATAAGTCTCACTGCTACCGATTGAACCCTTCCGGCCGACAATGAAGGCTTTATTTTTTTCCAAAGCACCGGAGAGATCTCAAATCCAACCAACCGGTCAAGAATCCGGCGAGCCTGCTGTGCATCGACCAGATCTTTATTGAGGCGTCTGGGAGTTTCGATGGCTTTCTCTATTGCCTCTTTTGTAATCTCATGAAAAACAATCCTGTTGGTCTTTTCAGGATCAAGGTTCAATACTTCCATTAAATGCCACGCAATCGCTTCACCCTCGCGATCCTCGTCCGAGGCTATCCATACTTTTTGGGCAGTTTTGGCACATTTCTTTAATTCACTGACAACCTTTTTTTTATCTTCCGAAATAATATAATTAGGTTGATATTTATTGTTGATATCAACGCCAAAATCCTTTTTATCAAGATCGCGGATATGCCCAAAACTTGATTTAACGAGAAAATCTTTACCCAGAATTTTCTCAATAGTTTTGGCCTTGGCGGGTGACTCTACGATTACCAGATTCTCTTCCATACGTTTGAAGAATAGTATTTATGCTGCTAAAAATTTTTGCAAAGTAAAGAAAATCAAATACTAAGTTCAAACTATTTCTATCTGCTTTACACTTCAAGGGTGTCGGATAACGGTAAAACACAGAGATATACATACTGATTGTCAGCACGTTGATCTCTGTAAATAAATTATTAAAGTGAGGCTTCTTTTTATTTCCTAATCCCAATCAGGGTTAAAAATCTGAATAATCGGTAGGGTAAAGCAATAATATGACTGCTTTCGAGACCGTGTGTTTGAACTCCTCAAGCGCAGAAAGTCTTTTCCATTCAGGATTATTTCTGAAAGCATCCCAATGCGCATCGCGTGCTGCCTTGTCAGCAAATGTGGTCAGATACATAAGATTGGGCATGGTACTGCCGGATATCACTTCCGCATAAAATAATGCGTTGAAATCAAGCGATTTAAATAATTTAACCTCACCAGCTTCATTGAACATCTTAACCTTCTTACGGAAAAGATTTTCAGTTGGACCTTCGTAACTTCTTAATTCATAGATTTTTTGTGAAGGCTGTGTCGCATGCTTAGGAAGAATATAGTTCGGAGCCTCAGAAAAAGCCTTTAAAAGGATCGACTCTTTACGCTGAAAAGGGACATTGTCAAAAAGTGCATTTAAAACATCAGCACCCGCAGTTTGATAAGCAGCATCCTTTGCCAGTACAGTCTGCAATTTATCCAGCTGGCCAAGTGAAGCAAGTGGGAGCCATACGATAATCTGCTGACCAGCAGTTGCTTCTGAGGCGATTGGCTTAAAAACACCTGCAGTTTTAATTCCTGCCCGGTGCAACGCGGGCAAATAGGCCATTTTCAGATAATTGTCGATGCGGTCTTCCTGCGCCTTCCCGTTAATACGGTACACCTGTATCTGGTAGTAATCTCGGGAGCCCGCACTGACAAATTGGATGAATGCAATCATCAGAAATACTGCAATTGCGAGTTGTTTCACTAATCTTTTCATTTATCGGTTATTTGTAGAAATTATATTTATACACTTGTTATATCATGTCAGACCTTTGGATTTTCAGTCCTGTTGCCATTTGATTTGACCACAATCATTCTGCTCTGAAAAGCACCCATTCATTGATGGTTGGCTCCTTTGCTTCAACAATTTTCAAGCGGAAGTAGCGGGCAGTGACGGGGTTAAAAGAGGCGGTATGGCCCGATCCGTTTGTAGTAACAGCGGTTGCTACGTTCCATTTATTACCCGATTTGTATTGTATTTCTATCTTCTGTCCTTTGTTATTCCATGGATACCAAGGCTCAACAACTGAGAATGCTCCGATAGCAATCTCTTTCCCAAGATCAGCTTCAGCCCATCTTTCTTTGTCATTATCAGATGGTTGCCATTTATTTTTAGGATCTCCGTCGAAGATGTTTTTTGCAGCAGTACCCTCTTTTTCGGAGGATGCTTTCGCAACTTTTCCGGATGTCGGAAATGGAAGGACTTCAGGAGCGCTATTCAATTCAACGACCACCACTGAAGCTATTTTATCTGGTGCATTGCCAACAAGGGTAATGGTATTTTTTGTTGATGACTTTTCAATCTTAAGCAAATTTTGCGGTTCCGAAAGCAAATAAGCTTTTGCAATTGTGTTTTGCAGCGGAATGGATAACTTCCCATTTTTAGGCCATTCAAAAATATGGAGAAACAGTTTATTCCCTTTTTGGGTGCACCTTCCCCATTGCAGATAACTGAACGGACTAGCGGTTGTACCATAAATGGCTTCCCCGTTAATTTTCATCCATTTTCCTACTTCGGCCAGTCGTTCGATACTTTGCTGAGGCACAAGGCCTTCA
>CAYHDA010000255.1:0-6436 GCA_964355145.1 uncultured Mariniphaga sp.
CGATAAATCGGGACAGGCTATCAGGCAATTAAAAAACAAATTATCTTCTGATGAACAACCAATTGTTACTCTTCCTGTTGTGCTTCGCTTTGAATCTCCATGGACAGGTTGTGATACATCCCGATCACCCCAAACCGAACGAATACCTTGCCGCCAAAGAGGTAAGAAGGTATATTTATTTGCGTACCGGACAACTCTGGCCGGTGATAAGCAATCAAAAATTTGCTGCGGCTCAGGAGTTTCACTCGCTGCCTGCCACTGTGATTGTAGGAACTTACTCGAGTGACTGTATGACAGAATACAGAAAGGCGCTCGGTGCCAAGCCTGAGAAAGAGACCTATATTGCCCGTACGATTGTCCGGCAAGGGAAGAAAATTATTCTACTTTCGGGAGAGAGTGCCCAGGATGTTCTTTACGCGGCTTACTCATTTATAGAGCTGTTGGGGGTGCGATTTTATCTCGACGGTGACCATTACTCCGACATTCAGCTGCCTGATATGCTGATGCCCCGGATAGATGAAAGAAAAAAGCCGCTATTTAAACTGAGAGGAATTAATCCTTTTCACGACTTTGCGGAGGGTCCTGACTGGTGGAGCGGAGAGCATTATAAAACGGTTCTGGAACAGATGAGCAAGATGAAGATGAATTTTATCGGTCTTCATACTTATGTGCAGAAACCCAATATGAAGTTCACAGAACCGACCGTTTGGTACGGTTTCCCTGAAGATTTGAATGCCGATGGAACTGTGAAAAGAGCCTACACTTCGCCTTCATACTACAATACCTACAGGCGTCTGCGCGGAAGCAATACGCGGATGACAGGGTCCTACTTTGGCGGGGCATCACAAATGTTCGAGACCGATATCTACGGAGTGGATTTTCTGAACAATCTCTATCCTGATCTGTATGAAGAGAGCCAGAAGTCTGCATTGGAGGTCTATAACAGAACAGGTAAGATGCTGGACACGACTTTCCGTTATGCCCATGATCTGGGGATCAAAACGTGTGTGGGAGGAGAAGTGGATACCATTCATTTCCCTACCAAACTGAAAGAAAAAGTGAGAAGTGAGGGGAAATATATCTACGCCCCTGAAGTGGTGAATAAACTATACGAAGGGATATTTACCCGTATTATGAGAAGTTATCCTATTGATTATTACTGGATCTGGCAGCCTGAAGGTGAGCGGCGCTACGGGGAGGATGTGAATAATGAATTTAAAATTGCGTCGGAGAAGATAAAGGAACTGAAAGCGCCTTTTCAGCTGGCTACCTGCGGATGGTCGATGGGACCCCTTGAAAATCCGGCTTACTTCGACAGCGTTCTTTCCAAAGATATTATCATGAGTAACATCCAAATGGCATACGGGAGAAAGCCTTTGGAGACGCAGTACAAGAAAGTAAAAGGGAGAGAAAAATGGGCCATTCCGTGGCTGGAGGATGACTGTGGTCTGCTGGAGTCGCAGCTTTTTGTTGGACGTATGAGACGTGACGCTTTCAATGCACTGTCTTACGGGTCTGAGGGTTTAATGGGATTGCATTGGCGTACCCGTCATGTAGGCCCGACTATTTCGGCGTTGGCCAAGGCCTCATGGGACCAGTCGGGATGGGGTGACACACTGATCGCAGGAGACAATAAACCTGAAGTGACCGATTTCTACCGCGATTGGGCAAAATATGCTTTCGGTGAAGAGGTGGCCGAACAGACAGCCAGCATCTACGCTGCAAGAGATGGGGCCTTGGCGCGATCTACAAGCTTTTTGGATAAAATTGACTCAGGCAAACTTCCATGGGAAAAAGTGAAACAACGTTTTGGATTTATTTCTGATCTGGAGAAGCTAACCCCGCTGGTAAAGGGGGAGATGAACCGGGAAAGGTTCGACTACTGGCTCAATACCTACCGTGCAATGAGGGCCATGGCACAATACGGGTGTTCCCTGGGTGAGATGGACACGTTGATTTTAAGGCTCAACTCGCTCACAAAGCGTGACGAGAAGCTTAAACTGGCACTTGGCGCAGTGGAACCCTTACGGATTAAAATGGGTGAATACTGGAAAGAGATGGAGGGATCTATGCTCCGTTTCGTGAGTAATCCGGGTGAAATGGGGATGATTAGTTTTATGGAACAAGTCAATGTAAATAACCTTTTTAAGTATGACGAGACGATAGAACGGGCTCTGGGACGGAATATCGCAGATAAGGCAATCCCTTCGATGCGGTATACCGACAAACTCCGGCTTTTTGTACCGACGGTGCGTTCTTCTCTCACGCATGGGGAGCGGCTGGAGGTAAAAGCGATTACACTTTCGGGAGAACCGGTAGTGGAGGTAATACTTTATTGGAAAGCATTTGGAGAGACTAAATATAGCAAGATAGCGCTGAACCACGTGGCCAGAGGCGTATACACAGGGGAGATCGGGAAGAGCCAAATAGCCGGAGATTTCGAATACTACCTCACCGCATCTAATGGAAAGGAGACCGCTGTTTGGCCACCCTCCGCTCCACGACTTAATCAGACTGTGGTCTTCAAAAATTTTTCAAAAAAATAGTTTGGTTTTTTAAACAGCTAATCACCCTTTTTACAATATTTAATTCAGAAATATTCGGATTATGAGAAATCAATTGCTATTGTTGTTGGTATGCATTAGTATAAATATTTATGCAAAACCAGAACTTCCGAAAACCTTCCCTGTTTCTTATCGTGAACGGGTGGAAAGGACGCTGAAATCAGCAGGAGAGAACAGGGGAGAGCTGGTAAGGTTTTTAAATGAGATTCCTTCAGGGATGCTGGAGGGAGCCGCGTTTCTTGTAGCTTACATGCCTGTCGGGGATGCACAGACCCTAAAAGCAAATTTTCTGCTTCGAAACACCCTGCTTGCTTTTGGTACACGTGCCAAATACCCATGGGGAAAAACAATTCCTGACTCAGTGTTTTTTAACGATGTGCTTCCGTACGCGGTGGTGGACGAGCAGAGAGAGGAGTGGCGTCTGTTTCTGACATTCCGGATAGAACCCCTGGTCAGGGAAACCAAATCATTGCTGGAGGCAGCCTTCGCAGTCGGAGAAGGAGCCAAGAAAACCTTGAACGTTAGATACTCGACGAGCCGTCCGAAAACCAATCAATCACCATCTGAAACAGTGATGGCTGGTGTTGCCACCTGTACCGGACTATCCATAACATTGGTGGCCGCCTTACGTTCGGTGGGAATTCCTGCCCGTATGGCTGGGACTTTCAGATGGCTTGAGGGTAAGAATGGGGGAAATCACAATTGGGTGGAGTGTTGGATTGATGGAAAGTGGTATTGCTGTGAGCTGGCTCCCTTCGTGGGATTTGACAAGGGCTGGTTCTTTAAAAAAATTAAACCCGATAGTAAAGAGTTTATAGCAAATCATATTTTCGCCAGTTCCTTTCGGGAGACGGGGAATAGATACCCGTTGGTTTGGGATGGTTTCTTCCATTCTGATCCTGTTTGGCAGGCAGGTCTTAAGAGTGCTGATGCATCTGGGGCAACAGATATACCAGAATTGGACAGAAAAGGTATTCGGGTACACTTTTTAGATTCTATAATTGTTCCTTCTTTGGAACAGCCCCTTATTAAAGTAAATAGTGTTGATGTTACAGATCATTATGTAGCTCTTATAGAAAAGAAATATTTCGTAGAGAGACAGGAGAATGCCGGTAAAATGGGCCTCTCGTGTGTTGTTGTGGAAAAGGAAGTGATCTCCAAAGAGGCAGCAAACCGAATTCCATGCGATATTAAAGTATTGGATAGAAACGGTCAGGTAGTAGGAGAAGGCAAGACCTTAACCAATGAACATGATATCAATGACCATCTTATCTTTTACCTCGCCAAAGGAGAATATACCATTCAATATAACGGGAAGAAAAAGCAGGTTGTTTTAAACACCTCTGAACTCGTCCAATTGACATACTAATTAGAACCATTTTTTCTAAATCGCCTGCCGGGCAAATTTTAAAAAAGCAGACGGGACGAAAATCTGTCCTGTCTGTTTAATCTGCCTGCTATTACCTAAACGACGCCTGCTGATACACACAGATAGAGCCTGCTACAACTCTTCCGACAGAATATCTAGTCTGCTCTGATCAAAACTGTATGGCCAATAAATACTGTATTTGATCCATCATTTAAAATGCAATAAAATGATTTTTTTGTCCAGATATCAAATTTACATCACTCTATAAGTTTTATAAAAACAAATCAAACACAAATAAATCAAATGAAAGGTTTTGTGCAATTAGCCAGCATTCCAGCAGTCGTGTTATTGACTGCAAACTTGACAGTCTTGGGGGAGAATGTAAAAAAACGAACTCCAAATATCATCATCTTCTTCACGGATGATCAAGGCTACCAGGATGTTGGATGCTTTGGTTCGCCACTAATAAAAACGCCAAACTTCGACCGTATGGCCAGAGAGGGAGTTCGGTTTACTGATTTCTATTCTGCGGCTTCGGTTTGTTCACCATCACGGGCGGCCTTGCTCACAGGTTGTTATCCTCCCCGTGTAGGGATCACAAAGGTTCTTTTCCCAGGTACGGACGTTGGTCTTGACCCAAAAGAAATTACCATTGCCGATATGCTTAAAAAGAAAGGTTATGCCACTGCCTGCATAGGCAAATGGCATCTGGGCGATAAACCTCAATTTTTGCCGGAAAAGCAAGGGTTTGACAGTTATTTAGGGATCCCGTACAGCAATGATATGAAGCTCAATCCGGAGCTCGAAATGGCCAAAAATGTGGTCCTTCTGGAAGGAATGACACTTGAACGTATCAAAGCGGGAGAAGCCGGAAGACAGAAGGTTCCCCTGATGAGCGACAATAAGGTGGTCGAATACCCTGCAGATCAGACTACCCTGACCAAAAGATATACCGAGGAAGCGATAAAAATCATTACCAAAAACAAGGACAAACCTTTCTTTCTGTACCTGGCTCATACTTTTCCACACATACCGCTTCATGCCTCAAAAGATTTTTATGGTAAGAGCGCACGGGGTTTGTATGGTGATGCCATCGAAGAACTCGACTGGAGCATGGGAGAGATATTGAAGACACTAAAATCACTTCATATTGATGAAAATACACTGGTTGTTTTTTCTTCAGACAATGGCCCATGGAAGCTGAAAGATGGTCAGGGTGGTTGTGCATTGCCTTTAAGTGGTTTTAAATTTGAGACTTACGAAGGAGGAATGCGCGAGCCAATGATTGCTCGCTGGCCGGGCAGAATACCAGCCGGTACGGTTTGCTCTGAAATAGCCGGAACCATAGACATGCTTCCGACTATCGCCAATCTGACCGGATGTACAAAAGAGATCGGTCCCGTCGACGGGAAGGATATCTGGCCATTATTGTCCGGAGCCAAAGGGGCAAAATCGCCCCATGAAGGCTATTTTTACTACAAGGGGAATACTCTCCAGGCTGTCAGAAGCGGAGATTGGAAGCTAAGAAAGTATGGAAAGGTGACGGAACTCTTTAACCTTAAAAATGATATCGCAGAAAGAAAGAATGTTGCCCTGGAAAACCCTGAAATTGTAGCGCGCCTGTCCAATATGAAAGAGAAATTTGACCAGGAGCTCAAGTCAAATCTGCATTAGTATTGGTTCAGAATAATGAACCGGATTTCCAGACAAATCTGAATCTGTTAAGTAACAGTTTAAATTTAATTAAAAACAAGGTTGAACCCACTTCGGGGTTCCTGATTAAGTATCTTTCAATGCCTCAGGTTTCACCGGAGGTTATTCATATTCAAGTCCTTTAGACTTGTATTTCGGCAACCCTGGAGGGGTTAGACTTCAATAACCGTGGGTGTAAACCCACGGGAAATGAGAGTTTTAAAACCACAACCCTGAGGGGTTGAACATGAAATTGACAAATATCCGTCAGTTAACGGAGCGTATTATAAATTGACAATTACTTAACATAACTAATTTGAAAGCAAACTTTTTTTTAAAGAATTCAATACGATTTTCCTGTCTTTTTTTATTGTTGATTCCGTCCCCGGTATCGGCTTTAATATCATTGCCATCGGTATTTAGCAACGGTATGGTATTGCAACAAAAGAGCAAAGCCTGTATTTGGGGAAAAGCGGGAGTTAATGAACAAATTTTCATCTCAACAAGTTGGGGAGCAAAAAAAACTTTTAGGGCTGACATGCATGGTTTGTGGTCAGTAAAAATTCCAACTCCTAAAGGCAGTTATGAAAAAGAGACCATCTCAATTGAGGGAGAGAACAAAATTATTTTCAACGATATTCTGATAGGTGAGGTGTGAAGTTGCCTCCATGGACGGCGGCCTTCACAAAGACGCGCCGATGTTCAAAGGCAGCGGCTGGAGCTATCCGGTCGGCTACCCCGTCCACGGGCTTGGGCTGACCAGCAACAACAATGGCAAGATCATCGCCAGCCGGGCCTACTTCCGCTGGTG
>CAYHDA010000256.1:0-6430 GCA_964355145.1 uncultured Mariniphaga sp.
AGATATATTGAATTCAGTAGGATTTTTAATTCTTAAAAAATTACTTTTTGATTTTCCAAAGAAGCTCAACTGGAATATGATGCGCGTCTGCGTAGGAATCGCTCCCGATTTCTGGTATGATCTGGCAGATGAATACGGGATGATGTTTCAGAATGAATGGCTTTACTGGCAAAATCACGGATGGGATGATCAGGTTCGGAAAGAATACACCGATTGGGTCTGGTCTGACGGAAATCACCCCAGCATTGCTATCTGGGATGCCATCAATGAAAACCGGGATAATTACATTGGAAATATATTAATCCCGGAATTAAAAAAGCTCGATCCTTCCCGAATCTGGGATGCCGGATATATGACCAGCGATCTTATGGTTCAGGATGAGATGGATGAACCGCATCCCTATCAGGGTCCGATGCCATGGAAACCTTTTTCAAGCTTTGAAAAAAATCCCTATCCGCTTGGGAACCTGAATTTCAAATTTGATGTCATTCAAAAGATTGACGAAGCAGGAGTTCCGCAACTCATCAACGAGTATGGGTGGGCTTGGTTATGGCGCAATGGAACACCCAGCAAACTGACGGTCGATTTTTACAAATACTATTTGGGTCCGGAGTCAACTGTTGCACAAAACCGCGAATTTCAGGCATACTGGATGCAGGTTGAGACCGAGTGGCTTCGAAGCAATCCGAATGCGGCAGGAGTGCTTGCATTTTGCTATCTTGCTAATAATTATGGCTATACCGGAGACTGGTTCATTGATAATATCAAAGATTTAAAACCCTCACCCACTCTCGATTGGTTCCGCCACGCTTTTTCACCGGCTGGAACTTTTATCAATCTTACCGATGAACGCTATGTCAAAAATGGTCAGCCCCACCTACCGGGATCGGCATTACTTTTCAACCTTGCCGGAATAAATAATCAAGCCACTATAGTAAATGGTTTAGTTAAAATCAGGCTGATCAATTCTAAGGGACAAAATATGACAGAACAAAAGTTTTCGGTTAAACTGAATTCGTTTGTACGAACAGATATCCCGGTCTTTATAAGCCTTCCAAATGAAGCCGGCGGTTATGTTCTCGTGGCAGAATTTACACCTGAAAATGGAATCCCTGTATTGAGCAGAAGATTTCTGAAAATTGGTCAGGCAGCTAATTACTCTTTTTACGAAATAAGTCCAATTCTAAACTAACCTCTGGGAACATTAAAATGAAGAAAAAACTTAGTTATCATACCATCAGTTTGATGCTGGCAATTTGGCTGGCAATTCCAGTTTCTTTTGCTCAGCAGCCTTCCGGTAATAACCTTGAAATTGCAGGAATAAAAGCCTTGCCATTTCTTTTTGAGAAAAATGGTGCGGAATTTCAGCCGATTCTGGTCAAAGCGAAACTTTTAACCGATTCATGTGATGCAGTTGCCTATATAGAAGGTAATGAATCATTTACACTTCATTTAAAAAAAGGGGAAAACAACTTGCAGATCCCTGTGAAAGCAGTTGTTTCTCCAAAAAATATCAGTTTAAAAATTGAATCGAAAGGGATGCCCACGTATCATGCCACTATTAAAATCAATCCTATCAAGAAGTTAGTGTGCTATATTTTACCTCATTCACACACCGATATTGGTTATACCGAAATTCAGACTGCAATTGAAGACAAGCAGGTTCAGAATCTCGTAAAAGGGATGGAAATCGCCAAAAGAACGGCTCAATATCCGAAAGGATCACGTTTTATTTGGAACGTAGAAGTTGGATGGGCTGCTGATTTGTACCTTAACAGGATGAATGAGTCTCAGAAAAAAGAATTTACCGATGCGGTAACCCGTGGTGAGATAGCATTAAACGGAATGTATTTGAATGTTTTAACCGGTTTATGCCGCCCCGAAGAACTTTCAAGGTTGTTCAAGTTCTCGACTGAAATCGCAAAAAAATGTAAAGTGTCTATTACTGCTGCAATGACCAGCGATATACCAGGTCAGACCTGGGGAACTGTCACAGCTATGTCACAGGCTGGAATCAAATATTTCTCAACTGCTCCAAATTATTTCGACCGCATTGGTGATATTCTCGTAAAATGGGAAAATAAACCGTTTTATTGGGTCTCACCTTCCGGGAAGGAGAAAATCCTGGTTTGGGTTCCATTGAAAGGTTATGCCTTATCACATACTATCGGAAAACTTTCTCCTGAATTTGTTGAGAAATTTACCAATCAGCTTGACAGCACCAATTATCCATATGAGATCGCACACTTGCGCTGGAGTGGTCACGGCGACAACGCAGAACCGGATCCGGAAATATGCGAGTTCATTAAAAGTTGGAATATAAAATATACTTATCCAAAATTTATCATATCCTCTACAAGTGAGGCATTTGAAGCATTTGAAAAAAAATCAGGAAGTCAGCTGCAGCATATAAAAGGGGATTGGACGCCATATTGGGAAGACGGAGCAGGCTCTTCTGCTCTTGAAACTGGTATTAACCGGGCAAGTTCCGACCGTTTGTCTCAGGCTGAGGCACTATGGGCTATGAAAAATCCCCAAAATTACCCGGTTGATGAATTTGAAGAAGCATGGAAAAAGGTGCTGCTCTACTCCGAACATACCTGGGGTGCCTGGTGCAGCGTTACTGATCCTGAAAACAAAATGACCAAAGAACAGTGGGCGATCAAACAATCGTATGCTCTTGATGCGGACAAACAATCCCGTCTGCTGCTCAATAAAGCATTGATGCTGAACGATAAAAACAATTCAAAATCCGCAATAGATATTTACAACACCAATTCATGGAACCGTTCAGAAGTGGTTTTGATCCCGGCTGATTTAACTAAAACTGGTGACCTCGTGACGGATACCGATAAAAATCCCATTTTATCACAACGACTTTCCACCGGAGAATTGGCTGTTCTTATTAAATCACTTCCCCCTTATTCCGTCAGACGACTATATATTTCTGCCGGTAAAGCCTATTCAGGAGAGGCAATAAAAATTCAGGGAACAACACTAAATAATGGGTTGGTTTCACTTTCTATTGATCCTAAAACCGGAGCTATCGCAACTTTAAAATCAGTAGCGAATAGTAACCTCAACTTTGTGAATGCCTCTACTGGATTCGGATTGAATGATTATGCATTTCTAGATTCAGACAAGGTAAATGATATCAGGAAGATAGACAAAGTAACGATTACAATAAAAGAAAACGGATCACTGGTTTCGTCTTTACTTATTGAGTCTGAGGCACCGGGTTGCAATAAACTGACACGTGAAGTTCGTCTGCTGGCTGGACAGGAGCATGTCGAGTTGATTAATATTGTGGATAAAAAACGGGCTGTAATAAATCCAAATCCAGGCGATTGGAAATTTGCTCAAACAGGGGGGAAAGAGAGTGTGAACTTTGCATTTCCATTTCAGGTAGCCGGTGGAGTTATACAAATGGATGTTCCATACGGTGTGATGCAACCGGAGAAAGATCAGATTCCAAGTGCCTGTAAAAACTGGCTTACGGTAAACAGATGGGCAGATGTTTCGAATGACAAATATGGCATCGCTCTGATCACGCTTGATGCACCTCTTTTCGAGGTCGGAGGAATCACAGCCGTCATGCTGGGTTCTCAAACAAATCCTGAAATCTGGAGAAAACACATCGAACCTACACAGCTATTGTTCTCCTGGGCTATCAATAACCATTGGGGAACAAATTACAGAGCTTATCAGGAGGGTCTGATCACCTTTCGTTATGCACTTTGGCCTCACCGTCAATTCAAGGCATACGAAAATTCGCAGTATGCCATTGGGTTGAGTCAGCCATTACCGGTTAAATTGGCTTCAGATGAAACACCCGTTGTATCCGGCATCTATCCGGATCAGCCTCAGGTTATAGTTACAGCATTCAAACCTTGTGACAATGGCAAAGGGAGTATGCTCACACTTTTTAATTCTTCACCGGTTACAATCAAAACCAGGCTTATTTCCGGGAAAAATTCGGCTCAGCAAATATGGAAGAGTAACTCAGGTGAAGATAAAATCCTGAAAATATCCAACAATATACAGTTTGCACCCTGGGACGTAATTATAATTCGTGTTGAAGAATAAAAAGATACCTGAAATATATATTTTCAAAAATTTACTTCTTAATTATTTTTAATGAGAGCATACGTAATTCTGATTTCCGTTGTTGCAGCGCTTGGCGGACTTTTATTTGGATTTGATACCGCTGTAATATCGGGAACCATCAATTTCATCCAGCCTTATTTTGGGCTCACGGAAACCGGACTTGGCTGGACCGTAAGCAGTCTGCTGTTTGGTTGTATCGCGGGAGTTTTCCTGGCCGGAAAAGCCGGCGATCACTTCGGCAGAAAAAAAGTTCTTATGTTTGCGGCACTGTTATTTTTTATTTCGGCTATTGGAAGTGCCTCTGCACACTCGCTTGTTTATTTTTTGGCAGCACGAATTTTAGGAGGAGTAGCCGTGGGAGTTGCTTCAATTCTTTCGCCGATGTACATTGCAGAACTGGCACCGGCAAAGTACCGGGGTTCATTAGTGTCATTAAACCAGCTTGCCATTGTGATTGGGATCCTCATCGCGTTTTTCAGCAACTATCTGCTTGTTGACAGTGGCGTAAATAACTGGCGATGGATGCTGCTGGTGATGGCTGCACCTGCAGTACTGCTCTTTTTTAGTCTGCTTCTGGTTCCTGAGAGTCCACGCTGGTTGGTGGCGCGGCAACGAAACGACGAGGCACTTAAGGTTTTGATTAAAACTTCAGGAGAGGAGGATGCTCATATCGAATTATTGGAAATCGAAGAGACGCTGAAAACTCACCAGGAATCGGTCTTTCGTGATCTATTAGCGCCTAAAATCCGGCCACTCCTGTTTATTGGAATTATTCTGGCAGTTTTTCAGCAGATTACAGGAATAAATACCATCATGTATTATGCACCCAAAATCTTTGCAAATGTTGGGGATTCAAATGGGGCTGCCTTACTGCAAACCATTGCCATCGGTTGTACCAATGTTATCTTTACCTTGCTGGCAATGGCGCTGATCGATCGTTTTGGCCGTAAACTGATGCTGATTTTTGGTTCTGCCGGAATGATGTTCATGCTTTTTGGACTTTCCGCCTTGTATTTTATGAAGCAAACCTCAGGCATTATGGTCCTTGTATTCATCCTCGGATATATTGCTTGCTTTAGCGCCTCATTGGGACCCGCTGTCTGGGTTGTGGTCGCAGAATTATTCCCTAACAGGCTGCGCAGCAAAGGAATGTCCGTTGCCATTGTTGCACTTTGGATAGCCTGTACAATCGTCACTATTACATTTCCGATTATGCTCGAAAGATTGAGCGGCGGGATTACCTTCTTGATCTTCGCCATAATATGTCTGGCCAATATGTTGTATGTGTGGCGGTATGTTCCCGAAACCAAAGGAAAAACACTTGAGGAACTTGAAAAGGAATTCACCAGATAATTCATAAATATAAAATGACAAATATGTATTTAAAATCCCCTTCAAAATTCAATAATCTTCCCGTTGTAGAAGTAAAAAATGATCAATATCACGTTGAAAATGGTTGGGATTCGATTTGCATTTGCCTGAACAATAAACTTTCCGAAGTGAACGGGAAGAAAAAACTCCTGGTTATTGAAACCTACCAGGGCGTAATTCATGAAGAGCTTACCGCGAATCTGAAAAATGGAATAAAACCATCTTATTTTATTGACACAGCAGAGTTCATGCTGACCGAAGAAGAGGTGAAAAACATGGTTTTTCAGGATGTAACAAACGACCGCATCTTTGGATTTCTGACCAGATTAACGATGGATTCCTTCTTCGATCCTCTTAAAATATTGAAAATTCAGGAAGAGATTGAGGCAATTGAAGAGGGGGTAATCCTGATTTACGGATATGGTGCAGCATTGCTTTTCCCAAAACCCGATTTGCTCGTATATGCCGATATGGCCCGTTGGGAAATTCAGTTGCGAATGCGCAAACATCTGGTCGACAATCTGGGGGTAAAGAACCGTGACAACACCGATTGGATGCCTCTTTATAAACAAGGCTTTTTTGTAGACTGGCGGGTATGCGACCGCTTGAAAAAAACGCTGTTCGACAGATGGGATTTTTTACTCGACACAAACAAGATCGGCCAGCCCAAAATGGTTGAAGGAAAGGCTATTATGGAAGGTCTGGATAATGCTGTTAACCGCCCGTTTAGCGTCGTTCCCTTTTTTGATCCCGGGCCGTGGGGTGGTCAGTGGATGAAGGAGGTCTGCAATCTGGATCCTTCAGCTCCCAATTATGCATGGTGTTTCAATTGCGTTCCAGAGGAAAACAGCCTGTTACTCAAATTCGGAGAAGATATCATTGAGATTCCATCTGTCAATCTGGTATTCAAACATCCTTCCGCATTGCTGGGAGAGCCCGTACATGGACGTTT
>CAYHDA010000257.1:0-6427 GCA_964355145.1 uncultured Mariniphaga sp.
AAAGGTTAATATCAACAAGACCCTTCAGGTTTCCAAAACCTGAAGGGTCTGTTCGTTGTAATGGTTTCCAAAACCTTGAGGGTCTGTTCGTTTTAATTGGTTTCTAAAACCTTGAGGGTCTGATCAGTTTTAATTGGGTTTTAAATCCTGAAGGGCCGCTGTTTTTTATATTCAGATCGATTGATTATGTTTGTTGTGACCCATTCATCATCAACATGGACAAATGACCATCGAAAATTGATTTTTAGTGATTGAACATTATTAATTGATAATTACTTAATAGGTTATGGTTAAAAAAAATCTTTTCATCCTGCTTCTTTTTCAGTTGTTTTTTAATTTGGGTTATTCTCAGATCAAAAACATTGGAATTCCTTTTATCAGAAATTTTCCTAAAAGAGAGTATAAGGCCGGTACCCAGAACTGGGGGATCGCCCAGGATCAGAAAGGATTTATGTATTTTGCCAATAACGAGGGACTTTTAGTTTTTGATGGTGTAGGGTGGCAATTGTATAAAATGCCAAATTCTTCCATCACGCGATCAGTATATATAACCGAAACCGGCATTATCTACGTTGGCGCATACAATGAACTGGGAAGAATGGAGTACAGCAAAAATGGAAAACTGGAGTTTAAGTCTCTCAAGAAAAATATACCCACTGATTTTCAGAATTTTGATGATATTTGGAACATTACATCATTTGAAGGAAAAATAGTTTTTCAATCCTACGCCAGTATTTTTATCCTTGGAAACGACAGCTTATTTACTGTTGTTAAAGCTCCGTTCCGGATACAGAATTCCTTTAAAGTAAGAGAAAAGCTCTATTTTAATGATATTGAAAATGGATTATACGAATTGGACGGGGGTAAACTAGTTCCGTTGCCGGGTTGCCAAAGTTTGAAAGGAGAAGAAATTACCTCAATTCTTCCTTCCTCTTTCGGGGATGAATTACTTTTCTTTACCCTAAAGAATGGTGTATTCGTTTATGATGGAAGGCAATTAAAAGAATGGAAGGTTCCGGCAAATGAATACCTGAAAAAAAATCAGACATTTAGCGCAACATTTATTCAAAACCTTTACTATGCCGTAGGAACTATTCAGGATGGCGTTGTCATTGTCGATTCACATGGTGCGATTGTTCAGCATATCAACAGAGAAAAGGGTTTGCAAAATAATACCGTACTTGAAATTTTCACCGACAGGTCAGGTGATCTTTGGCTGGGTCTCGATAACGGAATCGATTATATTAACATTAATTCTCCAATTACTTTTTTAAAGCATTCGGAAGGGATAGGTGCCGGTTATACCTCATTAATTCATAAGGGAAAGCTTTATCTGGGAACCAATCAGGGGCTGTTTGTTAAAGACTGGAATGAAAACGGACAGAATGCCAGTATAAAAATGATCCCTAATACCTCCGGGCAGGTATGGTCGCTGGGGGTTTATGACGGAGTTCTCATTTGTGGTCATAACAATGGAACTTTTGTGGTTGAAGGAGAGTCGGCGCAGCAGATCAGCAAGGTTCCGGGGGGATGGAAATATCATATTTTGAAGCGTTTCCCAAAATATTTAATAGGAGGGACTTACGGAGGATTGATTCTTTTTAAAAAGGAAAATGGATCATGGAATTTTCAACGAAAAATTAAGGGATTTACTGAATCTTTTAGAATTTTCGAGGAAGACAGTGATGGTGCCCTCTGGATGAGTCACGGTTTTAAAGGAATCTATAAAATCAGTTTTGAAAATAGCCTCGACAGTGTAAAAACTTCCCGGTTTTACACCGTTAAGGATGGTTTACCTACCAATTATAACCTTAATGTTTTTAAAATTAAGGAGAAAATCGTTTTTGCAACAAATGCCGGCATTTACAATTATAACTCTCAAAGTCAGCACTTTGAAAAATCAAATTATTTTAATCAATTATTAAGCCCGATAAAAGATTTTACCTACTTGCGTGAAGATACTGAAGGTAATATCTGGTATATAGCCTGGTATCTCTCAAATCACGTAGCCGGAGTTTTTCGAATCCAGGAGTATGAAACATTCAAGCATGTTACTGCTCCGTTTATTTTGCTGAATGGCAAATTTATCAGCGGTTTTGAATCCATCTATCCCTATTCAGCTGATCATTTGTTTTTTGGCAGTGAAGATGGTTTTGCCCATTATTCGCCAACAGCGCGCTTTAGTTTTAATCCTGAATTCTCTGCCTATATCACAAAAGCGGTTGCCTTGAATATCGACAGTACTTTTTTTTATGGGAATCCCCGCCGGCTTATTAATAATTTAGGAACAGGGAAATTTACTTTCAGATACCCTAAAAATGCTTTCAAATTTTATTATTCATCACCTGTATACGATCATCCTGAAAGTGTTGAATACAGCTTTAAGTTATCGGGATTGAATAACGATTGGTCTGCCTGGAGTAGCTCCACTTCTGTAGAGTTATCCCTCTTGCCCGAAGGAATCTATGGATTTAGTGTAAAAGCACGCAATTCACTGGGCGTTGAGAGCCAGAGCGATGAACTGTTATTTACTGTTCGCCCTCCTTGGTACCGGTCGGGTTATGCCATTTTTGGTTATATTCTTCTGTTAATTATTCTTACCGTTCTGTCTGTGAAATTGTTTTTGCTGCGCATGGAAATATCCAAACGTAAAGAACGGTTGAAACATCTAAAGGCTTACAGACAGAAAGAGAACGATTATATCCAACAAGCTGCCCTTTCTGAAAAGAAAATTATCAAGCTTCGAAACGACAAACTTAAAAGTGATATGATCCACCGCGACAAGGAGCTCGCGAATCAAACCATGGACCTGATCCATAAGAATAAATTTCTCGCCAAAATCAAAGAGGATATCGAGAAAATAAAAAATTTATCATCTGATGAATCGCTGCGTGGAAAAATCTCATCAGTGATTGTGAAAATAGAAAAGGATGTCGATCACAACAAACAATGGGAAGTTTTTGAAACAGCTTTTGATGAAGTCCACGAAGATTTTTTAAACCGGCTTAAGTCCCGTTTCCCGACCCTGACTCCAAAAGAACTCAGGTTATGTGCTTACCTGCGGATGAATATTTCTACCAAGGAAATAGCTCCCTTAATGAATATCTCAATTCGGGGGGTTGAGATCTGCCGGTACAGAGTGCGAAAAAAACTTAAAATAGACCGAGATACCAATCTCACAAGTCTGATTATTGATCTGTAACGCTTTTAAAGCCGTTGTAGTATCATTTTATCCCTTTCGGTGTAATATTGTTATTTGCAAATAGTAATCTAATATAATGATAATGAGATTTATAGATATTTTTATGATGTATTTATGATGTATTGATAATTTTGGCTTGATGTATTAATGTTGTACTTTATTTTAATTTTTAATGAATTGTTATAACTTATTTTGCGACTTAAAATTAAATTCATTATTAATTAATTGCAAATTAATATTAATAAATCCTAAAAATGTGTTCTTATTATCAATGTAGTTGTTCATCAACAATTCTAAAATTTAAGTCAAATTTATGAAAAAAACAATTTTAGTGCTTTTAGTCATTGTATCTTCCCTGATTGGCTACGGACAGGGAGTACAAGTTAAGGGGGTTGTTACTTCTGCCGGTGACCGGCAACCTATCCCGGGAGCCAGTGTGGTTGCCAAGGGGACTACTGTCGGCACGGTTACTGACATCGACGGTAAATTTTCTATCTTAGTGCCTGCCGAAATCAAAACACTCTTGTTCTCATTCGTTGGAATGAAATCACAAGAGGTTGGTATTGGAAATAAAACCGTTATTTCTGTCGTTTTAGAAGAAGAGACGGTTGGAATTAACGAGGTGGTTGTTGTCGGTTACGGCACTCAGAAGAAAAGTGTAGTAACTGGTGCTATTTCCAGTATCAAATCCAAAGAGCTTGAGAAAATTGCTCCCGGACGTATCGAGCAATCATTGCAAGGTCGTGTTGCCGGAGTTACTATTGCTCAGAATTCCGGACAGCCTGGATCCGCTTCTACAATCAGGGTCAGAGGTGTAACTACTTTTGGCGATGGAGGTAATAATCCGCTTTGGGTTGTTGACGGTATTGTTGTCGATGCAGGTGGAATTGGCTATCTTAATCAATCAGATATTGAATCTATAGAAGTTCTGAAGGATGCTGCATCTGCTGCTATTTATGGTACCCGTGCTGCTACAGGTGTTATCATGGTTACGACTAAAAAAGGTGTGGCCGGTAAGTTAAGCGTTAACTACAATGGTTTTTATGGTACCTCTGGTCCGGCGAAAGTTCTCAATCTCCTGAACGCTTCCCAGTATGGAGTCTTATTGAATGAAAGATCTATGGCAGGCGGTGGCAACCTTATCTTTTCAAATACCGGTGCTCTGGGTACCGGAACCGATTGGCAAAAAACTATTTTTAATAATAGTGCAAACCGCTATTCTCATGAATTAAGCATGAGCGGCGGTAATGAAAAATCTACTTTTTACCTGTCTTTTGGTATTCAGGATCAACAGGGTATTGTTGCATCTGATATCTCCAATTTTAACCAGAAGAATATGCGGTTGAATTCTACTCACAAGATTTCCAAAATATTCACTTTCGGCGAAACGGTGAGTTATACCCATCAAAAACAGCTGGGCCTTGGAAATACGAACAGCGAATTTGGCGGACCATTAAGCTCAGCTATTAACCTTGACCCAACTACTCCTTTGGTTGTAACCAATGCTTCTGTAGCCGGAGCCGCTCCTTACAGTGGGAATCCAGTGATAAGAGATGCCAGCGGAAATCCTTACGGAATTTCATCGTATGTCGGTCAGGAAATGACAAACCCTATGGCTTATATCCAAACAAGATTGGGCTCATACGGTTGGTCCGATAATTTTGTGGGAAATGCCTATTTACAAGCGGCAATAACCAAAGAAATTACGGTCAAATCTTCTGTTGGCGCAAAATTGGCCTACTGGGGCGATCAGGGCTTTAACCCGGTTAATTATTTGAGTGCTACTAACTCGTTAACAAAGAATAATATTTACAAAAATAATTCCACGAGTTTTAACTGGAATCTTGAAAACACCCTTACCTATGCTAAAAAGATTGGTGAACATGATTTTACGGTATTGCTCGGGCAGGGTGCTTATGTTGAAAATATTGGAGGAGGCTCTTCGGTAACATTATATGATCTGCCGATCAGCAGCTATAAAGATGCTTCATTTAATTTTAATATTCCCAGTGCTACTAACAGAGTAGGCGGCGCCTGGGATCTGGTTGAACATCGTTTGTCTTCCTTATTTGCACGTGTCAACTATAACTATAAAGAAAAATACCTGTTTACCGGAATCTACCGTCGCGACGGCTCTTCAAGATTCGGAGCAAACCATAAATACGGTGTATTCCCCTCTTTCTCTTTAGGCTGGGTAGTTTCTAAAGAAGACTTTTGGAAAGCGAATACAATCATCAATACCTTAAAAATCAGAGGTGGATATGGAGTAGTTGGTAATGACGCTATTCGTGATTTTGGATACCTTGCCACTGTCGGAGGAGGATTCAATTATGCCACGGGTACTTCAGGAACTATAACAACCGGTTATGCCCCGGCTTCACTCGATAATCCAGACCTGAGATGGGAACAAACAGCACAGGCAAATATTGGTTTTGAAGCGCTGTTGTTCAATTCTTTGAATGTCACTGTCGATTATTATCAGAAAAAGACTTCCGGTATCTTAAGACCTATCACCATTCCCGGATATGTTGGCGTTTCTTCTTCTCCGGTAGGAAATATCGCTGATATGCAGAACACAGGACTGGAAGTTGAGCTGGGTTATCGCAAGAAATTGGGAGAGCTTAATTTTTCTGCTAACGCGAACCTTGCTTATCTTAAAAACGAAGTAACTTATGTTGCTTCAGATGCAAACTACATCACAGGTGACGCATCGTTCCAATCAATGGGAGCCGTAACCAGAACTCAGGTAGGACAATCGTACAATGCCTTCTATGGTTTTCAAACTGCCGGAATTTTTCAAAATGCTGCCGCTGTAGCAGCGAATAAAAATTCAACCGGCGGCTTAATTCAACCCGATGCGAAGCCCGGTGATCTTCGCTGGGTAGATACAGACAAAGATGGAGTCATTACCGACAAGGACAAAACCTTCCTGGGCAGCAATATTCCAAAATATACTTTTGGTCTGACCCTGAATTTTGAATATAAAAACTTTGATCTTATGGCATTTGCTCAGGGAACAGCCGGGAGTAAAATTTTCCAGGGATTACGCAGACTGGATATCAATAATTCAAACTGGCAAACAGTAGCATTGAGTCGCTGGACTGGTGAAGGAACTTCAAATGCTTATCCACGCCTGACAAGTAATGATTCGAATGGCAACTTTGGTAAAATGTCTGAATTTTATCTGGAAAAGGGAGATTATCTTCGTCTTAAAGTAATCCAGCT
>CAYHDA010000258.1:0-1453 GCA_964355145.1 uncultured Mariniphaga sp.
TTTGATCCGCAAAAAACTGGATGAAGTATTGCCTTAGTTAGCAGCTGGTTACGGGTTACGGATTGGGTACACAGGGTTACGCAGGGTTATAAAAGAGTTACGGGTTACGGGTTACATGTTACGGAAGTTACCTGTAACCTTTTTCACCTGTAACCTTTTTTACCTGTAACCTTTTTCGTTCGGTTACGGGTTACGAAATGGGTACACAGGGTGACGCAGGGTTTGAAAGAGTTACGGGTTACTGGTGATTTGTAACTTGTAACTTGTAACTTTTTTTGGTACGGGTTACGAAATGGGTACACAGGGATACACAGGTTTTGAAAGAGTTACGGGTTACTGGTGATTTGTAACTTGTAACTTGTAACTTTTTTTGGTTACGGGTGTACAGAAGGGGTACACAGGGTTACGCAGGGTTTGAAAGAGTTACGGGTTACTGGTGATTTGTAACTTGTAACTTATTCTTCATCTTCTTCTTCTTCTTCTTTTGGTTACGGGTGGGCTTTTTGTGGAACACCGGATTCGGCAGAGAGAATTTCCAGAGTCGATTTTTTGTTCTACCTTTGGTATAAAGTTTTAGAAATGGACGACAAGGTACAATACTGGATTGAAATATCCGACTATGATTTGGAGACTGCAGATGCAATGCTTCGAAGCAAGAGATATTAGTATGTTGGCTTTATGTGCCATCAAGCAATTGAGAAAGTTTTTAAAGCATATTACACAAGTGCAAAGTCAGAGACAGCTCCGTTTTCTCATAGTTTATCATACTTGGCAAAA
The DNA here is from genome assembly GCA_964355145.1 of uncultured Mariniphaga sp. Taxonomy (GTDB): domain Bacteria; phylum Bacteroidota; class Bacteroidia; order Bacteroidales; family Prolixibacteraceae; genus JAAFHB01. Next base: position 778 of record CAYHDA010000258.1, read on the forward strand.
AAAGGGGACTTTTACGAATCATTCTCTGAAGAACAAAAGGATTTTATTGACCAAATAGAGCCGCTAAATATTGAGGCTCGATATCCTTCTCATAAAGAACGACTGCTGAAAAGTCTGACCGAAAAGAAATGCATTGAAATTTTGAAAAGAACTAAAGAATTACAAACATGGATAAAAGAGAAGCTATAGATAAAGTCAAAGAATACACGCTATTACTCAAGAATTACTTCCCAATTGAGAAAGTTTACCTATTTGGTTCTTACGCTAAGGATACAAACAGAGTAGATAGCGATATTGATGTTGCAATAGTTGTAAGCCATATTGACGGAGATTACTTTTCTATTCATCCATTGCTGTGGAAGTTAAGAAGACAAATTGATGACAGGATTGAACCTGTCCTTATTGAAAGGGATAATGATAGCGGTGACTTTTTGAGTGAAATTCAAAAGTACGGAATTGAGATAGCATGATAAACAACTAAGTTCAATAACGGCTATAACTAATGGCGGTTTGGAAACATAATTGAAGTGTAACCTTTTTTACCTGTAACCTTTTTCGTTCGGTTACTGGTTACTGGTTACGGAAAGGAACACAGGGTGACGCAGGGTTATAAAAGAGTTAGTTACGGGTGTACGGGTTAGTCGTATCTATTAACTCGTAACTTGTAAATCGTAAC
>CAYHDA010000258.1:1553-6425 GCA_964355145.1 uncultured Mariniphaga sp.
GTTACGGGTGTACGGGTTAGTCGTATCTATTAACTCGTAACTTGTAAATCGTAACTTGTAAATCGTAACCTGTAACTTTTTTACCTGTAACCTTTTTACCAGTAACCTTTTTACCTGTAACCTGTAACCTGTAACCTGTAAGGTAGTAACGTTGTAACCTCCCGGGTATTATTTTTTCATCTTTGAACAGAATATTCAAATTAGAAAAGGTTACATTTGCATTGCGAATTTACAACAATATAAACCCAATAATTTCCTATGAATACTTGGTTCGAGTGCACGGCAAAATACATCAAAATGGATGAGTCCAGTCGTGAAAAAAGTGTCGGAGAAACCTATTTGCTTGATGCAATTTCATTTACAGAAGCAGAGAGTCGTATTTACAAAGAGCTTCAGACTATGGTAAGTGCTGATTTTATGGTGACTAAAATTTCAAAAACACGCATCTCTGAGATAATTCCTTCTGATCATGGCGATCGCTGGTATAAAGCGAGAGTGGCATTTATTACCGTTGATGAAGAAAGTGGTAAGGAAAAAAGAGTAGCCCAATTTATTCTGGTTTGTTCGAATAATGTTAAAGAGGCTTACGATCAGATTATTGAGGCAATGCAAGGGATGATGGCAGATTTTGAGATAACCGGAATCAATGAAAGTACAATTCTTGATGTATTCCCTTACCAGGCTGATAAGAACGAAGTTCCCGGCCATTTTAAACCTGTTTCATCATTGTTGCCTTCTGCCGATTTTCTTGAAGAGCAGGATTATGGACAGGATACCGGCAATCACGACATAAACGACGATTTGGATCCTGTTTCTGAGGAATAAAATAACTTGAATGAAATTGAACATTACGGCTCTTCAGCTTGTTATTTCATTGTATATTTTACAAAAATTTTAAAAAATAATCTTATGAGCACATTAGTTGGAAAAAAAGCTCCCGCCTTTAAAGCAAATGCTGTAATTAACGGCAACGACATTGTTGAGAATTATTCTCTTGAACAGTTTATTGGGGAAAAATATGTTGTATTTTTCTTTTATCCTCTTGATTTTACCTTTGTTTGTCCTACTGAACTTCTGGCTTTTCAGGAGAAATTATCTGAATTTGAAAAACGCGAAACGGCAGTTGTTGGATGTTCCGTTGATTCACAGTTTTCGCATTGGGCATGGTTGAATACTGAGAAGAAAAACGGTGGAATAAAAAGTGTAACTTATCCGATTGTAGCAGACCTCTCCAAAACAATTGCTGAGAATTATGGTGTTCTTGCAGGAGAATACGATATTGATGAAGACGGACAATCTGTGTTTAACGGTGCACCTGTTGCTTATCGTGGTCTTTTTCTGATCGACAAAAAAGGGGTAGTTCGTCATCAACTGGTTAATGATTTACCGCTTGGACGCAGTGTTGACGAAGCTTTGCGTACACTTGACGCATTAAGGCATTTTGAAGAATATGGTGAAGTTTGTCCTGCAAACTGGCAGGAAGGGAAAGATGCCATGAAAGCTTCAGCTGATGGCGTGGCCGATTATCTCTCAAAGCACTAAAAAATCTGAATTATCACACGTAATCAGTAATATTTACTTAAAAACAAAGTACATGAAAATCAACCGCTACGAGGACATTTCCCAGATTGAGCGCGAAGCAAAACGCGATTTCATTGACCGTCATTCAGCTTTTGTCAGTTGTGAGGGTCAGGCAGTGAAAGGTGAAAAATTTAAGGTGAAGGTTAAAGTTGGAGATGAATACAAACATCCCGACGATTTTGATCATTTCATCAACTGGATTCAATTATGGGATGGTGAACGCATGCTTGCAGAAGCTTCATTTACTGCCGGAGCTCAGGGTAGTTCGCCAAGTCAGGTGGAAGTTGATTTTTATATTGTTCCGACAAAAACGCTGAAACTGCTAGCGCTGGCCTATTGTACCAAACATGGTCTGTGGCAAAGCGACGAAAAAGTGGTGGAGGTTGAGGGTTAGTCCTTTATGAAGTAATATTATGCCTGTTTAATACCGGATGAAAAAGTTTAACGTTAATTAACCTTGATTAATTATAGTTATAGGTTTTCGGAGGTATATTTGTGTAGTTGCTTAAGAGCAGGTTTTTTCATAGGATTTAGGTTAGTTAGGTTAGGTTAGAAGAGGGTATCGCAAGATGCCCTCTTCTTTTTTTATTCAAATAAACCCTCTTCCCTTATAATCATTACGATTGCTGAATGTGGGAGAATAAGGTATTTTTCTCCTTTAAACTCAACATCAAATCCGGCTTTACTCAGGTAAACAGCCAGGTCGCCGGTCTTGGCCTGTAATGGAATGTATTTGACTGTTTCCTGTTCTTTTTTCCACAATTCTTCTTCATCGTTCATTGCGGGAATAGCGAATCCCGGTCCAACCTTGATGACATAGCCGGCTTGAATATTTTCTTTTTCCATCGCGGCCGGCGGGAGGTACAAACCCGAAGATGTTTGAAGGTTAGGATTTTTAGGCTTAACCAGCACTTTGTCTCCTACCATGATGATCTTTTCAAGATCTTTCTCATCAAGATTCAGCGTCATTTTTAGCTATTTCATGTTTATTGGTCCGGAAAGATAACTACTTCATGATTTCAACACTCCGTTTAACGAAGTTATTAAGTGCTTCGCCCCGTAGCATATTGTTTGCCAATAGAGCCAGGTCAACAAGCTGTTTCGCTAATTTATTTTCAGCGCCAAAAGTTTCCAGTTTTTTACGCTTTAACTCTTCCAGTTCCGAAATTTTGTTTTCAGTCTCTTTCAAAAGATCTTTTTCTTCTGGCGGAACTTCGTCGTCTTTCTTCCCCTCTTTCAACTTCTTAAGGGCCTCTTTTTCTGATTTAAACTTCGAAATTTCCATTAAAGCAGGAGCTAGTTCGTCGCCGAGCTTCTCATGCTTTTCGGCAATTATCCGTTTTATCAGCGGATGTGCAATATTGACCACCAGGTTATAACTGTCAGGAAGGTCGCCATAGAAACTCATGCCGCTTTGCATTTTCGACATATCCTTCATACGTCGCATAAACTCATTCTGAGTTACAATCATCGGTGATTCATTCTCGCCAAGATCTTGAAAGTCGATAATAAACTGACCGCGATCCGATGGGGTGATTGCTTGAAATACTGGACTTAACTCATTTTTCTCATCCAGCGAAAGTGCACTTTCCTTACTGTTTTCCTTCGAAATTAATTTATCGGCAACATCAGAATCGACACGTACGAAATGTTTGTCCGGAAACTTCTGTTCAAAATGGTTGAGCAAAGGAGTTGCAAGGACATCATTCATCAGAAGTACATCATACCCTTTGGCTTTTGCAGCCTCAATGAAGCTGTATTGCTCCTCTTTGTTGGTAGCATAAAGGTATACCAGCTTTTTGTCTTTGTCGGTCTGATTGGCGCTGATGATGTTTTCGTATTCTTCCCATGTAAATGACTTGCCATCGGTATTCTGGAATACATAAAATTTAAGTGCTTTCTCATAAAACTTCTCATCTGTCAGCATTCCGTATTCGATGAACAGTTTCAGATCATTCCATTTTTCTTCAAATTCGGTTCGTTTTTCCTTGAAGATATCGGTTAACCGGTCAGCTACTTTTTTTGTAATGTGCCCGCTGATTTTTTTCACGTTTGAATCGCTTTGCAGGTAAGAGCGCGAGACATTCAGCGGAATATCAGGTGAGTCAAGTACCCCATGGAGCAAAGTGAGAAATTCAGGAACAATACCTTCCACTGAATCAGTTACAAAAACCTGATTGCTGTACAGCTGGATTTTATTTTTCTGAACCTCAAAGTTGTTTTTTAGTTTTGGAAAATAGAGGATTCCGGTCAGATTGAACGGATAATCAACATTCAGGTGAATATTGAATAGCGGCTCGTCGCCGTTTGGATATAGTTTGTGATAAAAATCGTTGTAATCTTCATCTTTCAGATCGATTGGTTTCTTTGTCCAGGCGGGCGATATTTCATTGATTTGATTCTCTTCGGCGGTATCCTCGTATTTACCGTCTTTCCACTCTTTTTTATGCCCGAAAACGACAGGAACAGGAAGGAATTTACAATATTTATTCAATAACTCCGTAATTCGGTTTTCTTCAAGAAATTCAACTGAATCGGAATTGATATGCATGATAATATCAGTGCCAACCTCTTCCTTTTCGGCATCTTCAATCGCATATTCCGGAGATCCGTCGCAGACCCAACGAACGGCACTTGAATCTTTTTTATACGATTTGGTAATAATTTCAACCTCTTCCGAAACCATGAATGAGGAGTAGAATCCGAGTCCGAAATGACCAATAATTGCATTGGCATCGTTTTTATATTTTTCAAGAAATTCATTTGCGCCCGAAAATGCGATTTGGTTGATGTATTTTTCAACCTCTTCGGTGGTCATTCCGATCCCTTTATCAGATACAGTGATTGTTTTTTCCTCTTTATTTAGGCTGATTTTAACTTTTAGGTCTTCAATATTGCCTTTATATTTACCAGCCGATGCCAATGTTTTCAGTTTTTGAGAAGCATCGACAGCGTTTGAAATGATTTCACGCAGGAAAATGTCGTGATCGGAATAGAGAAATTTTTTAATTATTGGAAACAGATTATCACTCGTTACGCCAATTTTACCTTTCATATTCTGTATTTTTATCGTTAATGTTTTAAATTTTAAATTCAAAGTCAAAGCTTATGCCAAAACTATTTTTCTGACTTAGTGGCAGTAATTTTGACTAAATAGTGCTTTTATAAGACAAAATTACACGGTTGTCTAATTATATAAAATGCAAAAGCCTCAATATTAGCATATTGAGGCTTTTGCACGGGAGGAGCGACTCGAACGCCCGACACCTGGTTTTGGAGACCAGTGCTCTA
>CAYHDA010000259.1:0-2838 GCA_964355145.1 uncultured Mariniphaga sp.
AACTCTGGACACCCGGCAAAAACTTCAGGAGAGTCTGGTAATGGTACATGGGGGCATGGCTCAGGATGTAGGCCCTGTGCTCGAGATGGTTACCGAGAAATACCTCCTCCGCTCAAAGAAAGAATGGGAAGCACGTCAAAATGCCATTGCCTTTTTTGAGGAGGTTGTTCAAAATCTGAAGGAGGGAGACATCAAGGGAATTGGCGCATTTACACAAAAGAATTTTGAAGGCCCCATTCAGGAAATCATACCCTGGGCTACGAACCTTTATACCGAAACGCTGATCAACCAAATTAAAACAGAATTTAAAGAAAACTTTTGGGGTTTTTGGATGATGGGGGGAATGTCGGGGGGAGGCATGGGATTTATTTTTGAACCCTCGGTGAAAGAAAAGGCACAAGATCGTTTGCAAGAGATTATGTCGGCCGCAAAAAAGAAGTTTGAGCATGCCATTCCGTTTGCTATGGAACCTGTAGTTTATGATTTTAGCATCAATGAAAATGGAACCTGTGCCACTCTGCATCAGGGAGATCAAGCATTAATGCCTGAAGCTTACTATACTTTGCTCTTACCTCAGCTTTTGAAAAAGGAGATTCATTCCTTGTCGGTCTGTCAGCGAAAAGAATTAGCCATTTTGGGTCGTGCCTATAAGTCCAATAAGCAGTTTACAGGTTTCGTAACTAACCTTTTCGATCGGATGATTCCGCAGCATCCTGAAATTACCGGACAACAAAAACCATTAAACAGCCTTTTAGCAGATCTCGGATTTGACGCAGATCAACACGAATTGATTAAAAAGGATTTGAAATCAGGCCGAATCAGTCTGGCAAAAAATAGATTGCCTATCAGTACGACTATCGGGGATGTAGAAAAAACTGCCATTGCACACCACTCAGTTTTAAAGGAGCGCAATCTGACCGACATTGGATTGCAGGCACTTCAAAACAGGGAATTGGCGATTGTGTCACTTGCCGGTGGAGTTGGAAGCAGATGGACCAAAGGGGCAGGAGTCGTGAAATCGCTAAGTCCATTCGCCAAATTTGCAGGAAAACACCGGAATTTTCTGGAGACACATTTGGCAAAGACCCGTCAAACAGATTGGTTGTATTCTGCTAATCTGCAACATGTATTTACGACCAGTTACCTCACACATCCAGCCATATGGTCCTATCTACAAGAGGACAAAACGCTTAGAGAAAATAAAAATATTTTCCTTTCTCAAGGAAAGGTTATCGGATTACGGCTCATTCCGACCGAACGAGACCTTCGATTTCTTTGGGAAGAGATGCCCCAAAAATTACTGGATGAACAATCCCAGAAAGTGATGCAAAGTTTGCATGCATCTCTGATCAATTGGGCAAAAACGGAAGGAGAAGCGGATGATTATCGCGATAATCTCTCATCGCAATGCATCCATCCTGTAGGACACTGGTATGAAATCCCAAATCTGTTTCTCAACGGCACACTTCAACAAATGATCGAAGAGAATTCAAATCTAAAATATCTGTTGGTTCATAACATAGATACCATGGGAGCCAGTGCAGATCCCGCCCTTTTAGGTTTCCATATACAGCAACAGAAGGCGATGACAGTCGAAGTCATTACCCGTAAGTTGGAGGATAGAGGCGGGGGTCTTGCAAGAATCAACGGACAAATACGCCTGGTAGAAGGACTCGCACTTCCAGACGAAAAAGCAGAATTCAATTTAAGCTACTATAATAGCAATACCTTCTGGATTGATATCGATAAACTCCTTTCGGTATTTGGATTATTGCGGGAAGAGCTGCCTGACCATGAAAAAGTCAGGTTAGCAGTTAATAAAATGTCATCAAGGATGCCTACTTATGTAACCATCAAAGATGTGAAAAAACGTTGGGGAAAGGGACAGGAAGATATTTTTCCGGTCACCCAATTTGAGAAGCTTTGGGGAGATATGACGGCAATTCCGGAGCTGACCTGCTCCTATATTAATGTTTCCAGAATGAGGGGACAGCAGTTGAAGGAAGTTTCAAAGCTTGATGGATGGTTACGCGACGGGTCAAAAGATTATGTCGAAAAATTATGCCAATGGGAATGATGGCGAAGGTACCCCCTCTGCCTTTTATGCTACAAATAATTTTTCCGTCAACTTGCGGATCTATGATCTTCAATTCTATATCTTTGTAAAAACAAAAAAATGCGACTTTCAACAGCTGAAAGAAATATCATTAAAAGTGTTGCCTGCGAAGTATGGGGCGATCAGACGAGTATCTATTTGTTTGGTTCCAGAACCGATGATTCAAAAAAAGGTGGTGACATCGATCTGTTTGTTGATTTAGAGGCAGAACAGGAACCCAAAAAAATCATGTTGCAAAAGGCTGAATTTCTAGGTAAGTTGGACTTCCTGTTGGGTGAACAAAAAATCGACTTGCTGGTAAAGACTCATTACAATAATTATTTGCCAATTATAAGAACAGCAGAAATAACGGGAATTGCACTATGATTGGACAAGAACCTAATGACAGTATTATTCAAACTTTTGAGACATGCGCACTTCATGTTAAACGAATGGAGTTTGCCAAATCAAAAGTACTAGCATTTATCCCATTAAACAGGGATAATTACTACAGCATGGATGATGAAACCGTTGGTTTTCTGGATCAATATATCTTTCGTTTCTCCAAATTACAGGATACCATTGGTGCCCGCTTGTTTCCCCAAATACTTGAAGCTTTGGCAGAGCCGGTTACCGATAAAGCATTTATTGATATTTTAAATAGACTTGAAAAATTAGGAATCCTGGATTCCGCTTTTAGTTGGGTACAGTTGCGAAAAATCAGAAACGACATCGCCCATGAA
>CAYHDA010000259.1:2938-6421 GCA_964355145.1 uncultured Mariniphaga sp.
TTCCGCTTTTAGTTGGGTACAGTTGCGAAAAATCAGAAACGACATCGCCCATGAAACGAGCCATGAGAGATAATTTCACACAAACGCATGATTATCCGCTGGCGAGTTCCATCTGGCAATTAAAAAACAAATTATAATCAGATGAATATCCGGCTTCGCTAATTGAACGTATTGAAGGGATTAATTTTCTATTCAATAATCTGGAAAGTTTAAAGCAAATAATCGAAAAGTGTCAGTCCATTCTGGATAAACACAAATAACAATCCATCATTAAATATCTGGATTAACGGAATAAAGGTTTTTGTTATTGGTGGCTCCGGCTCTTGATAATGGAACACAGATAACATGGGAACACAGATGACACTGATCCGCCAGTGGGCGGACAGATGGTACAGATCGGCACTGATAAAAAAATAAAAAAAATCAGTGATCATCCGTTTAATCTGTGTCACTTGTCTGCCCACTGGCGGATCAGTGTTCCATTTTCCGAGCACAATCTGTCCCGATCTTCGTGGAATCAAACGGTGTGGTTTCCACCTCATTCGGGCATGCGTGTTCAATAAAAAATATCACTACCTTTGCTTTATGCATTTGTCAAGCATAGAAGTAAATTTTTAATTTATCATGAGAACAAAAGAAACCAAAGAGACTAAAAATCTTCAAGCTCCAGGAGAAAATATACCAGATAAAGTATTGGCTAAGTTAGTTAAAGATACAGAGAAGGGTCCATTTATTACATTTGAAGAACATCATGAAAAAATGGATAAATGGATACAAGAAAGCATAAAGTAGTCGTATCTGAGCAATACTCCGATGATCTGAAAAATATCTTTCAATATGGACTTGAAACGTTTGGGCTTGCTGTAGCATTTTCGTTTTATGACAATATTGAAAGACTCGTTTCTAACCTTGAATTTGAGTACTTTATGTACCCTGAATGCAGGTTCCTTCCAACTAAAAGCAAAATATACAGGAATATAATTTTGGAATCTTATCTGATCATCTATCGAATTGCTCCTGCTCGGATAGAAGTTCTTCGGGTTTTCCATTCAAGTATTTGCACCACCTCCCGCATTCGATCTGCACGGAAAGTTGTAATTTAACCTCTAGTATTATAAAAAAATCGAAGTTTAAAAGCCCCTTTTACGTTTTTGAAAGATTGTTACATAAAACATTGGACTACGAATTTTTTGAATAAGGGTTATCTGTTTGATCATTGGTCGAAACATAGGAACACGGATGACAATGATCCGCCAGTGGGCGGACAGATGGTACAGATCGGCACTGATAAAAAAATAAAAAAAATCAGTGATCATCCGTTTAATCTGTGTCACTTGTCTGCCCACTGGCGGATCAGTGTTCAAAAATTGTCCCAGGTAGTGGGTGAGCAAGCAAACGGGGATTTATCAAAAGATGAATGCAATAATTTATTCTTTTTCTTTCTTCCTCAAATTCATTTCATGCTCCTTCCGATAAATTTCGCCACGAGAAAGGAGAAGTTCGAAAATTGCGATACTGTCAACAACTTTAACGATAAAAACTAATTGGTAATCGCCCATTTTTATGCGGTAGGAGTTTTGAAAACCAACCATTTTTATACAGTTGGTCAGGCCTGCCACATCTTTTGCCTGCATAACCTCAGCAATGATTCTTTTCAGAGATAGTTTATACTTACCTGTAAGTTTATAGGCTGCTTTTACAAATTGTTTGGAATACTCAACCCTCATATTCCCAACCAATTTTCAAATGACACCTTTTCATCTGAAGAAATAATTTCCTGGGATTCCTTATCTTTTAGAAACTCGCGATAAATACTTTCTTCTTTAAGCATTTTTGCTTCGTCATCCAAAATATTTTCAATATATGCTTTAAGATTCCTGCCGTTGGCAGCAGCCAAAACAGAGAGTGCACGAAATGTACTTTCAGATAAGTCAATGTTTTTTCTCTTCTTGTTTGAAATTGTTGTTGTACTCATATTTTTTTCTGTAAATATACATCATGTATATGAGGCATACAAATAAAAAAGTTTTAAATTCTATAATTCCCCTTTAAGCTGACTTCATGCAAACCAACTTCAATCTCGATAATTTTATATCCACTTTCGTAACTAAACGATACAAAAGTCTGTTAGCGGATGATTTTTTGAAATACAATACTGAGTTCAATAGCCGCATTAATGGCAAAAAAGTCTTGGTTATTGGTGGGGCAGGCACGATCGGATCATCGTATATCAAAGCGATCCTGAAATTCAAGGTTGCTAAATTGGTGGTTGTTGACATTAACGAAAATGGACTCACCGAGTTGGTGCGGGACTTGAGAAGTTCAAAGGATTATAATATTCCGGATGAATTTATCACCTATCCTGTTAACTTCGGAGACCCCGTTTTTGAGAAGATATTCCGGCAACATGGACCGTTTGAGATCGTCGCTAATTTTGCAGCCCACAAACATGTCCGCAGCGAGAAAGATATTTTTTCGATCGAGGCAATGATAGAAAATAATGTGTTAAGGGCTCGAAAACTTTTGGATATATTACTGCAGTATCCTCCGGAACATTTCTTTTGTGTCTCTACAGATAAGGCTGCCAATCCTGTCAATATCATGGGAGCCAGCAAAAAACTGATGGAGGAGCTGATTATGGCTTATTCTGATCGGTTACCCATTAAAACGGCACGGTTTGCCAATGTGGCTTTCTCAAACGGCAGTCTTCCCTTGGGCTTTCTGGAACGCCTCAACAAAAACCAACCATGGTCGTGCCCACGTGGAATTCGCCGGTTCTTTGTTTCACCGCAAGAATCAGGCGAATTGTGTTTAATGGCTTCTATCATGGGTGAGTCGGGCGATATTTTCTTTCCTAAGCTAGACGAAGACCGCGATATGATTCCATTTGATCAGATGGCATTGGATCTTTTGAAATCACTTGCCCTTACGCCTGATATATGCCAGACAGAGGAAGAAGCGAAAGAGAAGGCGATACTTCGGCTTCGCTCAGTGCAAACAGGCGACACTTCGGCTTCGCTCAGCGCAAGCAAGGGGAAAGGGGGAGAATTAGAATCGTATCCAATATATTTCTTTGGGTCCGACACTTCAGGAGAAAAGTCTTTTGAAGAGTTCTTTACCGAAAAGGAAGTACTCGACAATGAGTCCTTCATCAATCTGGGAGTGGTCAAAAACTCAAAAAAAAGGAGTATTGCAGAGATTGATTCCATTTTTGAACAGTTACACATCTTGTTTGAATCAAAGGAAGTAACCAAATCAGCCATTGTAGACATCCTGAAAATATATCTGCCCAACTTTGAGCATATCGAAACAGGGAAAGGACTGGATTCGAAGATGTAGAGGAAACGGGAAATTAGAACACAGATGACACTAATATTACAGATTTGCACTGATAAAAAAATCAGTGATTATCAGTTTGATCAGTGTCATCTGTGGTCAAAAAAAGGAACGCTGATACTTCGACAGGCTCAGTACAAGTAACAC
>CAYHDA010000260.1:0-6414 GCA_964355145.1 uncultured Mariniphaga sp.
ACCTGTGTTATCTTCGTTCATGTTTGCGAAGCGCAGATTCATGGGTGTTTCATCACTATAAAATTTAAAAATTTCAATTTTTTAATGTTCTCCGTCAACTGACGTAGAAATATTCCCTAATAATTGATCATTCGTAATTCCTCATTCCTAATTCTCCATTCCTAATTCCCCATTCATAATTCCTAATTCCTAATTCCTAATTCTCCATTCCCCATTCATAATTCCCCATTCATCTTCCTTGTTACCATCGGAATCCTCGGATCCATCCCATTCCAGGTTCCATAAATCCATTTGTGGTCAGGATCATCAGTGCTGGCCAGACTCTGGTCGCTTCCTGCCAGAAAATTAAGATAGTACACATTGTATCCATGACCTGCAACGACAGGGTGGTATCCCTCAGGCACCAGAACTACGTCGTTGTTATGGGCCTCAGCAATTTCATTCAGACTCCGGTCATCGTTGTAAACTTTCTGCATAGCAAATCCTTGCGGCTTGTCTGTTTTGTAAAAATAAATCTCTTCCAGTTCAGCTTCAAGAAGCTGACCGGTTACGGGATCCATTTTCCGACTGTCGTGCTTGTGTGCCGGGAAAGAGCTCCAGTTTCCGGAAGGAGTATAAACTTCGACACAAACCAATTTACTGCATGGTGATCCCGGGGGTAATATTCTGTTAATCTGACGGCTGGCATTATCGCCTCCGCGATATTCAATTCCCATGTTTTCAACATCGGCAGGAGTTACAAAGTGAGCAGGGAAAGACTGTTCAGCGGCACACCAGCCACATGCAATGTCCAGTATGTTGCCAATGGGGGTGATTTCAAAATTTGTATTTTGCGGGAGGTACAATGCGTGTGGCAGACCACTGAAAACATCTTTTCTGCCGTCTGTAGTCTTCCATGTTCCCGCAGAGGTTTCTGCCATAAAATTCCCTCCGAGCAAGACAAAAAGATATTCATTATTCCCGGTTTCTCCAACCCATTTCTGGTCCGGATTCATTGTTCTGGCCGTGAAATTCAGATGATTCCATCCTGCCTCATCAGAGGTAATGTTTTGATAGATTCCCTTATCCGTGGAAGATTTTGCCAGTAAATGGCATTTTTTATCTCTGTTCATGATTCATCGTATTGCCGAATGTCTTATAAATCAGTATCTAAACCAGCATAATTTCCCTTATTGTTGCGATAACATTGGTGGTTGCCTGACAAAACTGGCTCAAAGTCCTTACTGTTGCCCCGAATCCGTCAAACTCCTCCACTGTCATCCCATTTTCATCGTATGCACGTCGAAAATCCACAAACTTCTTCTCGAGTTCTGCAATGATTCTGGCATCTACAGGCCTGTCCATCCGGTTCTCAACAGTCACATCTGAACCATTATATCTTTGCTGCCATTGCCAAGGCGGAGAGATCACAACATCGCCGCCAATGAACTCTGACCAGTGATAATGATTTCTGAAAGCTGCACTTAACAGGCGCAAACGGTATCCTCTTTCACGGTAGATCCTGTAAGCTTTCTTCATGACAGCCACACCCGCCAAATCCAAAATCTCAGGGTTTGCAATGATGTTTTCCTTTTCTGCCACCGTCTTCAGTAAGTCATCAAGCCTTCCAACCATGATAGTGCATACCGGCCCCATCGTGCTTATATCCTTTCCTTCTTTTTCCCGCCTAATTAATCCACGTTCAACAGCTTCTGCCACAGCAATAGCCTGTGAAACGGTAAAACTTACAGTAGCATTTATGCTGACACCCAGATAAGTCGCCTCTTCGATTGCTATTACCCCGGCTTTCGTTACTGGTATCTTGACAATGATATTCGGTGCAAGTTCGCTGAAATGCACTGCTTGCTGAACGATCCTTTCTGAATCCCGATAGAACCTCGGATCTGTCTGAATCGACAGTCGTCCATTCTTGCCCTTTTCTCTGATAAATATTGGCATCAAAAGCGCTGCAGCCTTCTTTGACATTTCTTCGATAAGCAGCCAGGCAATTTCATCTTCTGTAGCCGTAGGATTTTCCTTGATTATTTGAGGGATTCGCATCTTCCAAATATCCCATTCCTGTTTCAGGACACTATTGACGATCACCGGATTGCAGGTTGCTCCAAGCGCTCCGTGTTCAATCGAATTCGCCAATTCCACTGTGGCACAGGAATCATTCCACAGCACAGTCGGCGTTGTCTGCGTCATCTCATGCAGTATACTTTTGTACAAATTGTTAAGATTTGATTCTTTTCCCATAATGTTTTTTATTGATGCGTTTTTGTCAAAATAATTACCAGAATATAAAGTAAAGAGTTCCCAGTATTCCGCAAATACCGATAGCGGCGATGTTAAATGTATCTGTAGTTTTAAAAAGTGAGCGTTCGATAATGAGTCCTTTCTCGTTCATTGTACGGCTGGAAGAATTTAAAATAAGAATCGTTCCGATCAGCAGAAATCCGACTACCAGCACATAGATTGCTTCCAAAGCGAGATTTCGCATCGGCACAACAAAAAAGGCCGCAACCAAACCAACGATAGCTGCGCCGGATATGATTCTCCATCCAAGTTTAACTGCTTTTCGGGCAGAACCTTCGTCTCCTAATTGATTTTCAATCCGATGTGATTTGTCAAGCAGACTTAATCCAATCATCACAACGGTAAGAATCATAAAGACATAACCGATTCTTAGGATGAAAGGAAGTTCGGGGCTGATAACTCTAAGAAGGATTCCCAAAGGAATGGTAAGCAAGGCAATCCAAACTGCAGCAGTAGCAGTCGCTTTACGCCAGAATAATCCGCAAAAGAAGATCAGGAACTCACCAGGATAAATATATCCTGTATATTCCTGGATATACTGGTAAGCCTGATCAAGCGATCTTAGCTGAGGCGCAACACAAGTGGCAATGATTAACGCCACCAAGGCAACAATCCTCCCGACAATTACTAATTTTCTGTCAACGGTATCTTTCCTTAAATGGGCTTTATAAATATCCATTGTAAAAACTGTGGAAACGCTGTTGACAATTGAGCTAAGTGCAGAAACAGCTGCCGCTGCGATGGCTGAAAAAGCAAGTCCTTTTATTCCGACCGGAACAATATTACTCAGTAGCCATGGATATGCTTCATCCGACTTTGCCAGATCGGCTCCAAGGGCAAAGGCCGCGATCCCGGGAACCACAACCAACAGAGGAATCAATAATTTCAGATATCCTGCAAAGACAACGCCATACTGGGCTTCCTTCAGGCTTTTCCCTGCCAGTCCGCGTTGAATGATGAACTGGTTAAAACCCCAGAATCCAAAATTGGTTAACCACATCGAACCCAGTACTACCCCAAGTCCAGGCAGATCCAGAAATGCATCTTTCTTGCCACCGGCGCCATCGGGCACAAAAATCGTTGCCTTTTCAATGATCATGTGAAATTTCTGAGGAGCTTTGTGAATTAACTCTGAAAAACCAGACAGAAAGCCATGATCAACTCCAAGGGCACTGACAGCGAGAAAAGTAGTCACTAACCCACCAAATATCAATACAATAACATTAATTACATCGGTCCAGGCAATCGCTTTCATCCCTCCCCATAGAGAGTAAACTGCTGAAAAAAACGAAAATCCGATAATTCCATAAACCATCGGAACTCCAATAATTTTTTCCATCGCCAGTGCACCAAGGTAAAGCACAGCAGTCATATTAACGAAAATATACACCAACACCCAGAAAACTGCCATTATGGTACTCACTCGTTTATCGTAGCGCTGAGCGAGAAACTGGGGCATCGTATAGATCCCTTTATTGATAAAAACAGGAAGAAAATACTTGGCAACAAATATCAGTACGATGGCGGCAATCCATTCATAGGCAGCAATAGCAAGTCCGATTGCATATCCGGATCCCGACATGGCTATAAAATGTTCAGCCGAAATATTCGCTGCCAGCAACGCCGCTCCAATAGTCCACCAAGGTAATGAACGGCCTGCCAGAAAATAGTCAGATGTTGTTTTTTGCTCCCCTTTTTTTGATCGGGATACCCATAATCCGGTAAAAACAATAATGGATGCGTAGCCGAGAAAGACCACCCAATCTATTGTTGCAAATTGTTTCATAAAGTTAGTTTTTTTGTGTATCTTGCAATAACAAACGTAATATGATTTTCATCACTTAACTTTTGTTATTTTAGCTTTATATAATGCTATTTTAGCTTTTTATATTAAAGATATAACAATTCTGCTAATATCGAAGTTAAAATCGACGGATTTTGCGTTAAATATGATGTGCTCCCATCGTAATAGTCAAAACAATTTTTACCGTCTCATCAAAGAAACTACTAACGCATGGGTCACTGAGCAGATTTTTCTGCAAGATGCTGTTTTAGAGCGCTTACTATAATATATACGATTCTTCAGTCGTATAATTTAACAATGGGAAGGCTTGTACCGGGAAACTCAATGTTAAATTGTAATTCAACCAGCTGCCTATGGAAAAACAATCTGAAATTACGATGAACTTAAGGATCTTTCTGATTCTGTCGCTTTAATATTCAATTTTCTAAGACAACATAACCTTTGTTTAAATATTGTTATAATATTTAAAACCAATTAAAATTATGAAAAAATCCATTTTAATTAAAATCCTCAATATTAATAAAACTGAACTGCAGAAGTTTGTCCGAATTTTAAATTTGACTGGTCTTTTTGTTATAATAACAGTAATCAATCTGTTCGGGCGCAACATCTATTCAGTTTCTGAAATCTCAAATGCACTAAGTGATGATTTCTTTTTCACGAAAGGTACAGAAATGTCAGTTGGTCAACAGCAGATCAATATTTCCGGTTCAGTAAGTGATTCCAAAACAGGAGAATCACTGCCCGGAGTAAATATTGTTTTGGAAGGAACTACAATCGGGACTATTACCGACGCATTTGGAAAATACGCGTTGAGTATACCTCAAGGTAATGGTTCACTTGTATTTTCATTTATCGGTTATTTATCTCAAACGATAAAAACGGGCAGACTGACTGTTATAGATGTTAAACTGGTTCAGGATGTAAAATATATCGAAGATGTAGTCGTCGTCGGCTATGGAACTTCAAAGAAAAAAGATATTACAGGATCAGTCTCAACTATTGCGGCATCGGAGATGAACAAAGGAGTATATTCCTCGCCTGCTCAAATGTTGCAGGGTAAGATACCCGGGCTCAATATTACAAAAAGCGGCGATCCCACAGCCACTCCGTCTATTACACTCCGGGGACCATCGACGCTGAGATCGGGTGCAGCTATGGAACCTTTCTATGTCATTGATGGTGTTCCGGGAGCACTCATCGAATCGGTTGCTGCTGACGATATCGTTTCGATGGATGTCCTTCGGGATGCCTCATCAACGGCAATTTATGGTTCACGTGCGGCGAACGGGGTAATTATGATAACGACCAAACGTGCAAAAGCCGGGCAATCGTATGTCAGCTATAGTAGTTACGTGGCTGTGGAAAATGTTTCAAATCGCATAGAAATGTTATCTGCAACCGAGCTGAGAGATTATCTTAAGAAAGTCAATAAGGTTCCATTCGATGATAATGGAGGATATGTTAACTGGCAGGACGAGGTGACCAGAAGAGGTATTTCTCAAAATCACAACCTGTCCTTTGGTGGTGGCTCTGATAAAACAACCTATGGAGTTAGTATAAATTACCTCGAAAATGAAGGCATAATGAAGACCAGCTCATTGGACAGATGGACTGCCCGCATGAATGTTGAACAAAAAGCCTTTAATGATAAAGTTACAGTCGGATTAAACCTCACCAATTCCACAACTAACAAACAATTGATTCGTCCTGAGGTATTCTCCAATATGCTTAAGTACTTGCCAACAGTGAATATTTTCAAGCCTGATGGCACCTATTTTGAAAATACTCAGCAGAGCAATTATTTCAATCCTGCAGGGATAATAAACAATGACTTGAATTACGTTAAAATGATCAACCAGCTGGCAAATGCGACCTTAAAAATCAATGTAATGCCGTGGTTGACCTACAATGCCAATGTTTCTCTGCAAACAACAGAAAATCAAAACAATCAATATTCCAATCGTGCTTCAACGATGCATTTAAGCGCAAATGGTTACGCTATTCGCTCGGAGTACACCAATAAAAATACCCTTGCAGAAAACTATTTAACCTTTGAAAAAATCATCGGCAAACATAACTTAAAAGTTTTAGCCGGCTATTCATGGCAGGAAGACAAGATCAATGATGGATTTCAGGCTGCAAACAGCAATTTTATCTCAGATGACTTGCTGTACAATAATCTTTCTCTGGGAAGTTCTCCTGAAAAAGTTACAAATGCCGATCGTTTTGGAACCGCTACCATACAAACATTGCGAATCATTTCTTTTTATTCGCGTGTCAATTATCAGTTCAATAACAAATATCTTTTA
>CAYHDA010000261.1:0-6399 GCA_964355145.1 uncultured Mariniphaga sp.
TGTACCCCTGTGTACCTTTTGTTACAAGTTACAAAGTTACAAGTTACAAAGTTACCCGTTACGAGTTACAAGGTTACCCGTAACCCGTTTTACCTGTAACCCGTTATTGTTGCCAGTTTCATCCGTAACCTTCTTAGTCTTTCAGATAAAGATTTGAATCTCCATAACTTAAGAAGCGGTAATTGTTGCTGATAGCGTGCTCGTAAATTCGTTTCCAGTCATCGCCCAGAAAAGCTGCAATTAAAAGTAAAAGTGTGCTTTGCGGTTGATGAAAGTTGGTGATCATGCCACTGATTACCTTAAAACAGTATCCGGGAAGAATAATTATTTGCGTTGAACTCGTTAATTCGGTGAGCTGATGGCGATGCAGCCAGGCTGATAAAGCTTCAAACGCTTCACGGCTGGAATGAGTATTGCCGGATTTATCGTAAGGTTCCCATTGCTTAACAGAAAGCGATTCCGGATTTGTTTTTGGGTTGTCAATTAGTTTACAACCAATGAAGTACAGGCTTTCCAGGGTTCGCACAGAGGTTGTTCCTACAGCAATTAACTTACCTTCAAACTTCATCAGGCTATCAATGAAATCGCGGGAAACAACGAAATGCTCGGTGTGCATATCATGTCCGCCGATTGTTTCAGATTTTACGGGTTGAAAAGTCCCGGCTCCAACATGCAGGGTCACTTCCTGACAAATAATGTGCTTCTCTTCTAAGGCTTCAAATATTTTTTCTGTAAAATGAAGTCCTGCGGTGGGTGCGGCAACAGATCCTTTTATTTTGGAATAAACTGTCTGATAGCTTGTTAAGTCAATTTCTTCTGATTTGCGGTTAAGGTAGGGTGGAATTGGAATATTACCTGATATTTCAAGAAGATCGGCAAATGTAAAATGTTGATTATCCCAGCTGAAAAGGACTTCAAAAGCGTTATTATTCAATGCTGTAAGCTTTTCAGCCCTGAAATTTACCTGCTTCCCCTTTGATGTAAGTGTTTGCACAAGCACTTCATCTTTCCATTTTTTCAAGTTCCCGATGATACATTTCCAACGGCATTGCTTTGTCTGTGAAAATGATCGGGTGTATTCAGACGGATCTAACGGTTCGAGACAGAAAATTTCGATTTTAGCTCCTGTCTGTTTTTCAAAAAACAATCGTGCTCTGATAACTCTTGTGTTATTAAATACGAGCATTGAACCTGAAGGGAGATGATCGGGCAAATGATAAAATTGTTCGTCGGAAATCAGTCCGTTCTTCCATATCAGCAACTTCGAATGATCGCGGTTTGGCAGTGCATAATGGGCAATATGCGTTTCGGGAAGTGTATAAGTGAAATTTTGGATGGCGATATTTTGAAACTGATCCATATTTTTATTAAAAATGAAAGCCGATACCTGCATATCCGCCGGTTCTGGTTTCGAATCGGCTTCCGGTATCACCTGCAATACCTGCATTAATCTGAAATGGTAATTTGCTTCCCCTGTAACAAAATTCGAAGAGATACGAAAATTCATCAAGTGGAACAGGGTAGGAACTGCCTGAAGGACCAAAATTGGCAGACCAGGGAAATGAATCGTTATAAGTTCCAAAATTTCGCGAAAGTGTCAACATGGTTTTCCAGTAAAATCCTGATCCTAAAGCACCTTTCGCACCCAGATGATGCATCCACATTCTGGTACTCTCGAATCCATCGGCTACACCGTCAGCTCCGATCCGTGGAACGAAAAGCGGAGTTCCCATCATCCGGTTATAATAGGTGAAAGAGCGATATATAAAATGATCGAAATAGTTGTCTTTCCCTCTGCCGGTTATCCGATCCGGATTTTCGGGAGTTGGAGCAGGGAGGTGATGAACTGATCCGCTTTGATTCATCGTGTACATATATTCGTAAACGAGGTCAGTGATAATTGAGGACTGATCTTTTTTATTAATGTGAAATCCCCATAATCCGTCCTGAAAATTAACCATTTCCATTCCTGACCTATCTTCAAAAGGATGGTTCCAGTAAAAGGAAACAGTTGATTTATCCCACCCTTTTTTTATTTCCAAAGAATAGATTCCAAGCTGATTCCCGGCTTTGTTCAGGCGGTCGTCGCGCAAGGCACCTACACCGGCTTTTAACCCCAGTATATAGTTGAAATACTGGTCCCAGCCGGGCATCTCTCCTTCAGCCGGGGAGATTCCGCCCCACAATACGTAATGTTCCAGGCCTGCTGTAATTATCCAGTTTTTTGATAGCGAGGCTTTTGAGTAAAGTGATTTATGATGCAGATGTGCATCAGTTACAAATGCATGATCGGAAAAAAATTTCTCTTCAAATTCTGCTTTAACGGAAAACCATTTCTTCCAGAAAAAGAAAGGAACGTAATTACTTGTTGATAACGATATTCCAGGCAGTGGCCGTGCATTGTTGGAGCGGTCGAGGTTGCCGTTGGTTGATGACAGACCACTGTATAAAACAGGGTCGGATTGAGCGCCTGCCGTTACTGTAAACCATTTGCGACGTATCCCAAACCAATATTGGTTAACTTGGAGGTCAGTTGGCACCACGACTTCTGAAACAAGCTTGGCTCCCCAGGCGTAAGTCCATTTTTGGGTCGAATCAGTATCGAATCCTTTCAGTAAGCCGGCCTGAATAATTTGTTGATTATTTTTACTTCGGGAGAATATTCCATTGCGGTTTGAAGTGAGCCAGAATGGCAAATCATTACCCGATGAAAAATACGAATCGAAGGATAGGCTGTAAGTTGTTGATCCGCTTTTCTCCTGCGCAATAAGTCCAAGAGAAAGCAACAATACAAGGATCAGGAGCTTTAATTTAGGCATTGGTGTTAAGTATTTAAAAAAAATCGCAGGCCTGTAAGCCGGGTTCTGTTTTTCATTCTATCATTTATCTGCGACTGCTGTCACCAACAGCCTCGTGCAGCCTACCCCTTACGACTCCCGGTTTCCCGAAGGAGACCAAAACCAGGGCGGGCAGCCCTGTGTCCCGAAGAACTCGTAATATATTTGGCCTTACAATCTATGAGGCGTACGGCTAATCGTGTTGCCACGACTACCGGTGGGCTCTTACCCCACCTTTTCACCCTTATCCGTCAGCTGACGGACGGTTATTTTCTGTTACACTACTGTAAACTTACGTCTGCCTTTCCGTTAGAAAGCATAGCGCCCTGTATTGCCCGGACTTTCCTCCCCGATTGATCAGGGCGATAGAACAGCCTGCGAAGATGCAAATTTACAAAATACTTGGCATATTCCTTTAAATTGGGGATTGTCATTCTAAAAAGGAGCCATTTAACACCGAAACTTCATCTTTTATTGTAATTTTACAGTTTGCATTTTTCTGACATTTTTTTTAGTCTCAGTGAGATGCTCTTAACTTATTAAATTCGTGTGGAACAAAAATTTATAGTTGCGGTGTCGGAACACCGGTTATTCGGGTTTTTAATATTGCCTTATATTGTCGAGGATGGCCCTGACAATAAGTATTTTACTATAATAAAACGTCTTCGTCTTCATGATCTGTTGGAAGGAAATTATAATTTTTCGGCAGTTCAAACACAAATAACTAAACTGACTGAAAAATATGCTGATGAGAATCTGGCAAAGAAATACAATAAGAAGGGGACGTTAAACGATTTTTATAAAAACATCAAAGGGGAGGAGTTTTCCAAAAAAATTGTTCCTTATGTTGAAGAGGTAATGATTCGTTGTCTCGAATTACTCAAAAATGCAGAAATTCCGGTTTATTTTAAGCGGGCAAAATACTCCAATCTTTATGAGGAGGATTTGATTGAGCTATGTTTTAAGGACACTGGCGCAGTATTCAATTTTCACAGGCTCGAGGAGGAGACACGGTATTTTCTGTCGATCAGGTATGGAGCTAATCAACTTTCGTTGCTGCACCGGAATATTATTCTGCTGGTAAATGAGCCATGCCGGATGCTCTATCAAAATAAACTCTATTTTTTTGATAATATTTCCGGGACAAAGTTGCTGCCTTTCTTTGATAAGGAATACATCAGTATCCCCAAAAAGATGGAAGAAAAATACTTTGGATCGTTTATCCTGAATGCTGTTAAGAATCATGAAATCAGCTATTCAGGTTTTGAAATTATAGAGGTTCCTGCAATAAAAAAGGCAACTTTATCTGTCGAAACCGATGTGACAGGCCATCCCGTTTTTATTCCTTTATTTAAATATAATGACCAAAATTTGCCTGTTGGTGATGAAGGGAAAAAAGTGGCTGTTTTTAATGTGATTGATGGCAATTTTGTTTTTCATCGTTTTGAAAAGGATCAGGACTGGGAAACTGAGATAATTTCAAAACTTCAGAAATTAAACTTGCAGGGCGAGACGCATGCTTTGCATTTGCAGGATTCAGAAGAGGATAGTCCGGCTAATGCACTTTATAAAGCCATTGCCTGGTTGTCGAAGAATAAGGCATATTTGGAAGAATCCGGAATATCAATTGATCTGGAAAATCTTGATCAGAGGTATTTTATTGGATTTCAATCGCTTGATGTGCAGGTTAACCAATCAAACGACTGGTTTGATATTTATGCAACAGTGACGTTTGGACAGTTTTCGTTTCCATTTATCCGTTTAAAAAGGCATATTCTAAATCAAATCAGAGAGTTTAAGTTACCCGATGGTGAGATCGCAATCCTTCCGGAGGAGTGGTTTGCCAAATACAATACTGTTTTGAGTTTTGGGAAAGTGGTGGATCATTCCATTCGTTTGCAGAACTGCCACTTCACCTTGGTTGCAGAAGTCGTTTCAGAATTTGATACATCTATTAGTGCCCGCATTAAATCACTTGCGGGTCTTGCCATTGAATCCCAGGAAATTCCGGAGGGGCTTTGTGCTGAACTGCGTAGTTATCAGCGTGACGGGTATAGTTGGCTCAACCGCCTGTTTGTTCATGGATTGGGCGGATGTCTCGCAGACGATATGGGACTGGGCAAGACTATTCAGGCCCTGACTTTATTACTTCAACAAAAACGTAAGGGATCCAATTTTCCGACGTTTCAGCATAAAAAATCGGGACAATTATCACTTTTTGCTTCTGAAGATCCAACAGCGGATAAAATTCAACCTGCCAGTTTGATTGTGTTGCCGGTATCATTGGTTCACAACTGGGAAAAGGAAATTAGGAAATTTGCCCCGTCATTGAGGGTTTATGTTTATAGCGGAGTCCGTCGCCGCGAAAAAGGAGTATTAAATGATTTGCTTGTCAATTACGATATAATTCTTACTACTTATGGAACGGTAAGAAACGATGCAGAGGAACTGTCGCAACATGAGTTTTTTTTCCTGATTCTTGATGAAAGTCAATATATTAAGAACAGCGAATCCAAGACTTACAAAACCATAATTGGTATCAGATCTTTGCATCGGCTTGTTTTGACCGGCACGCCAATTGAAAATTCACTGTCTGATCTTTGGGCACAAATGAATTTCTTAAATCGTGGATTACTTGGCAGCAGAAATTTTTTCAAACAAGAGTTTATTATTCCTATAGAGCGGGATAAGTCACTGGACGTTTCTGAAAAACTTCAGAAATTAATCCATCCATTTATTTTAAGGCGAACGAAAGAACAGGTTGCAAAAGATCTGCCGGCACTCACCCTGGAGACCATAATTGTTGAAATGACCCCCGACCAGCAGGAGTTTTACGAAACAGAGAAATCGGCTGTCCGAAATTTGCTGCTAAATAATATACTCGAAGTGGGACTTGAAAAATCGTCATTCTTTGTCTTGCAGGCGCTTACCCGGCTAAGGCAAATTGCGATTCATCCCAGATTAATTGACCCGGCTTCAAACTTTGACTCCGGAAAATTCAATGAAATAATGGCTATGCTCAGTATTCTTGTAGCTGAGAATCATAAAATACTTGTATTTTCATCATTTGTTAAGCATCTCAAAATTCTGGCGGCTGAATTTACAAAGGAACAATGGAGTTATAGTCTGCTTACAGGTCAGACTACTGATCGAATGAGAGTTATTGAAGAGTTTCAAGACGAATCTGAGAAAAAAATATTTTTAATATCATTAAAAGCCGGAGGAGTCGGATTAAATCTTACAGCAGCTGATTATATTTTCATCGTCGATCCATGGTGGAATCCGGCTGCAGAAATGCAGGCCATCAGCCGTGCCCATCGGATAGGGCAGGATAAAAAAGTTTTTGTCTATCGGTTTATCTCTGAAAACTCAATTGAAGAAAAAATTCAGAAGTTGCAAGAGAAAAAATCAAAATTGGCCGAAGCATTTGTGAACTCAAATGATCCGTTCAGAGACATCTGGAAAAATGAAGTTCTTGATCTGTTTGAATAAAATTAAAAAGGATGAAACCGGGCGGCTCCATCCTTTTACTAAAACTAACCAAACTAACTAACCTAACTAA
>CAYHDA010000262.1:0-6376 GCA_964355145.1 uncultured Mariniphaga sp.
TTCCAAATTCAGGATCACCTTCTACAGCTTCAACTCCTTTGATCAATTTCATACCTGGCCAGACACCCCCGGAGTCCTGCCATCCACCACCTGATCCACCGATCCATTCACCCAAGATGGCTTTTGAAGCAACCAGACGTCGTTCGTCTTCCTTTAAAATGCCGGTGATGAATTCGGTCTGACCTGTGGCACGCATGCATAACGAGATGAGTGATGCCAGTAAATTAGTTGAAACAGCCAGGCGCGATCCTTTAGGAATATTGTTTACTTTACTGACAATCTCAATGCCTTTCCCTTTTCCAACCATTTTTTCGAGGAGATGGCTTATTGGCAGTCCTGCACCTTCCATTCCTGGAGGAACAATCCCCGAGGCAATAACCGCCGCCTTCAATAATCCCAGATAATCCTTCGCAAATTCGAATACCTCTGATAAATTGATAATCGACGTTGAAGCGGCAAGATCCACACTTGTTAATTTGAGGACAGGTTCATCAATAATTCTGAACCAGGTTTCGATTGGCGGGGAAGGATTTGTTTTTTTTGAATGATGATGGATGCTCAGATTTACAGAAATATTCAGAACTTTTGCCCCATCGGGATAATCCATTCCTAAAAAGAAGATATCACTCCATGCGCTGTGGCTTAAGTCCATCCTGACTGGAGTTGACTCATGCAAACAGGGATACAAGCCGGTCTGTTCATCCCTGACGAGCAGGGCAGGCAGGATTCGTAAGGGCTGGTCGAACGGATGACCAATCCGGAACATCCATTTATTTCCGGCTGTTGAGCGAACGCTTATTCTTACCTGATCAGCAAGTGTCTGAAAGGCAAGTTGATGGTATGCATCCGCCAGACCACTGGAGATTCCTTCGTTAGCTCCGTTTTTTTCCTGGACCTTTAAAAAAAGTTCTATTGCTTCTTCAAATCTGCGTTTGAGCAAATGTTCGTACGCCTCATATGGGATAATTCCTTCTGTTCCGATCCTATCTTGTAGCGGCAGATAGTACCGGTGGATCGCATAGAGAAAGAACAAGGCTCTTACCCGGTGATACAGATTGACTTCCTCTTTGCGGTATAATTCAAGCGATTTTGCTTCGATCAACAAATCATCAAGGTAAGCTCCCTTACAGAATTCATCAATCGATTTGTTTTTAATCGAAGGATCAGTTGAGGTAATAATATTGATTAACTGACTAGGCATCAGATTTTAATATTTCAATTATTTGATACTTTACTCCTTTTAGTGGGGTCTTCTGGGGGGTCTTCTGGGGGGGTAAACCGGAATTAATTTTCTGTGTTAAATATTCAAGTTCGGCTAAAAACCCACTGCCCAATTTTTTGTAATTGAAGGCCATCGTTTCATATTGCCTTATTTCCTTACGAATACGAATAAATCCACTTCCGTATTTTTCAATTTCTTTCGAACACAGATGACACTGATCGAACTGATTTTCACTGATTTTTAATTATTTATCCGTGTCACCTGTGCTGAGTGCAGCCGAAGCATCCGTCCCATCAGTGTTACTTGTCCGCCCACTGGCGGATCCGTGTTCCATATTTTCGAACACTAATCCGTAAATGCTGTGCTGTTCTTTTAGTGCAGAAACTAAATTGCTCCCTATAAAACCATGTATGCAAGCGATTAGTATATTCTTGTATAGCTATAAGATTTTTAAATTATGGAATACGCTTGTCAGTTGCAGGCGGACCAAAATAGACGACATAGAATCAAATTGATGGAATTTCAAGCTGTTTACAAATAATTTTGCACATCAAATCAGATAGTGCTGGGTGACGGCCAACCGTTGATTTTTTGCCGTTAACCGGATTAATATACAAACTGTGATTTGCGCCTTCGCGGACTAAAACACACCCATTTGTTCTGAGGTGCTTTAAGAAAGCATTACGTTTCATCAGGCAAAATTGAGTTTATGCCGAATGATCTGATGCCCTTTATATAGACTAAGCGTGTGTTCACGTTGATAGTCAATGACCAATTGTAAAGCATCTAAAAGATTTTGATTTAGTTCGTCAATCGTTTTACCCTGGGCAATTACTTCGGGTATTTCCTGAAGTTGGCCTACATAATAGCCGTCATCGCTTTCTTCGATTATTGCCGTATAATCCATCTGTTTCATCGCCAAAATATTTTTTCAAAGATAATAAATTTCAAACTAAATTATTCGAACACTGATCCGCCAGTGGGCGGACTGATGACACTGATCGAACTGATTTTCACTGATTTTTAATTATTTATCCGTGTCACCTGTGCTGAGTGCAGCCGAAGCATCCGTCCCATCAGTGTTACTTGTCCGCCCACTGGCGGATCCGTGTTCCATGCTTTTGCTTTAGTCTGGAAACTAAATTACTCCCTATAAAACCGTAGATGCCGGTGATTAGTATTTTTATCTTTAATTACGCTTCAAGGCGTTACGCTACGAAGCGTAATTTTGTAAAAACCGCTTAAAAAATGGGTCGCTTATAAAATAAGAACGTTCTGTTTTGTCGATAATTCCACTATCCATCAATACTAACACCGATTTTTGGGTGGTTGAAGCGGCAGATAGTCTAAATCGTTTGGTATAATGAGCCGAGAAAATATTATCATTGCTATGAACCAATGCAATTAGCAATTGCTTTTGCATCACCGATTGCCGATCGAATAACTCGTAATAATAATCTTGTTTCAAATCGACGATTTGTTTCGCACAGGCATCAATAATTTCTGTGGTAACCTGAGTTTGCGAAGTGATCATATATTGCCAGATTTCAGCAGCCAATAACTGTATATAGTAGGGAATGTCGCCCGTCTGTTCTATCAGATAGAAGGCCTCAGGGAATTCAATTCGTATGCCTGACAATCCAAATTTTGCCTGCAAATAGGCAATGGTGTCATCATGAGGAAGTGTTCCAAGCTGCATGTGTGATGCTGAATTGTAGAATGCCCTGTTCTTGTTGTTAAACATATCGCTCAACAGGTGAGTGCGACTGCCAAGAAACAAATAATTTACCTGCTGTTTCTGCTGTATTTTACTACGCAACAGACTTTCAAAACCATACTTATTTAATTTTATTATTTCCTGAAATTCATCAAATATTACAATTGTTTTCTTTCCCGATTGCACTAATTTTTCGGGCAAATCAAGTACTTCCGAAAGGGTTTGAATGGATACTGTACTTTCAGTAAGATCTATACCGAATTCAGGATTGCCATTTGCATCAAAAGTTAATTTAGGCCGGATGCTTTTTACTACATTTGAGATAATCTGCACTAACCGCTGAAGATTGTTCTGCTTTTTTTCGATTGCACTAATATACAAACTGACAAATGTTTCGAGTGAATATACAGGCAGAAAATCGAAATATATACAGGTGAACCCTTGTGCCTCCAATTGTTCGATAACGCGAAAAACAAGTGATGTTTTTCCGTATCGACGTGGTGCAAAAAGCACCATATTATTACCGCCCGACAAAGTCGTCACAATACGTTCGCATTCTTCTTTACGATCGTAAAAAAAATCACCCCTAACAACAGTTCCGTAGCTAAATGGATTCATCTAATTCTATTGAAATGCTGAATTCAAACACTTGTTGTAAAGTTTCTATTTGTTCCATTTCATGAGGATACACTTTGAAATTTATCGCATCCATTTTGCTTTTATTTTTTTTTACGAAGTTAATGAATTCACCAATAAGAGTTTTGCTTGACCACTAAAAATCTCAAAACAGACACTTCGCTGCTAAATGAAAAGCTAATTCTACCGATGGGATTTGCCCGAAAACTGTTGGAACACTGATGACACTGATCAAACTGATAACCACTGATTTTTTTTATTTTTATCTGTGTTCATCCGTCCCATCAGTGTTACTTGTCCGCCCACTGGCGGATCAGTGTTCTTGTTTTTTTATTTATTAATCAGTGTTCATCCGTCCCATCAGTGTTACTTGTCCGCCCCCTGGCGGATCCGTGTTCCATGAAGTTATCCGAGATCCTTACTTTTCCTGTCATTCGTAAAAATCTTCCTCTTGAACTCAGGCCTTTTCCCAAAGTTTAGCAATAACCCGACCTCAATATTTGTCGCTTTTAAATAGTTTATCAATTGGAATTCGTTTTCTTCTACCAATGCTTCCGCTGCTTTATTCTCAATAATGATACAGTCATCAATCAGGATATCAGCAAAATAATCACCGACTGGATATGCTTCATAAAATACCCGGATTGGATACTGACTTTTGCATTCAAAACCCATTCGACTAAGTTCTATTAACAAGGCATTCTGATATACTTTCTCCAAAAAGCCATAGCCAAGCGTATTGTACACCTTAAAAAAGGCTTGAATAATCTTTTCCGTCTTGTCTTGATGCAGATATTCCATAATATAATTTTTTAGCACACTGATGACACCATGGAACGCTGATCCGCCAGTGGGCGGACTAGTGACACTGATCAAACTGATTTACACTGATATTTTTTAGCGGTTTTATCTCCCAATTAATCGGGACATGTTGCGTTCAATCCCACTATTCCTATTCTCAGTTTTCTTTTTTTATTAAAATTTAAATCAGTGTTCATCCGTTCTATCAGTGTCATCTGTGTTCTATTTCTAAAACTTATCTCTCAGCTGAATTCATATTTTTCATTGCAAAAAACTCGAGCAATTCCGCCATCACCTGATCGCGGTCGTTACCATTCAGGGCAAGGGCAAGCTGCGCTTTAAGCAGTCCATACCTGGTTCCGTTATCAAACCGCCAATCGTTTTTCCCGAGTGCCAGGTATTGTTCTTCAATTACTTTAACTGTTGATCGTAGAATTCATGAAAGCCTTTCTTCATTAATCCATCCTTTAATTTCTTATCACCAGTCCAAAGTGGAATCGCAAAATCAATTGATAACGCAACGAATGGTGTATCTTTGATATCAACATCATGACATAAATCGTAGGCTATTTGCCGACTTTTTAAACCAATAAAATCTGTTGGAATAAATTTTATTCGCTCAATAATCCCATTAAAATACAAATAAAATTCTGATTCTGTGAGTTTTGAATTTTTAAGTAATTTGTCTTTATGTTTGTAAATTTCGGTAATCAAAATATTGGGTGAATAGAAATTCATGTTGCTTTCAAACAAGATATCCCTAATTTGTGATGCCCTGGGAATCAGTGCTGAAAACACCAGATTGGTATCTATAACCACCGAATTGGAGATCATTTCTTTACCTCATTAAGAAACTTTTCACCATTCTCATTCCACCAATCCTGATTGATCTGTTCAGCAACGCTAAGAATTTCGGAATTAAAACCTGATTTTTGGGCTAAACTCTCCACTTGAAGCCTTTTGACCAATGAAATCAAATAATCCTCATCAAATCCTTTTTTATTGAGCTTCAAAACCATTTGGTCCTCTGTATTTTCAATTACTAAATTTTCCATATCAATGTTTTTTACAAACTTATAGAATATCTGCGATTATTTAAATAAGGATTTGTAATCCTAAGTAACAAATTTCTAAAACTTATCTCTCAGCTGAATTCATATTTTTCATTGCAAAAAACTCGAGCAATTCCGCCATCACCTGATCGCGGTCGTTACCATTCAGGGCAAGGGCAAGCTGCGCTTTAAGCAGTCCATACCTGGTTCCCATATCAAACCGCCAATCGTTTTTCTCGAGTGCCAGGTATTGTTCTTTCTGAGCCAGTTCATTCTGAGCTTCGGTTAACCCGATTTTATCCTCCCCTGAGTTTTTAAGATTTTTATCCAGAATCTGCATAATGGCTGGAGATAACACGTGCATCCCAAAGAAGCAGAGGTAATGACCGGCCCGTAATCCCGGAACAATTAAATGCTGTTCTGCGAGGGTAGGGGTTGGTTTTTCAATTACTTTGTCAATCAGGTACAGATCATTGGTGGGAGGTATCCGTTTGCCGCCTATTGTCCCATAGTTAGGGATAAGGTTCTCACGGGTGGAAGTAACAGCCGAAACGGAGCAGTTGTTTTGTTTTGCAATTTGGGTCAGGTGTTTCGCACATGGAACATCCGTGCGGTTAACGTACAAATGGTCACCGACCAGGTGCAGAAAATATTCTTCCCCGACAAACGACTTTCCGCATAAAACCGCATAACCATATCCCAATGGTCTATCCTGCAGAATGAAATGTATTTGGGGATCGTGGGCCACAATCTCCGAATAAACCTCTAAATCGCCGGGATGAATTACTACGCCTATTTGCTCGATACCTGCCAGCCTGGCTTCTTCGATCAGTATTTCAAGAACAGTTTTCCGAATCCCATCGCGATCTACAAGCGTTTGCATCGCCAGTTTACGCTGATCGGCTCCAGCTGCAGTGATTAAGGCTTTTTTGATTTGCATAGGTGGTA
>CAYHDA010000263.1:0-6317 GCA_964355145.1 uncultured Mariniphaga sp.
AATAATTATATTAAGCACGATTCTTAAGGTGCAAAGCACCGCAACGTAATATTCATCAATCACTAATGGCTAAGATTTAAATAATTTGATCGAAAAATAATACGATATTATTTTATTTCTAAAACTTAATTATCAATTATTATATAATTATTTTGAAAGTCGCTATTATCTCTTTTTTTCTACTCTTATTGGGTAGTAATCAGCCTGATGAATTGGGTTGTATGTATTTTAATTCTCCTTTTCGCCCTGATAAAGCGAAGCGGATCAGTAAAGTTCTGATCAACTTCAAAGATTCCATACCCAACGATTCACTTACCATTTTTTTTTCAGACAATAATTATCCGGAGGCATTTAGCCGGGATATTCATACCGCCGTATGCATTGACACCTTATGCCGGCTTGTCAATATTACTTTATATTGGGAAATAACAGGTAAATATCTGGGGTATTCACTTCCTTCCGGAGAAGAGTTAACCAAAAGAGAGCATGTCCCATTCCTCGACAGCGATTATCTTCGGTTGAACGAAATATTGAGTGATTCCGCATCTCAGCTTGGATATTATACACAGGATGAAATTCATCCTCCCAAACAAAAAAATGCAAAAACAGATGGGATTACCGGCGCTACTATTCCTGATCTTACATCATCGATTGTCCCTGAAGCTGCATACACTTCCTATACCCTCTGGCACCTTGCTTATGGCACAACCCGGGACAGCATAGCGGTTTACACCAAAAGGCATCTGCTATCCAATGGTTTGTTAATCAATATTATGCAGAATAAAAATGCCTATGGTCAGATCAAGGCACTCCAGTGGGCCCTAGATAGCAATTACCCGTTAAATCAATTTTATGAGTCTGCATCAGGGGTTCTCCATGGTGGAAATTACTACGCATCCAGGCAGGCTATAAATTTTTTAAAGAAATGCAGTATGGACAATGAACGTTTGCAAACGGAGGTGATTCCATTACTTGACAGCGAAGATTTCAGAATCAAAAATATTGCAATTGAATTTTTACGCACGGCTGATAAAATCTCTCAGCCCGCTGCACGGCAGATCATGGCGCGTATTAAAAGCGATAATTATTATTTGGTAAATGTATTACTTACATTACTCGAAAAAAGGGCTCAGCCGGATGAAACTGATCAGCTTAATTTATGCAAACTTTTGGACAGTAAAAATCCCAATATTGCGAACAGAGTATATTATTTTCTGCTAAATTTACCTGATAAATCGCCTGGTGCCGAGAAACAATTAAACCGGTACCGGAAGAAGGCACTTTAGCTTTATTTTTTGTATTTACTAAAACCGGGAATTATGAAAAAACTTATCGCTCTTGCTTTGTTTTTTGTAATGTTTTCATGCACAACACATAATGAAACAAAAATTAAATGTTATGCCTGGCTTGGCGGACCTGGAAAAGCCACAGACCTGGAATTAAAAACCCAATTCAGCGATCTGAAAAATAAGGGAATTGATGGATTAATGTACTCAGCTGGTCAGAATCCGGAAACATATAAGCGGGTCGGGAGAATTGTAAAGGCGTCTGGACTGGAATTTCACACCTGGATACCAACTTTGATTCAGGGCGTTAACCCTAAACTGAAACCTGAATGGTATGCTGTTAATGGTCGTGGTGAATCAGCATTCGATAAACCTGCATATGCTGATCATTATAAATTTGTTTGTCCAGACAGAGAAGAAGTATATCAGTTTCTGGCAGAAATGTATGGTCAGATTGCCGATATCCCTGAGGTGGATGGCATACATCTTGATTTTATAAGATTTCCGGATGTTATTCTTGCACCGGGATTATGGAAAAAATATGGGCTGGTTATGGATCGTGAATTTCCGCAGTTCGACTATTGCTATTGCGATAAATGTGTTTCTGATTTTAAGTCAAAAACAGGTATCGATATCAAATCTGTTAAAGACCCATCTCAGGTGGAAGAGTGGAAGCAGTTTCGTTATGATTTGATTACTAATCTTGTAAATCGGCTGGCAGTGATGGTTCATTCCAAAAATAAACAGATTAATGCTGCCGTATTTCCTGGGCCCAATTCTGTTGCTAAAAAGATTGTCAGGCAGGAATGGGATAAATGGAATATTGACGCTTTTTTTCCTATGAATTATAACGATTTTTATCTCGAAGGAACACCCTGGATTGGTAAGATGTGTAAAGAGTCTGCAGCAACGCTTAAAAATAATCAGCCTGTCTACAGCGGATTGTTTATCTGTCCGGCACCGGAAAAGAAATTAAGCGAACCTGACCCCGAAAATCATGGTCTCCTTCCCGGTGAGTTGGAAGCAGCAATAAGGGAATCGATGGAAAATGGAGCTGCAGGAATATGCCTGTTTACGCCAGATAGAATGACCACCGAAGATTGGGTGATATTTAAAAAAGCCATTCATACCAGCTATATAAGAAAATAGTTTTGCAGACCAATACCCGTGGTTATCGCTCAATGATTTAAAATTTGATCAATATGAAACGAAGAGATTTTATTTGCGCAACAGCAACCGGATCTGCACTTCTGGCTGCCGGAAATTTACGGGCATTTCCGCAGATTCCTCCCCAGGAAAAGAAGGCTTCTAAATTTTGTTTCCAGTCTGAACGTAAAATACCTGTTGCCTATACCGTCGATGTTGTTGTTGTTGGCGGTTCAACTGCAGCAGTTGCTGCAGCAGTGAGTGCAGCACAAAGCGGAGCAAAAGTTTTTCTGGTTGCACAGGAGACTTATCTTGGTGAGGATATTTGCGGCACTTATCGTTATTGGAATATTCAGCCTGATGCTCCCGGCACGACTTTGGGTCAGAAACTCTTTGGTAATGGACTTTTAACACCTTTGAAATTCAAGCAAACATTAGATAATGAATTGATTAATAATAAAATAGATTTTTTGTTTTCCAGTTATGTCACAGATCTGCTTACTGATTCCCAAGGTAATCTCTCAGGTATTGTAATTGCCAACCGTTCGGGAAGACAGGCTGTAAAAGCTAAAATCATCATCGATGCTACCCCGCGGGCAATGGTTTCACGACTTACTTCCGCTTCGTTTACATCCTATCCATCGGGAATACAAAATTTTAAAATTATTGTAGTCGGAAACAATGAGAAACAGTTTCCAAACGGTACTTCGCAGTTGATGCCAGAGCCTGTGACAGTAAAAGATAAGGTTTACAAAGCCATCGAATATTCAATTAATATTGAAATGAAAGATGGCTCGTATGCTTCGTTTGCCAATGCCGAACAGGTTGCCCGTGATCTCACCTGGGATCCAAACCAGGTCGAAGCCGGGGACCTTCTTTTTCAGGTCCCACCAGACCACGTGATTGGAAAAAGTCACTATGAAAAAGCGGAAATTGACAATCAGCAGATTGATCTCACTGCATTTCAACCTCAAAAAGTCAACCGGCTGTTTTTGCTTAATGGAATGGCTGATCTCAACAGAACTGCAATAACTGCCCTTTTGCAACCCGGAGGATTAATACGCATCGGAGAGCGAATAGGAAAAGAAGCGGCAAGTCTGGCATTGGAAACTCCTGCATCTAATTCGGTGAGGATATCAGGAAAGCGCAAGCCGGAATTTGTAAAAGGTGATGTTGGCGAATTGCTTGGCGGGATTCGTCCTTCTCTAACGCAGGGAACGGTTCTTTCGGAAGCTACGACCCTTCCTGTTTTTGGCACGTACGATGTCGTTGTAATGGGGGGAGGAACTGCAGGAGCTCCTGCAACTGTTGGGGCCGCACGTCATGGTGCAAAAACAATTGTATTGGAATATCTCCACGGATTGGGTGGTATCGGAACCCTGGGAATGGTGGGTCGTTATTATCATGGTTATAAAAAAGGGTTTACCAACGAGGTGGATCGTGGCGTTAAAACAATTGGCGAAGGAAACGTCCGACAGAAAAGCCGGCTCGATGAATGGGTATTTGATTGGAAAACTGAATATTACAGACATGAGATTAGAAATGCCGGAGGTGAAATATGGTTTGGCGTTTTAGGTTGTGGCGCATATATTGAAAAGGGGAAAGTCAAGGGGGTTGTAGTTGCAACGCCATTTGGGAAAGGGGTGATTCTGGCCCATACCGTGATTGATTCGTCGGGAAGTTCCGATATTGCCATTGCTGCAGGAGCAGGATATGTTTATACTGATGGTAATTCAGTCGCAGTGCAGGGTGCCGGTATGCCCTTTAAAAATCCCGATGATTTTTACAATAACAGCGACTGGACTTTTACTGATGATACCGATATGCTCGATATCTGGTGGACATTTATTGTCGCGAAAGATAAATTTGCGAACCAATATGATATTGGAAAATTGTCACAAACACGCGAACGCCGCCGGATGGTTGGCGATTTTACAATATCTGCATTGGATATTTACAATGGCCGGACTTATCCTGATGTTATCTCAATTCATGTGAGTTCATTCGACACACATGGTTTCACTGAAGATTCGTTTTTTTATCTGAAACCCCCGGAACACAGCGGGGCAGATGTAACCGCCTTTGTTCCGTTTCGGGCCCTTTTGCCCAAGGGAATCGAAGGAATTGCTGTTACGGGACTTGGGGCAAGTGCCGACCGCGACGCGATGCCCGTTATCAGAATGCAGCCCTGCGTCCAAAATCAGGGATATGCTGTTGGATGGGCGGCAGCCATCGCGGCGAAAAATAATCAATTGATCCGAAATATCGATCTTAAATCGCTCCAGAAGGAACTCGTAAAAATTGAAAATCTCCCGGAAACAGTTCTCACCAATACAGATAACTATCCTCCTTCTGATGATAAGATCAGAGCTGCAGCAGCTACCGTTGCTCATAATCTCGATGGACTGGAAATTCTCCTTTGGGATAAAAACCGTTCGGTTCCTTTGATTGTTGAGGCATTTGAACAGGCGAAAACTCCGGAAGAACAGCTGACTTTTGCCAGGATTTTAGGAATGCTCGGAAATCCTGCTGGATGGAAAGTGCTGCAGCAAGCCATAGAAAACACTGGTAATTGGGATCAGGGTTGGAATTACACAGGAATGGGACAGTTTGGCAAAAGTATTAGTTACCTCGACGGACTGATTATTGCATTGGGAAGAACAAAAAGAACAGAGGCAATTCCGACGCTTGAGAAAATATCCAAAAAATTAACGACTGCCAGCGAATTCTCTCATTTCAGGGCAGTGGCGATGGCGCTTGAAACCATTGGCGATAGCAGGGGAGGATTGATTATTTATGATCTTCTTCAGCTTCAGGGTATTACTGGATATTCGACGCCCGATATTCAAACTGCAAAGAGAATGACTCCTGCCAGTGATACTGATACCAGTACCCGAAACAATTCGCTGCGTGAACTGATACTTGCCAGAGCTTTATTTCGTTGCGGCGATGTCAATGGTTTAGGGAAGGAAATTCTGACTGCTTATTCAAAAGATCTCAGGGGGCATTATTACCGACATGCAAGTGGCGTACTTAAAATGGGTGAGAAAATACCAGATCAGCCAAAAGATATCAAAAAATCAAAAAGTGAGGTGATTCCTGATATTCCCCGGATACAAACTCCTGTTGTACCCTTGAAACCAGTAAAATAGGAAGATTCGGACTAATTGCCTCCAAATATTGAGCCCTGGTTGCTCCTGAAATTCAGGGACAACCGGTGGATCTGTAAGATTACGGACAGTTTTGATTTCCAGTATACTTTTGTGCAGAACCCTAAATTTTTAGTTTAATCTGTATTTTACCCAATAGAAAGGTGATTCCAACAATAACAAATGCAAAAATCGCTGATTTAACCAGTCCTATGACTCCTGTTTTCAGGAATGGCGGGAGCGAAAATGCGAATGCCGCTAAGCTGTAATATACATAGGGAATCAAATAACAAGTCAGGGTGCTGGTTCCTGCAGGTTTGATCAGTTGAAACCAGTGATTTTTTTCTTTTAGGTCAACAATAAAATAAATTACAGCCAGAAATCCAAAGGCAATTCCGTTACACATGAAAACCCAGGTAGGTGTTGCCTGAATCTTCGAAATAATAAAAAAATTGTGTGAAATAATACCGGCAATCATTAACAAGACAGCAATCCCGATAAAAATCAGCGGTAGTTTTTGTCGTTTTTCCCGGGTTTGAGCCCTGTCAATTAAAATACTCGCAGCGATTCCCGCAAAAGCAAACCCTTGGAAAGCGCCACCCCCGGGAATCGCTGAATGTATCCATTTTGCATGTTCGGCAATATTGAGAAGGACATAAAGCAACCAGAAAAATAGTAGCAGCACCTCCGATTTACGTGCAAAAAGATAAATCGGCGCTGAAATAAGGTAGGTCCA
>CAYHDA010000264.1:0-6287 GCA_964355145.1 uncultured Mariniphaga sp.
AGAAGATAATTTGTTTTTTAATTGCCTGATAGCCTGTCCCGATTTATCGGGAGAATACCTATGTTATCTTCATTCGTGTTTGCGAAGCGCAGATTCATGGGTATTTCATAAGTTTAAACTATTCAGAATATTGATTTCATTTATTCGGTATTTCCTGTTGAACCAATACCGGGCCAAGGAGACCGGCGGGCATCAGCGGATCGTCTTTCTTGTAATGGCGGGCGGAAGTAAAGGTGTAGCGCCCGACAGGACTTGGTTTTCCTTCCTTGAACCAGTCCGGCCATTTGATCAATGTTTCCCGGTCTTTCCATTCCGCATCCAACGGTAGTTGTTCATCGCCAATCATCCGGTTTACCCAGGTGTTAACGACTTCAATTTCCAGTGTGTTCTTACCTGGCCTTGCGGCCTTGGTGATCTCCACCCGATACGGTGGCTTCCAGACGATGCCACAATCTTTTCCATTTAACCGGACACGTGCCATAGCTTCCACCGCCCCGAGATCGAGAAAAACAGGATTGGGGAAATCCGAAAGTTGAAAATCCCGGGAGTAGGTTGCAGTCCCGGAAAAATATTTTATCAGTGGATTGGTGTTCTCCGACCAGGATTGTAGCTGGTCGAATTTAACTGAATCAGCGGGGCCCCAATTAGGATCGAACTTGAGTGTCCAGGGGCCCTTGATTTCGAGAATAGATTTGAATACAGGAAATGGGCGATGACTATTGGCGAGCTTGCCGCCCTCCTGACGGAAGACCACGAACCAGCTCTGCATCGGATTAAACCGCAACGGGATGGAAGTTCGTCCGCCAATTTCCCGGGTGTCCGATAGCGGATATATTTCACCGGTTTCAGGGTTCCATAGTTCGGCTTTTTTACCCGTGACCCGGAAGATACATGCTTTTTCAATGTCTTCGGGGTTAGGGTTGGCTACGAAATAGATTTCCGTCCCGTTCGATCGTCTATGGGTATAGTTGAGTCCTTCGCCCTCAAAATCAGGGGGTAATAAATCTTTGATGAAAAGACTTTGCCAACCACTTCTTAGCATATGGCCGGTATCCCATTTTGCTGCCAGCTGCCGCACAGTTTTATCGGCTTCAGGATACCCTTCCATACCGGGAGTTCCCAAAATAGGTGAGTTAAGAACTATCAGCGCGCCGGCTTCATTCAGTTGTTGAATTTTCAGGGCAGTTTGCAGTGTCAGGCGGCCATTACCCGGCAGGGCCAAATAACGGTAACTGACCCCGGTAGGGAGATGGATTCGCCCATCCCGGAATTCCATCTGTTGGATGATTTCGGGAGAGCAGAAGTCATAATCATAACCGCGCGGGAGGTCCATCTTAACATCACCGATTTTCAGCGGGGCACCCTCCTGATAAAGATAGGCAACATCCACAGCCCGCCGTCCCTGTTGAAGCAGAAACTGACTTCGTGCTACATACTCGAAGTATGGTTTACTTAATTTCCACCAGGTCTGATGCCGCTGAAAATGCTGCCCCCATTTTCGGTGTGTGAGTCCCGGCACCATTGAACCGTAAGCCTGGTGCGCCGAAGAGTGGATAGTATAGTGGTTGACACCGTTGGCAAAAGCTTCGTCCCCCATACCCTTGAGCAGATAGGGGTGATCCATCCATCCACGTGACCCGGTGAAAGCTTCGGCCCCGACTCTTGACTTGCCATAGGTATTAGCTACTGAGGCTAGTGCCTTCATCGAGGTATACCAGTATTTACGGTAATGTGGAAAGGTCTTCTGGTCGAAATCAGTCCAAAACTCACAAATAGGGAAATCGATACGACCCCCGAAGGTGAAGCTATCGAAACAGCCACTCCCGTATGGTTCATTCGAAAAGCCGATACCATAAGGCCGCGCCAGTTCCCGCAGGTGATCGACGTAATTGTCCAACATCATCTCACTGACGGTTTGGCGCATATCCCACAGGAAGCGTTCTGTCTGCTCAGTATTTTCAACAACCCGGCCAGTAAGTACCGGAAGCCAGGGATTAATAGCGTAACCGCGTCGTTTGCGGAATTCATCATCAAAGCCCTCAGTCCAGTTTTGTCCGCCAGCTTCCCAGCTATCGAGAAACAGATATTGCAGTGTCGTCCCGGCCCGGTTGCCAGCCTTATCAAGGATCGGCTTCAGGTGGTTTTCAAAATGGGATCCGATACCACGCGGGTTGAGCCGGTCGCACTCAAGACCAATGGCTGGTTGCGGGCAAGGCCGGGTTAATTTAAAATTAGAGCCGTGACCCAGGCGGATGACCACCCACTTGCCAGATGGTACATTCCAATTCAGTGTCCCGTCAGGTTGCATATTGTCGGTCAGGTCCAGTATACCCACTTGTGGAATAAGCGCGCCTTCCGGGATTTTTCCGGTTTTGTGCAAAGGCAAAGGGGTTTTCTCGCTGCGACCATCGTATTGCTCTAACAGGGGAATGCGATAATTGCGGCCTTCCTCTGTAGCGTTCTCAAGAAAAGCAAACACGGCGATATCCCTATAGGAATCTATCTCTTTGATGTCCCTGAGCACTTTCGGGCTGATTTCTTCTCCAGGCCGCAGCCAGGCTTTCGTTAACTCTTCGCTACTGGAAAGCTCCGGTTTTTCCAGGTTTGTTTTTATGGCTTGTCCACCGTTAATCGTTGTTTGGCTCCAGACCAGTTGCTGCATCGAATTATCCGGCGTAATGTGAGGGCCGCCACTGCCGTATCCAAAATCGATCGAAAGGTCATAATCGAGACCCAGCCTTGCAGCCTCTGCGATAGACCACTGAATGGCGTCATGCCACCCTGGAGTATTCGCCAATACACTTCCCTGGGGCGCCCATTGAGGGCCGCTGATCTCCATCCGGATCACTCCGCCAATACCAACAGCTTTCATTGCTTCGAGGTCGGAGGTAATACCTTCTTTAGAGATATTACCATTGATCCAGTGCCAGATAACCCAGGGTTTGACAGCGTCAGGCGGATTGAGGAACGAACTTTCCAGGTTATTTGGCTTTAACGAACTTTTGCCTTTTGTAGTCCCCTGTACGTTATTACCACTCCAAATAAGTGGAATAAGAAAAGACAGAAATATAAGATTTTTTTTGAAAAGCAAGCCAAATCTCATCCTGATTTATCTTTATTTAAAATTATAATCTCCTGATCCAGATGTTTCTGTAGCTAACTTCGCTTTTATGGTTCTGCAGCATGATTGGCAATTCCGGTAAGTTCGGTATTTTTTTATTTCCTGCCGGGGTAACTCCGCTGATTTCAACATGATTCTGGATAAGTACTCCATTGTGAATCACCGTAAAATAACCTGGTTTTTCAGCTGAGCCGTCACTCTTAAAACGCGGAGCAGTAAATATAATATCATAAGTCTGCCATTTGCCTGGTTTAAGCGAAGCATTTACCAATGGCACATGCCGTCCGTAAATAGCACCGGCCTGACCATTTGTGTATGTTTTATTGATGTACGAATTTAATACCTGTACTTCATATTTGCTCATCAGAAAAATACCGGAGTTTCCACATGCCTGTCCTGTCTTGCCCGCTTTGACATCTTTAACAGGTGACCGCCATTCGATGTGTAACTGGCAATCGCCAAATTTCTCCTTTGTTTGAATAGCCGTTGATTCGGTATCTACAGTAAATTGATTGCCCTTTACTTTCCATGTTGCCGGTGCACCATCTTTTATACTTTCAAAATTCACCAAAGACCCTTTCTCAAATAATATGATGGCGTCAGATGGTGCTTTTCCTTTTATCCCCGGCTGGATTACAGTTGGTTCAGGAAGCTGAGCTTTCTTATCCTGTGAGAAAGCAATAAATTCCTGTGACGTTAAAAGCAATAAAATCACCGTTGCTTTTAGAAAAAACCTAATTTTTGTCTGACGCTTCATGCTAAATATTTTATACGGACTAATAGAAATCTTCTGATAAAATGATCGTTAATTACCTGATATATTGTATTG
This sequence comes from uncultured Mariniphaga sp., assembly GCA_964355145.1. Classification (GTDB taxonomy): domain Bacteria; phylum Bacteroidota; class Bacteroidia; order Bacteroidales; family Prolixibacteraceae; genus JAAFHB01. Next base: position 3,951 of record CAYHDA010000264.1, read on the forward strand.
AGGCAATAATTGAACGGTATTTTCATCGGGCATGTCCTTGGGTAATTTTTGTTTCACTTTCCCGGTAGCAGCCCATTCGGTTCCCCTTTGCAGCGTATAGACAAATCCGGCACACTGTACAGCAACATTCTGTATTTTACTAACATGTCCCATCACAGTATGAAAAACCCTCCCCTTGCCATATTTAATGGTGAAAAGTATTGGTTCATCTCTTTTCGAATTCTTGCTGTAAGCTGTAGCTAAAATCTCCATATTCAAAGCCGGACCTCTCAAAATACCATATAGTTCATCCTGAGCATGTTTCCAGCTCAGCGGCAACCCTTTCATGATCGGATGTTTAGGATCGCGGGTAATCACATTGTAGGGACTTTGGCTTCCATGGCCACCACCTTTCCCTGGTGAATAATCCCGGAAAGCTTTATTATCTTTCCAATAAACGAATGGTCCCGACTTCTCATTTCTGTTTCCCCAGCCTCCAAGGCCTATTATTTTATTGTATTCTTCCCATTCCGGAAAGCTGTTGTCAGCAGCATGAATAACGACCACACCACCTCCGCCTTTGACAAAATCTTCAAAATTCTTTTTTGTGGCATCGTTCCACATATCACCGTTATAGTCCAAAACTACAACGTCATAAGCAGAGAAATTCGGATTAAAGGTGCTCATGTCACCCCCTTTTGCAGGGCTCTGGGCGACATCAACCTTAAAGATTTTTGCATCCTCAAGAATTTTCTTAAAAATCGGAGTCGAATTTGGCCAGTAATGGTTATTCTGTCCTGTTACAATCAGGGCTGTTATCCCCGATTTGCCTTTTTGGCTCGCCATTAGTGAAAAGCCATTTGTGCAAATTGAAAGGAGAATAAGGAAAATCAGTCCTCCTGTTTTGGTAAATCCTTTTTTCATCTTATTAAAGTTTTTATTTTAGTACCGGAAGTGCCCAGGGTGTACGCATAGGTTTCAGCAGCAATTTATTTGCTTCCTCGCTATTGGTAAACCGCTCGGCTTTGGGATCCCATTTTAGTTTCAGTCCTGTCGTCATTGCGATCTCTCCAAGAAGTGCTACGCTTATAGAGCGATGGCCCACTTCAGCCGGGGCAATGGTCTCTTTTTTTGAAATCACGCAATCAAGAAAGTTCTGATGATGATCTAAGCTGTTGTATAAATGAATTTCGTTGGCGCCGATCTGTATTTCGAGTACTTTGGGATTTTCTGCAAACATCCCGTTGCGGCCGACCTGCAGCCACCCTTCGTCACCATACCACACTGCCCCCATTCCAAATGCGCCATTTTTCTCCCGTCCATCCCAGCCTTTCCCTGTCCGGCTATAATATCTGCTCATATTGGCGACTCTCATCTCAATTCCATTGGCATATTTACACTGTATGTCGTATTCATTTGGTGCATTGAACAGATCAGTTGAATTATAGACCCCTTTTCCCTGTATCTCAACAGGTCCTGTCCTTTCAAGATCCAGCCCCCAATGGGCAATGTCGATATGGTGTCCGGCCCAGTCAGTCAACTGTCCGCCTGAGTAATCGAGCATCCATCTCCAGTCGCCATGGATAATCCCCCTGAATGGAACTTTTGGGGCAGGCCCTAACCACCTTTCCCAGTCGACCCCATCGGGGACAGGCAATGCCGGTGGCATACCCGCTTTTTTATGACCATCGGGCAGGCCAACCTCAACGCGGTGTATTTTCCCTATCTTCCCATTTCTGACCAATTCACACGCCTTTCGAAAGATATTCTGAGAGCGCTGCTGACTTCCGGTTTGCCAAACGATATTGTATTTATTAACAGCTTCAACGATCGCACGCCCCTCCCTGATTGATCTTGCCAACGGCTTCTGACCATATATATCATGACCTTTCATCGCCACTTCGACAGCGATAATAGAATGCCAATGATCAGGCAGGGCAAGATGAACCGCATCAAGTTTTTCCTTCTCCAGAAATTCTCTGAAATCATTGTAACTGCGGGCATCAGTGGTATTGTATTGTTGGTTAATCAGACCTTCTGCCCTCGAACGATGGGATTTATCAATATCACAGACAGCAACATACTGGACTTCTTTTTTCGAAAGAAAATTTCTCATGTCGTTGGTCCCCATACCTCCCAGACCTATTCCCCCCATGACAATCCGGTCACTTGGAGGCACTGCTCCGTTTTTACCAAGTGCCGATGCCGGTATTATGGTAGGAATAACCATGATGCCTGATACAGCACAAATGGATTTTTTAATAAAATTTCTTCTGCTCTGAGTCATCTCATTCATAATTTTCTGATCTGTTTAGACTTAGTTATGTAAATTTTCAACCTGAAGTTTTCAAAATCGGC
>CAYHDA010000265.1:0-6270 GCA_964355145.1 uncultured Mariniphaga sp.
AATAGCAACAAAAACAATCAACAATAATTTTTTCATAACCATAAATTTTAAATTCCCCACTTTGACACTATTTATTCCGAATAGTTTAACCGGATTCCGTCTTTTTCTATTGTGATCAGCCTGCGTTTGTACAGCGCTCCCACAGCTTGTTTAAATGATTTCTTACTGATTCCAAAAACCCGGTAAACGAGCTCTGCATCACTTTTGTCAGAGACAGCAATAAATCCGCGCTCTTTTTTAAGCTCATCAAGAATCATCTGGGTTATTGGATCGACTTTGTCGTACCCAAGGGGATGAAGGGAGAGGTCGATCTTATTATCAGTTCTGATTTTTTTGATATAGCCTTTTAATTTTAGCCCCTTGGCAAGTTGCTCAAAAACTTCATTTTCATAGAGAATTCCCCAGTGACTGTTGTTAATGATGGCCTTATATCCAAGATCAGTTTCACTCTCAATTATCAAATCAACCTCCTGACCCACAGTGTATTCAGGCAAGATTTTATCCAGAAATTTGTTCAGTTTGGCAGAAGCAGCAATACGCTGGGTTTCCTCATCAACGTAGATGCAGACAAGATATGACCGTTCTTCGGTCATCGTCACTTTCTGTTCACGAAAGGGAACCAATAAATCTTTCATAATTCCCCAATCGAGAAAAGCACCTATTTTATTGGCGGATTTTACCCTGAGCATGGCAAATTCCCCAACCTGAGCATAAGGTTTTTCAGTTGTGGCGACAAGGCGGTCTTCCGAATCGAGATATAGAAAGACGTCAACATAATCGCCAACCTGACATTCTTTTGGGACATACCTCAAAGGCATTAATATCTCGCCTTCTTTTTCCCCATCGAGGTAAACTCCAAAATCGACCTCCTTTATTACCCTAAGTTTATTGTATTTTCCTATTTCAGCCACTTCTGCGTATTTTAGCGGGTAAAGGTAGAACAAATAACTTTAAAAGAAGTCCGGGGCAGTTTTTCTGGCAGTTGCAGCGGCAGTTACAAAATATTTATCAGCATAATCGAGCAAAAATTCGATAAAATAAGCATGATAGGCACTGTAAAGCGAAGCAGTCATACCCACATCGGTAGTTCCAAGAATACCAAATACAAGTTCGCCTTCACCAACTTCAGGCCGAAGCCATGCTCTGTTAATCCATTTGTCGGGAGTATGGGAAAAATCACCGGATTCGTCATACGACCACAAATCGGTTACTTTTTCATCAATTGCCCTCTTGATTTCAATCAACAATTCTTCCGGATTTTCTGTTTTAACAATTATTGCCATGATATAAACTATATTAATTTTAAACGTTAAAGCACACTCAGATCGTAACCCAATAAACTCATAATGATAATTGCCAGTCCAACTGCGATGCGGTAATAGCCAAAAGCTTTAAAACCATGTTTAGTCAGGTAGCCGATAAAGAATTTAATCGCGGCCATTGCCACCAAAAATGCGATTACATTGCCAATCAATAAGGCCACCAAATTATCGGATAACATAGCCGCAGCTTTAGGATCCATTACTAATTTAAGCAATTTATATCCTGAAGCAGCAGCCATCGTTGGCACTGCCAGGAAGAATGAAAATTCAGCAGCATTTTTCCGTGTGAGATTAGTCGACATACCCCCGACAATCGTTGCCATTGAACGTGAAACACCCGGGATCATGGCTATGCACTGGTAAAAACCAATTTTCAATGATCTTTTCCAGTCCATAGTCTGATCTTTTGCCGGATGATTGAACCAGGAATCGACATATAGCATAAATATGCCTCCCAGGACAAGCATCACAGCCACAACCATCACATTTTCGAGTAAACTATCAATCTTCTCGCTAAATAAGAACCCAATTATCAAGGCCGGCAAAACTGCCACCAATAATTTCCAGTAAAAATCCCAGGTCTGAAAAAAGCGTTTCCAATAAAGAACGATCACCGACAAAATAGCTCCAAACTGAATATTGACCGTGAAAACTTTAACAAATTCGGTGCTTTCCATTGCCAGTATTTTTTGAGCAATAATCATATGACCTGTAGATGAAACCGGCAAGAACTCTGTTAATCCCTCCACAATGGCAATTACAATATTCTGAAATATTGTCATCAGCAAATATTATTAATGAAACGTTGAACTCAATTTTTCCAAAGATGCAAACTTAATAACCTTTTTGCTTATAAGCCGCATCTTTGAAAAAACTGTCATTAATAATTAAATATATCCTTAAGGGTTAATTCTGTTACCGGACCGAGCCCTTTGAGCTGATTAAGATCCGCGTCTTTCTTGTTACCAACAATGATATATGTATATTTTTTATCCTTAAATTTTTCATCAAAGAACATTTGAACATCGTTGATCGTAACATTGCGCGCAGAATCATAATAATCTTTGCGAATATCATAATCAATACCCAATTTTTTGTTCTGAAGCCAGGTCACGAATATATTGCTTTTAATAATCCGCTCTGTTTGAATACTTTTAATCACGCTCTCTTTTGCAATTCCAAATGATTTTTCATCAACGATCATCTTTGAAAGCAGGCCATTCATTGCTCCGATCGCATCCATCATTTTATTCGCTTGTGTTCCGACAGCGCCATAGATATAAAATGACTCCTCCTTTTTCGAAGGACGCATATAGTTCGCCCAAGCCGAATAGGCTAAAGCTCTTGCCTCACGAATCTCCTGAAAAACAACGGAACTCATTGAATTTCCGTAATATTCATTAAATATCCGTGATTTAACCATGGTTTTCGGATCGAAGGCACTGTCACGCGACATCATAACGATATTGACCTGCGATTTGTCATAATCAACAAAAAACACCTTATTGTTATCGGTAATTTGCTCAGCAAAATTCTTTTCCGCAGGTATGGGCAGTATTTCGGCAGATAAAATATGATTCGTCTTAATCAATGTTAAAGCCTTTGCAAAATCAGCAGGACCATAATAAAATGCGCGGTGCGGATATTTGGAAAATTGATGAATCATATTTGCCAGCTCATCAGGATTAATCGCTTTCAGTGTTTCTTCTGAGAGGATATTGGTAAAAGGCGATTCCTTTCCGTACTTACCATAATTACGAAGTGCATTTGATATCACATTCTGATCTTTTTTCTGATCTTCCCGCTCCTTTAAGATTCCGTTAACCAACTTAACATATGCCTCTTTGTCCGGTTTTGCCCCGGCAAGCAGTTGCTCAAGGAGTTTTAAACCCGCTTCACTGTTCTGATCCAACCCGCTGATTACGATAGATGAGCGATCGGCTCCGGTAGTAACACTCAATGAAACACCCAATTTATAAAGTTCTTTCTTAAACTGTTCGGCAGTAAACTTATCTGTTCCAAGATAGGGAAGATATTTAACTGCAAGAGCAAGTTTAGGATCATGGTTTGTTCCTATTTCGGTGACATAATTCAAAGAAAAAAGATCATTGGTGGTATTTTTGATGTAATCGAAATTGACATTTTCGTTCAGCTTCTCCTCTTTAACAGCGGTTGAATAGTCAACAAAAGCCGGTTCTATCGGAGCAGAATGTTGGGCAACAAAACCCTTTAAATAAGTCGATTGATCAGCACGATTGATCGTTATCGGAGTAATGGGTGGTTTTTCAACCTTGACAAGACCTGCAGCTACTCCGTTTTTCTTGAAAACGACCACGTAGTTATCTTTATAGTTTGCTTTTGCAAAATCGACCAGCTGAGCTTTTGTAATTTTTGCAAGCTGATCATTAAACGCCAGTTCACTGGCCCAGTCTGATTTTTTGATGAAAGTCTCAAGAAAAGTGAAAGCCCTGGCATTGGTCTCGTTTCTGCGCACCTTCTCCAATTTGAGGTTGTTAATAGTTGCCTGGATCATCCAGTCATCAAATTCCCCATTTTTTACTTTTTCTATTTCAACCAGAAGAAGATCACGCACCTCTTCCAGTTTTTGTCCCTGCCGGGGTTTGCCGGAGAAGACATGAAATCCATAATCCATTTCAAAATTACTGGTACTTCCGGCCCGAAGCACTTTTTGCTGCTGATTCAGATCCAGATCGATCAATCCGGCAACAGAATTGGAGAGAATATAATCGATCATGGTAACATATTTGCGGTCATCGGAATTATATCCGTTAAACCGGTAAGCCAGTTGAACCTGTTCACCTTCGGGACCAACCACCTCTTTTACCACCGGGGCGGTAATAGGAGTCTCTTTTGGAAAATCAATTTTAGGAATCTCCTTGGTTTCATATTTACCGAAATTAGCATCAACCAGCTTGATAGTCTCTTCACAATCAATATCGCCGCTAAGTATAAACACCATGTTATTAGGCACATACCAGGTCCTGTAAAACTTCATAATGTTAACCATCGAAGGATTTTTCAGATGTTCAGGAAATCCAATGATATCGCGACCAAGGGGATGCACAGGAAATAATCCTTTCATTAACGCGTTGTTCAGCCGCATATCGTCCATATCCTGATACATATTGAACTCTTCGTAAACAGTTTCGAGCTCAGTATGAAACAGCCGGAGAACAGGATTGCGAAAACGTTCTGATTCCATCTCCACCCACTTCTTAAGTTCATTTACAGGAATATCGTTCATGTAAGCAGTAAGATCGTAATTGGTGAACGCATTTGTACTTTTTGCTCCAATTGATGCCGACATTTTATCGTACTCGTTCGGTATGGCAAATTTGGAAGCTGCCTGCGAAACGCGATCTATCTCCTTATAAATTTCCTTCTTCTTTTCAGGTGCTGCTTCAGCCTTATATTGTTCGAAAAGATTTGAAATACTGTCCAGACAAGCTTTTTCAGCGATCCAGTTGGTTGTTCCAAAATTGTCTGTACCCTTGAACATCATGTGTTCAAAGTAGTGTGCCAAACCCGTTGTTTCGGCTGGATCATTGATCGATCCGGCTCTCACGCCAATCAGGCCCATAGCTCTGGGTTCATCCTTATTAACTGAAAGATAAACCGTTAATCCGTTTTTCAAGGTATAGATCCTTGTTTTCAGCGGATCGTTTGTTACCTGTTCGTACGAATAACCGTTTTTATCGGTTTTTACCTCTTTCGTGTAGTTCGTGTTGATACACGAGAATAAAACTCCAAGGAGGAGAATTGCCGGAAGAAATCGGAAAATTGTTTTCATAGGAAAGAAATAAGGAAATGAATAATAGGTAAATGACGGTGCTAAAATTAATTATTTGAAATTAAAAAATACCTCCAAACTGAAAAATACAACAAAATCTGAATATTAGAATATTTTTAAGAAGAAACCTGCCGGATAGCAGTCCGGCAGGTTTTGGAGAAAATGTGCAGTCATTGCTGCAGCTGAGGTAATTATTGATTTATTTAAAATCAGTCGAGCAGTTTCGGGCTTTTCAATAAGCTTGGATAGTAGCTTGCGATCAGACCCAGAGCAGAAGGGATTGGCAATCCGCCTTCAGCAATTATTTGTTGTTTTTCAAATTCTTCCTGAGAAAGAAAAAGGGCATTTACGGCTGGGTTGTATTTCATATGTTTGCCAAGTAGTTGTTCTACTCCAAACGAAGTTTTCTTGCACACATACTTAACTTCCAGATTTTTGGAGCGGACGATATAATCTCTGCAATTAGAACGCTCATCAATGTAAATGGTTACCGATTTTTGGGCATTTTCATAAGTAAGTTGAAAAGTGCGCAATGTTTCGCCGTTCATTGCAACAGCAGGAAGTTCTTTGATCTCGTAATTTCCAAAGCTTGTGTTTGAATTTCCGTTAAGAGCGATCGTATTACCGGTAAGTTCGACAGCTTTTACATTGATTACACTTAAAGTGAGCATCAAAAGGACGATTGGGAATGTTAATTGTTTCATGGCAAAATAGATTTAAGATTATAATTTTAAAGAATTGATTTCGCTTATCACAATTACAATCCCCGTGCCAAAGATTTTATATATCTGTTTATTAGATAGTTATCTATTTTACTAACCAAATAATATCGTTCGAAAGTGGGAATTATGTGCACGGAACCGCACGTTTCATTACGATATGATAAGCAGGGTTTCTCATATCTCCGGGATTAAATTGAACTTGTTGCGTGGTTCTTCCAATTTAATGGTCATTAAATAAAAAATTCTCCTACTTTTGTGCCACAATTTCAATAACAAGCCTTTCGGGGAAGGTTATCTGAATAAGGAGAGATGTCCGAGTGGTCGAAGGAGCACGCCTGGAAAGTGTGTGTACTCCAAAAGGGTACCGTGGGTTCGAATCCCACTCTCTCCGCAATAAAGCTTGATTATCAGGTGA
>CAYHDA010000266.1:0-3933 GCA_964355145.1 uncultured Mariniphaga sp.
GAAACTTATTTGAAATATGCTGAAGCTATCGGTTTAACTGCAAAAGCAGCGTAATAGCATTAAAGCTAAGTAGTTATTCTTGCTAAAACATCCTTCCAGGCTTGGACCTGTAAGCATGGTTACCAGGAATCTCTTCTTTTTACACCAACAAAAAGGCAGAAAAAAATAGAATTTAAATTCAGCTATTCAAAATTCTAAGTTCCTGATTCAATACCGTTCAGCCTTTCAACTCCGCATCTGTTCAACCCTCCAACCCCTCAACCAGACATGAGCACTATTCCGGAATTAAATATCGATGGTTTTTTCGACAATATCATCAGCTCCTATGAGACCAGGATTCAGAAAATCCAAACAGCATTCCAATCTTCCGAAAATATTACAGAATCATCTCACTCTCTTTTCGATAACGTCCACAATTCATTAACTGATCTCAGAAAAGAGAGAGACCTGTTAAACTCCAGACTTTGCGAGACAGTTGCCAAGAATGGTTCACTGCGCAAAAAAGATTACCACACCATGATGTCGGGCATACTTAATGCTTTGGACGAAAAAGAAAAAGAAGCTGAGAGCCAGTTTTTCAACTTTATAGAAGCTCAGAAAGAAACGGCTCAATCGCTGAAAAACAGCCTTCTGAGCATAAAAGATATTACCGCGCAAGATGCCGGAGAAAAAATTAACCTTGTAAAAGACCAGCTTTCAAAGATTTCAAAACTACAGGAGGAACGCAAAGAATCAGCAATAAAAACCTTCATGGAATTTCAGCAAATGCACAACAAAATGATGGGATGCCTTGAGAGTCTTCTTGAAAAAGGCGATCACATTTTGATCCACGATATTAAAAAAGTGAAAGAACAATTAATTAGAGAAATCAATATTCATTAAAACAAAAAGGAGATAACAAAATGGGACTAGCAAATGAAATGAAAAATTTGAGCGAGGAACTTCTTGCTTCATTCAAAAATCGTATCAAGGAAAATGAAGATCTTGTAAACGAAGTCCAGGAAACTCTCGATGGTTTCCGTAAAGACCATCAGGAAATGACTGCTGTTTTAAATGCGAATGCAGCCACACTGAGAAAAGGTCTTGCAACCGGCGAGAAAGTAAGGATGAAAACGTATAATGAATTAATGAAAGGAATTCATCAGACAATTTCTTCTATACAGAAAGAAGTGGTAGCTATTCAGACGTCAACTTTAAATATGATTAATGATTTTTCTGCCGACAGAACAGAGATGGCTGCTGAATTGAATAAGTTCTTTGCAGAAGGCCGCGCCGACAGAATGGAAGATGAAAAAATCAGGATGCAGGAATTTGACGCTATGATGGCGGGCATTAATGCGGATATTAAAAGTATCAACGATGAGGTTTTGGCTATTTTTAAAGATACCAATGAGATGCTCGATAATTTCGAAAAAGAGCATCAGGACATGTCTGCTGAACTTCGCGCCGAATTAGGTAAAAACCTGGCCGAAAGGGTTGAATATACCCGTTCATTACTGCACGGATTTCAGAAAAGATTAGCTGAAATCAGCAAGGAAAATCAAAAAATGGCTCAAAATCTTCGGAAAGACCTTGCCCATGGTGAAGCAACAAGAATGGGCAATTACAAAGGGCTGATGAAAAATATTCATACTTCTATTAAAGGAATCCAGAAAGAAGTAAAAGATATCCAAAAAGCCAGTGCCGGTTTGATCGGACATTATGCATCGGAAAGAACCCAAGGGGCAGCAGAATGGAACAAAATGCAGGATGCCATTGCACAGTTAAGAAAAACCGGTGTTGTGAAACCAGCCAAAGAAACAGCTGGGAAAGCTGAAAAAAAAAAGGAAGTAAAGATTGAAACCTTAGTAGAAGCAGTAAAAGAGGTTGAAATTAAAGCAGAACAACCGGTTGTTTCGACTCCAGTTGAAGCCAAAGTTGAAACGATAAAGGAAGTTCCGGTAGAAATTAAACCTAAAACAGAACCTAAAACAATCGCTCCAATGTCATTTGAAGAGAAGGTTCTCGACTATATCAACAATCATCCAATGGGAGTGAAAGTTTCCCAAATGGAAGAACCACTGGGTGAAACACGGATGAAGCTTGGATTTGTAGCCAAAGCTTTGCTGGACGAAGGGAAAGTACAAAAAATGGATAATGTTTACTTCCCCCTAAAATAAAAGCACTCCATTTTCGGAGTCGAAGTAATAAATCACTTCGACTCCGTCATTGGTAACCCTTAATCCATAACTGATTTTCCGTTCCGCCAACTGGCGGACATAATTCGTTCCGTCAGCTGACGGACATAATTCATAATTCATAATTCGTAATTCATAATTATCTACGACCCGTTATGACAAAAACAATCAAATGTGCATTTTGCGCCGGAACAGGAAAGGATCCTTTTGATTTGCTGTCTCCATTATCGAACTGCCTGGTTTGCGACAGTACAGGACTAGTCGAGATGGCAGAACCTATGAAAAAATGTATTTTTTGCAATGGATCAGGGAAAAACCCTCTTGGCGCCAGAGTTGCCTGTATCGTATGCGGAGGAAAAGGACATAATTACACCCTGAATACCACAAGATGCATTCAATGTAAAGGGAAGGGAAAGTCGGGCGACGGTCTGCCTTGTTCCCGTTGCGGAGGCAAAGGACTCGTTTAATGAATGGTCAATGGTCAATGGTCAATGGTCAATGATCAATAGTCAATGAAGCAATGATCAATGAGATAATGGTCAATGAGGTAATGAGCAATGAGGAATGGTCAGTAAAAAAAGAGGATTATGAAAAATATCACGACAGGGATTAAAAAGGGATTACAAAAAAGACAGGAGGCCATCGATCGGTTCAAGGCCAGCAGAGAAGCCTTTATGATTGCAAAAGAAGAAATAATAAAAGATATTGAAGAAGCCAGAGCAATCTGGATAAACACATGTGGACCATTCACAATGAATAATTTCAAGTAAATTATTGAAAAGGCAGGAAACAAAGAGGAATTTGAAAATTCGTAATTCGTAATCCGTAATTAATAATTCATAATAATAATCCAAACTCATCATGAGCAACAATAACGAAATGAATACCGTGCTTGAATTAAAGCCAATGTCAAATTTTGTAGAAACCGACTATATCAGAGACATTACCAATCGTGGCCTCACTTATATTAAAGCAGGATTCCCTGTGCATTTCAGAGGACCGTCGGGAACAGGCAAAACAACTGTAGCGATGCACCTGGCCAGCAAAATTGGCAGACCGGTGGTCATCATTCATGGTGATGCTGAATATAAAACATCCGACCTGATCGGAAGCGAACAAGGATACAAGTATAAAAGGCTGGATGACAAATTCATTCATACGGTTCATAAATACGAGGAAGATATGAGTAAACAGTGGGTAAACAACCGTTTAACCATCGCTGTAAAAAATGGCTTTACATTGATTTATGATGAATTTACCCGTTCACGTCCTGAAGCAAACAACATTCTGCTCCCTATTTTGCAGGAGAGAATGCTGAGTACTTCTGCAGGTAAAGAAGAGGACTATTACATGAAAGTTCATCCCGAATTCAGGGCCATTTTCACTTCCAATCCTGAAGAGTATGCCGGAGTGAACCGAACCCAGGATGCCCTTCGCGACAGGATGGTGACGATGGATCTTGATCATTTTGATTATGATACCGAATTAAAGATTACCATGGCAAAATCTGAACTTTCACTCAAAGACACTGAAATAATTGTGAATATTGTCAGAGGTTTGCGTGAATCAGGAAAAACAGAATTTGACCCTACTATCCGGGGTTCTATTATGATCGCAAAAACACTTGCGACTTTGAATACAACCCCATCGAAATCGGTGGATATTTTCCGGAAAATATGTCAGGATATTCTTACCTCCGAAACCAGCCGTATTGGCTCTAAAACCAATCAGGAAAAAGTAAAACTCATTGTAAATG
>CAYHDA010000266.1:4033-6261 GCA_964355145.1 uncultured Mariniphaga sp.
TAATTCATACTATCATGCCAATATCAAGCGCAATTAAAGGACTTCAGAGCATTAAAAGTATGCAGAATGTCGTCAGATCAGGGATTCCCAACAAGGAGGATTCAGATTTCATTAAATTGTACATGTTCGAAAAAGAGAGAACCAGGCTGAAAAGTGAGGAAATCAGGATCATGCTCAGACTTGAGTTCATCCAGGGCAGGCTGAAGGAAATTCAGGATTATTACGACGAAAAAGCGGGAGAGATGCATGTTGCCGAGCCAAAGGTACCAGGCAAAAAGAAAGCGGCAGCAGCTACAGAAGCAAAGTCGGAATTCAAAACAATGTCGATAGACTATTAAAATACAAAGTGTTATGGCACAACCTACCCATTCAATTAATGCGACTGGCCTGGCCGATATTCTCGAAAGAGTACTCGACAAAGGAATCGTAATTGCAGGCGATATTAAAATACAGATTGCAGATATCGACTTGCTTACCATTAAAATAAGATTACTTGTAGCCTCAGTTGACAAAGCCATGGAGATGGGAATCAACTGGTGGCAGGAAGACACTTATCTCTCGACCAAAGCCCGGGAAAAAGAACTGATGCTGCAACAGGAAACATTGGAAGCTCGTCTCGAAAAACTGGAAGCACTCAATAAACCGGTTTAAAATTATCAGCAAAATGGAAAAAGATAACAATAAAGAGAAAAAGGACGAAGCCGGTTTCGAACTTTTCGGACTTGGCGGCTTGTTCAAGGGTATTGAGAAATTGGTTGACCTCGCCGGAAAACTCGAAGAGAAAGGCGGAATGAGCAAAGAAGGTGAAATCAATCTCGATCATCTCAGAAAAGGGATGAAAGGCGTTTATGGCTTTACGATTAATACTGCCGGAGGAGGCAGTCCTAAAGTAGAGACCTTTGGGAACATCAGAAAGACACCCGAAGGACCCAAAGTAGATGAAGAGCGTGAGCCAATAACCGACATTTTCGACGAAGAAAAAGAGATCATGATCATTGCTGAAATGCCCGGCATTGAAGAAAATGATTTAAAAATCGAGCTGAAAGAAGACATTCTGGAAATCTCGGCAGTCAGCAAAAGCCGCTCCTACCGCAAGGAATTATTACTTCCGGTTAAAGCCGTTATGGCAGATCTGAGTCACAAATTTACAAACGGAATCCTTGAAATCAGGATAAACAAATAAAAACCATGGCACTAACAGGCTTAGAAAACAGCGACCTGAAACTCATCATTTTCGGAGGAAAGGGTGGTGTTGGAAAAACCAGTTGTGCCATTGCAACAGCACTCGCATTATCTGAGAATTTTAAAACCCTTCTCATATCAACAGATCCGGCTCATTCCGTTTCGGATTGCCTCGAACAAAAAATTGGATTTAAAGTAGTAAAAGTTGAACACACAGCAAACCTGTCAGCTATTGAAGTAGTTGCCGATGAAGCGCTTTCTGAATTTAAAGGAGCACATCAGAGCCAACTAAAAAAACTACTTGAAACCAGCACAAATTTCGATAACGCGGACATCGATGACATGCTAACCTTGTCGATTCCCGGTATTGATGAGATCATGAGTTTTAAAACAATTATTGATTTTATCGAAGAAGGAAATTACGATAAATATGTGGTGGATACCGCCCCTACCGGCCATGCCTTGCGATTGATTGCTTCACCAAAAATGTTGGACGCGTGGATAAAAGTTGCCGCGAAAATGAGGTGGAAATACCGTTACATGATCACAAGTTTCTCGGGAACGTATCAACCTGATGAAGTAGATACTTTCTTGCTCAATCTGAAAAAAACGGTTAAAAGAATTGAAAATCTATTGCGCGACAAAGATAAATGTGAATTTATCCCGGTCTGCATACCTGAAGCAATGGCTATTCTGGAAACAGAAAGATTGCTTTCAGACCTTGGCACCTCAGGAATCATTGCACAACAAATCATTGTAAATAACGTAATGACGTCTGAAGATTGTGACTTTTGCCGCAGAAGAAAGAAAGGACAAGCACCCTACATTATAGATATTAACGAAAGATTCAGTCATCTAAATAAAGCGGAGGTGCCTATGTTCCCCGAAGAGATCAAAGGATTAAGTACCTTAAATGAACTAAAGAGTGTGTTGATGAATTAGGGGAAATAAATTAGGAATGAGGAATTAGGAATTAGGAATTAGGGAAAATAAATTAGGAATTAGGAATTAGGAATGACAAATTACGAATGACAAATAACGAATTA
>CAYHDA010000267.1:0-6252 GCA_964355145.1 uncultured Mariniphaga sp.
TACAGCCGGGTACCTATAATGTTAAACTAATAGCATTAAACCTCTTAATATTAGATACAAAATGAACGTTTCGGACAAATTATTGGAGTTGAGCCGCAGAATTTTGAGAAATACAAGGAATATCATGCAGCAGTATGGCATGAAGTACTGAAAATGATCAAAGCCTACAACATCAGCAACTATTCCATCTATCGCAAAGACGGACTTTTGTTTGCTTATATGGAATATACCGGGGACGATTTTACTTCTGGTATGGCTAAAATGGCCGCCGATGCGAAAACACAGGAATGGTAGAATACTAAGATGCCATTGCAACGACCTGTTGACAACTGCTCTGAAGGAGGATGGTGGGCAAATATGGAGGAGGTTTTTCATTTGGATTAATGACATGTCTACTCCACCTAAAACTGTTTCCTTGATAAATAATATTTATATTTGACACTTCGCAAATATAGATATGAATAAAACTGATCTGATCCAAAAAATAAAGCTACTCGAAGGCATTTCTCAGGATGCACGTTCCTACCTTATCAACCTCGTAAACACCAAAAAGAAATACGGCCTTGTTTGGGAAGACAAACCCGAAGATCATTTTTTCGGCATAGGTTTTTACGCGCTCGTTAACCTCATGAGTATTGTATTTCTCAATCAAATATAAACCCGATAATTCAGGATACATCTCCTGAGTTAGCTTTTTTTGCGCACATGATCGAGAACAATGGTTAAAAATCCACCAGAACCACAGGCAGGATCAAGTATCCGCATATTCTCGTCAGGGTCCATCATTTCCACCATACAGCGGATCAGGTTCCTTGGTGTAAAGAACTGCCCCGCCTCCTGCTTTAATGTATTGGACACAATGGTTTCGTATGCCGTACCTTTTACATCCACCGTGGCATCGAGGAAAGAGTATTTAGCGAGTTCACCTGCCACAAATGCCAAACCACGGTCAGACAGGTTAATTCGTTCGTTTCCATCAAAGACTTCAGAAAATAAAGGGTCAGTTTTTAACTCCTGAAAAATGCCTTTTATACGCTTGGAAATATTCAATAAACCTTCTTCAGAGTTTTGTTCTTTAACTCCCACCCAAAATTTTCGGCGGTAGCTTTCACCATTTGGAGAAGGTATAAAGCGTCGTTTTTCATCGTAGATTTTGCAGAAGATTAGGTTGAGCAATTCCCAGAAAGCGGTTTTCTTCATCCCTTCATTGCCATAAATATAATCATGGCAACGCTTAAAGGTTCTAATCAAAGAGTCATTGGCAGGTTTACGTGGTTTTATTCTATCCGCCCATTTCTCCAGGTCCTCCATGGTTTGTCCATCGCCTGGAAAATCAGAAATATCATGGCACTGAACAACATTCCATTCATCAGTCTCTTTTTGCAGAAAATGTAACTCATCTCCATTCGTCCAAAGACCAAAATCACAATTTTCTGATGATTCCAATGCTTCCTGTAGGGTAGATTCGACACCTTTCTTGCTGTCTTTCGATTTGGTTTTATCATCCTGAACGATACAGATGCGAATCAGACCATCGGAATCATGTGGCATGCCCGCTTCAAAAACGGCCAGGTCAATTTTCATGCGCTTGTTCTTACCTTCCATATCAACATAGGCCAAGGTAAAGTCCCGCTCCATGTCGGTCATTTCGAAGCCATACTCTTCGTTGAGCATGGCTATTAGCGATTGGAGTGTGAGTTCCTTACTTTTTGCAGGTTTTATTGCATCTGTTAAAGCGCATATGATTTGTTTATCATTGAGAACAATTTCTTCGGTGGTTTCCGTTGTATTTGACATATGTTAATATTATTTACTTAATTCATTTGTAAGTGAAAGCAGGCTGTCATAAACATCTTCATATTTCAGCGAAGAATGAGTTTCCATCATCTGGTTAATCAATTGGCTTTCATCGCTTTTATCAATTTCAGTCCGGAGAATGCCAACAAATTCATTGAGGATTTCCGGGTTTGCATTTAGGATTTCTTTCATATCACGCCCTAATAAGGATGCCCCAGCGATAAAAGTTGAAAAATCTTCCGCTTCATAAAGGTCATAATGCTGTGTTGCTGCTCTCTCCTCATTTATCCCGAGGTAGTTAGTGATAATAAATGCCATATCATCAGCATCTCTGTTGGTTTCAATATTTCTGCTTTTCCAGGCATTTAATTTGAGAATAAAAATTCCTGGCAAGGTGGCAACATAGATTGTGAAGCGATTATCCACCGAGATTTCAAGGGTATGCTTTGCAACATCAGTAAATCCGGCTACTGACATGGCATGTGTTTCTTCCGGTGGCCAGTAGATATGGTTGTCGGCTTGGGCAATTTCGCCAAAGGGAACAATATCCAGTTGGAAAAAGGTTTTGTACAAGAATCGCTGCGTTTGCTTATTTGATTTTTCAAAGCCATCCAGACTACATAATCCTGCTGCAATTTCATGAAACTTCGACCAATCGGGGATCGCAATAGCAATGTCCAGATCGTTCGTTTTCCGGGTAGGTATCTGGTTGTAAATTCCACTCAAAATAATATCGCGTGCCGTAGCACCGATCACATAAAACTCAGCATCAATTGAGTTGAAAAAACCGGTTAGCTTTTCAAGCAGCTCCTTTAATACCGGATTGCTGAAATTTTCACTTGATATATTGTAACTCATTATTTAAGACCATATTAGCTGTTTCAACATTACGGTCACTTCCACTTCTCATCAGGTCCGCATAAATAAGAACCGGAGGGATACCCATATAAGTTTGTGGTCCCCAGAACATCTCCAATACTTCCACTTTGCCGTTTTCATCTGGTACAAGCTCAATGTCCTTAAAACTTTGCCAATTCCGGTCGGTGTAAATGGTGAAAATTCCTGGATGAAGGTAGCCATTAAGGAGGTTGGCACCCGGCTCACCACCCCAATATGCATGACTATTGGTGGGATTCAGATCGACTTCTTTCCATTTATTATAGCTCTCCTGCCTTACGAATCGCATCTGCTTTTTGAATAGTCGGGGTCTTAATACATCATGATAGGCAGTAATCCAGCGATTCAGAAGCTCTTTGGTGTTCTTGAGCTTCATCGTTTGTTTTGTTTTGAGGATGAAATTGAGATCAATAAGCTCCTGCATGATTGTACCTACAGAACCTAATGAGATATCAGCACGCTCAGCAAGTTCACGATATGTGAGTTGAACTTTCTCCGGATCAATTAAAAACAGAAAGATCAACTTGATTCCGGCTTCCTGAAATGCACGTGGTTGATTGACCTTGGCTGCCCGCTCAATCTTTTTCCCTTCAACAAGGAGCACAAGATTATGCTGCCTGATGTTACAGTTCCCTGCAACATCCAGATAATTTATACCTTCAGCAACATACTCTTTCGCAATTTCGCTTGGAATATACTTAGTTACTAATAGCATTGGCAAGTTGTTCTCGCGTGAGGTATTCTTCAGATTCATTAGGACTATTCCTTTGTTCCCTTTCGTAACCTCAGCTTTAATCTCAGCAACGAATTCTTCATTGGCAATACTCAGGAATGCATCATATCTCAGTCTTCCATCTTTTACAACAGCCTGGATATTTGTGTACTTGAATAAGCTGATAACAGCTTCATCAAGAATGTATTTTTCCTTTTTCATGGAATAGTGGTTTTATTGTTATATGCTAATCTGAAGATACCAACACGACTAATGCTAATTAATAATCTGCAATTCAGATAATTAAATAAAATATCAGAATTAAGTCGTTCACTAATAGTGTCTGTTCATTTTAAATGAACAGACAAATGTAATGAACATATTTAACAAATGAAAGGATTTTAAAAAAAATATCTTGACCTTCTATTTGATTATGAAAAAATAGTGTACATGAATCAATGTTCAGCCAAATGGGCTGTTCATTTTCAATGAACAGGGAGAATGGGCGAACAACAGGAGATTTACAATTGCCTATTTATTCTTTCTTGATAAGAATAGCATTTCAACTATCTCGTTAGATTATTAATTCTTTATATATCAAAAGACAGATTGGAAGAATAAAAGTAGGTCGGTAAAAGTTAAGGGATGTTAGAAATGAAGAGTGCATTAAACCACTTATTTTTTTGTACTAATCAGAAACAGAATAGAAACTAAATGGAATAAAATAATATTCCATAGTGAGGATAAAATAATATTCCGGTACTTCTGTAAACGTACTCCCGGGGCTTTTTAAAAAATACCCCCTCTCAAAAAAAGTAAATTTTTAAAATAAAAATAAAGTATTTGAATAAAAATGGAGTAACTAGATTAGTGACAATTGTTTGGACAAGAAGAAACCATTTAAGTTTACTATTCGAATGAACTGGAACCTTGCAATATTCATTTCGTTCGTGAGAGGGGGAACCGGGTATGGCTTTCCTGTGAGTCTTTTAGTCAGTCAATGGGTACTCCCCGGTCTGGAGGGGACCCATCTTTTTTTAAGGCAGGAATTCTATTGATGCAACAATTAATGGAATCTGTTACAATGCATGGTAGATTATGACCGAAAGGACTTACTCATCAGTGCATAAACGTTCCCAGCATGATGTATTTAAAACAAAAGAAGGCCATCTCAATCTTACTTATACATGAGACAGCCATCTTTATCAAAGGTTGATCTGCTCCTCAACCTCATGTACCTTCGCTTCCAGAGTGCGTTTCATCTCGTCAATAACAGACGTGATTACAGTGCTATTGGAGGACTTAAATTCGTCCCACTGTCTCCGCAATAAAGCTTGATTATCAGGCGATTACAGGATTTACACACTCAAAAACGCACCCGGCAACCAGGGTGCGTTTTTTATGCCTTTGGTATTACGGCTCTATTGAAACATTACTGGCGTTATTTCTACCCATAATTAGTATTGTTTTTGTTACAACCGCACTTTTTATCTTACTAATTGATAATCACCTATTAATAATCCAGGAGACAAGTTAAGTTTTTGGGTTAAATTACGTATCATGTCCACTGTCAGCTTTCTCTTGCGATTGAGAATCTCTGATACTTTACTTTTACCGCCAATGTCATCAACCAGATCAAGTTGCTTTAGTTGCATCTCTGCCATTCTAATCTTAATGGCTTCAATTGGGTCTGGTGCGTCTATTGGATAATGCTTTTTTTCGAATTCATCAATCACTAATCCAAAAATATCTGCTTCGTCGCTATCAGGCGTTCCAATCTCTGCATCAAAAATTAACTCAAGACGTTCTAATGCTAATCGATAATCTGATTCAGTCTTTATTGGTTTAATGTTCATAATCATACTTTTTAAATTGTGTTGGAATCAATCCTGTCATACTCGCTGTGCGTTCCAATGAACCGAATAAAAATCCATTGTTTCTCAAAGTTTAACTTTACAACCAATCTGTATGAGTTACCCTTTATATTAAATACTATTCAACTGTCTTTCAAAATACTAGCATTAAGATAAGTCCGTTTAACATCATTAGGAATGCTCATCCGGAGCACTGAACTTTCTGTAACCACAAAACAGCTTACGAAACACGAAACCCCGCCTATTGCAAATCTGCTGTGTGTGGCTGGTGTTCTTATCATTCAACTATTTTAATAATTACATTTCCTGTTTTTTGTCCCGATTCAACGTATTTGTAGGCTTCCACAATTTGGTCTAACCTATAATAGCTGTCAATTACAGGCTTGAATTCCCCTTTTTCAACAAGTTCTTTCAAAAATATTACGTCTTGTTTAGTGATGGACGGAATTGGGAATAAAAGTCTTTTGCCACCCCCAAGCGGTGTGGTCAAAGCAAAAAGCAGATTCTCTCCGTTTTTCCCTAATTCGGTTGAAATGTAAATTCCCTTGGCAGTTAATAAAGGCTTGCATTGTCCAAATGAACTTTTTCCAACTGCATCAAAAATGAATTCAAACTTATCTACTGTCTTTGTGAAATCCTGTGTCTGATAATCGATAACAGTATCTGCACCGAGAGACTTTACCAGACCTATGTTTTTTGTATTACACACTGCTGTTACTATTGCTCCAAAATGTTTTAATAATTGCACAGCCGCAGAACCAATAGCACCAGTTGCTCCATAAACTAAAACATTTTGACCTCGTTCAATTTTCGCTGCTCTAATATCGACCAGGGCATAATGCGCTCCTTCTGTAATGGCTGCAGCTTCATCAAAGCTTAAATTGTCCGGCATATTTATAACCGAATCAGTATCAGCAATTGTTAAATACTCTCCGTGTCCACCGCAGGTTTTATCATTATACCCAAAAACTT
>CAYHDA010000268.1:0-6170 GCA_964355145.1 uncultured Mariniphaga sp.
GGCTGCCAATGCTGCATCAGCAGCCAGATCCTTAGGTGTTGGAATAGAGATTGATTATGAGGAAAATTCAAATGCAAATCTTACAGGATTGGAGACATTTATAAGTACTTACCGTACAATAATTCCTTATGATGCATCCGGATCAGATCATGCAGCACGCCTTACAATTGATCTGGCAGGCGGTGACCGGTGGTTAATCAGTATCTGTCAAAAAGCAACATCAGATTGGTTACGAACTGTTAATCCTGTACTTGATTATGCAAATGCCATGGTTCCCGCAAGACAACCTTCAACTTCAGAAGCTATTGCTAACTGGGATGAACATATCGATGGAAAACCGCAATATGCCCCACCAATCCCGCCACTGGCCCCCTGCAAATTTACGGGGGCATTGTACCTGACAGGGAGTAAACCGGTTGCTGAATGTGTGAATTTTAATTCGTCCATTCAGTATGCCGACAGGAATTATGTAACGCGGATAATGCCAAACGGCGCGGGTTTAACGCCTGGAATGCTTGGTTATATGTTTTGGGCAGCTGAGTGTCCCTCAACCCGTCAGTTATGTACAACAGGAAGCAATATATGTACAGGAGGTGTCGGCGTTGGATCAACCTATTTTAATATTACTTGTCCTATGCCGCCATTAAGACAAAATTAATTTTAGTTAATCGAACGATTCAAATAAATTAAATTTAATCCGACAAAGAAATTTTCAATCTGTTTAAATATAAGCGGATCGGCTTTCCCTTTTTCACCCTAAATTTCCCCAAATCATGGAGTCTTTCTGGCATAAAATGATAAACACCTACCGATTGTTTGCATTAGTTTTTGATTATTATCGTGAGTCCACCGGAACTACATATATGTTGGCTCAAATATTTCTCGTATTTTTACCCTAGTTAAATTTGATTGATAAATTTAGCCTTAAAAGATTTTTAATAGTAAATTCAATTTTATGGCAATTAATTTACAAAAAGGTCAGACCATTGACCTTCGCAAAAATGATAAAGGAGACAGTTTTGATTTATCACAGGTAACTGTCGGATTAGGTTGGGATATCCGCAAGAAAAAAGGGGGATTCCTGAGCGGTTTATTAGGTGGCGGTGACAAAAGTGATGATTTCGATCTTGATGCGATAGCATTTCTGCTTGATGCAAATGGGAAAGTTGTCAACCTGGGACGTAAAGCCAAAATGCCAAACGGAAAAGAGATTAACTTGTACGAAGGTGATGTTGTCTATTTCAACAGCCAAAAACATCCGTCAGGGAACATCTGGTTAACCGGCGATAACCGCACCGGTGCTGGCGAAGGGGACGATGAACAAATTATTGTGAGGCTTGATTCGCTGGATCAAAAATATCAAAAGATTTTATTCCTGGTTACTATTTACCAGGGAAAAGCTAAGAATCAAAGCTTTGGCATGGTTGAAAATGCATTTATCCGTGCAGTAGACGCGAGAGGGAAAGAGATCGTCAAATACAACCTTTCCGGCGACGCTTCGTTAAACGGGGTTTGTGGAATGATCTTTGCAGAGGTATACAGGCGTGAAGGAACCTGGAAGTTCAGAGCCCTTGGCGAACCTCAGGCAACTGATAATTTTGTAGAAATATTGAAAAAGTATATCAATAACTAAAAATCAATTCATTATGGCAATTAGTTTAGAAAAAGGACAGCGCGTAAGTGTTGGATTACCCAAATTCACAGTCGGATTGGGCTGGGATGGTAATGCTTCTGTAGGCGAAGATTTTGACCTCGATGCTTCGGTTTTCATTCTTGGTGAGAATAAAAAAATTCTTTCGGATGAATATTTCGTCTTTTACAACAACCTCAAATCGCCTGATGGTGCAGTTGAACACACAGGTGACAATCTGACAGGTGAAGGTGAAGGTGATGACGAAAGTGTCAAAGTTGATCTTTCAAAAATTAACGCAGCTGCAACAGAAATATGGTTTGTAGTAACAATTGATCATGCAGCCGACAGAAAACAGAATTTCGGTCAGGTACGTAACGCATTTGTAAGAATTTACAACCAGGATACGAATGAAGAAATTCTGAAGTACGATTTAGACGAAGATTTTTCGATCGAAACAGCTGTTGAATTTGGACGGCTTTACAAACGTGGCGGAGAATGGAAGTTCGAGGCAGTAGGCGTTGGTCTCAAAGGCGGTCTAGAAGATTATTTAAGGAAATACAATTAATACTAAGATAATGGCAATAAAATTAGAAAAAGGACAAAGGATCAACCTCGAAAAAAGCAATGGCAGCAAATTGGTAAACATCTGCGTTGGTGTAAACTGGGGAGCGATTGAGAAAAAAGGTTTTTTTGGTGGAAAGAAGATGGAAGCAGTCGATCTGGATGCCAGTTGTGCAACTTTTGATGATAACAATAACGGATTGGAAGTGGTTTACTTCGGAAATCTTAAATCGAAAAGCGGCTCCATCCGACACAGCGGCGATGACATAGTTGGTGATACAGGCGGGGATGATGGACTTGACAACGAAGTTATTTCTGTCGATCTTAGTAAACTCGATTCTTCGGTTACTAAAATTGCCTTTGTTCTGAACAGCTTTCGGGGTCAGGATTTTAAAACAATCCCTTTTGCTTCCATACGGATTTATGAAGGTACTTCCACTCGCGTAAATGAGATTTTCGCAACTTATGATATTGCGAACGGCCCCAATTTCGCAGGTCATGTTTCGATGGTATTAGGTGTGTTCTACAAAAAGAATGGTGAATGGAAATTCAACGCAATTGGTGAGCCAACATCTGACAAAGATCTGAAAGGGACATTAAACAGCGTAGTTAGCAAGTATTTATAAGATGAGAAGATTACCAGTTTATTTAGTTTTGGATACTTCCGGCTCAATGACCGGAGAACCGATCGAAGCTGTTAAGAACGGCGTTCAGGTTTTGGTATCTACATTACGTCAGGATCCTTACGCGCTTGAAACAGCCTTCCTAAGTGTGATCACTTTTGATAGTTCTGCGCGTCAATTGGTGCCGCTGACCGAACTTTCGATGTTTCAGATGCCCGATATTCAGGCAAACGGAACGACGGCCTTGGGTGATGCATTATCTTTACTGGCCTCGCGATCCGACAGCGAAGTCGCCACGACAACGCTCGAACAAAAAGGTGACTGGAAACCACTTGTATTCCTGATGACAGATGGTGAACCTACCGACAACTGGCAGAAAGGACTCGCTGAATTTAAAAAACGTAAATTTGGAATGGTAGTGGCTTGCGCCGCAGGTTCAGGAGCGAATACTTCTGTTTTGAAGCAAATCACAGACGTGGTTGTTCAGCTTGACACAGCCGATTCTGCAACAATAAAAGCCTTCTTTAAATGGGTATCTGCATCGGTCAGTTCAGGTAGTCAGAAAATTGAAGCAAGTGGTAAAGAGGTCACAGGACTTAACGAACTGCCTCCCCCCCCACCCGAAGTCAATATTGTTGTTTAAATACAGCACAATTTATTCTTGTTAAAAACGGGTAGGACAAACATGTACTGCTCGTTTTTTAACTAAAACACAGTGAGAAATTTCCGAGGTTATGCAAAAAAAGATGATATTTAGGCTACAGGTTAACTGGCTGCAGGAAGTTATAAAAAGACGATAGCCTCCTTTCGAATTGCCATTGACTTTAAAATAATTAAAATAGATTCTTAAAAATGAGAAGATTACCTGTCTATATACTGATTCAGACTTCCGGCGCCATGCACGGCGAGCCAATCGAGTCCATTAAAGTTGGACTCGAATCGATGGTTGCAAGCTTACGGCAGGATCCGTTTGCATTGGAATCGGTTCACATCAGCCTGATCACTTTTAACCGCACTGCAGACCAGATATTACCACTCACGGAATTGGAAAGTCTGCAATTACCCGAAATTATTCTTCCTGAATCGGGGGGAACACATCTGGGCGAAGCGCTTAGATTCCTTTGCGAAAGGGTTGATCAGGAAATACAATTAACTACTTCAGAAATAAAAGGAGACTGGATGCCACTGCTGTTTATTATGACTAACGGAAAACCATCCGATAATCAGTTGTATATGCAGATGATTCCGGAGGTAAAACGCCGGCACTTCGGAAGTATAATAGCATGTGCTGCTGGTTCTAAAGCGGATACGGCTAAACTAAAAGAACTTACAGACAACGTGGTAAGTCTTGATACCACAGACAGCGCCACTTTCCGTCAGTTTTTCAAATGGGTTTCCGCATCAGTAAGCATGGGAAACCGGTCTGTTGGTGCAACTGCTGAAATGAGGTTGCCGCCGCCGCCACCTGAAGTACATACGGTTATTTAGACAGGAGGGAATATTTAGCGTTCATTTTAAAAAGACAACATATACGACGAAATTATAACTGAATTCTGAAACAAATGACTGAAAAACTCACCCAATATTAAATGGCTGGAGACAAATTAAAAATATTAGTATCTTCCACAATTTATGGCTCTGACTCTGATCTTGACCAAATAAAATACACACTTGAAGGTTTTGGTTATGAGGTTATCATGTCTAAAGAAGGAACAGTTTACGTTCCAATTGATGACGACCCAACAGAAGCCTGTTTAAAAGCCGTTGAAGATTGTGATTTATTTTTCGGAATCATTTTTCCCCGATATGGTTCCGGAATTACACACAAAGAATTTCAGAAAGCAATATATGAAAATAAACCCATGTGGTTTGTAGCTCACAATTATATTGAATACACCCGCAAACTATTACAACAGTTTATGTTTGATGAAAACAAACAGCGCACTGATTTCGAAATAAAGCCAACAAGTGTTTTAGATAGTGTTAAGGTTGTGGATATGTACAATTTAGTACGACATAAATGGGTTCAACCTTTCTTCAAAACAAGTGAAGTACTCGCTTTTATTGATACTCAATTTAGCAACCTTGAATTAAGAAAAGAAGAACTTAATAATAGAAATAATGAATAGTGAACAACTTATAAAAGACCTTATTAAACAAGGTGAAAGCGAACAGCTTGAATTTATGGAAGTTGCTCGAAAGGATACCATTGCAAAAACGCTTTGTAGCTTTTTAAACGGAAGCGGTGGCTGGGTGGTTGTTGGCGTCACTCATGAAGGCAAAGTGATTGGTCTTGAAAATGCCCATGTGATTGAACAAGAACTAAAAGCATTTCTGTTAGCCGCCATTGTTCCCGATGCTCCAATAAACTATTCTGTTGAAAATATCGGGCAAAAGCAAATGTTGGTGCTTAAAGTTTGGGGTGGTTCAAAACAGCCTTATATTTTCGATGGCAGTATTTTTTATCGCAGAGGTGCAGGAACTCAAAAAGCAACTTCTAAGGAGATTTCCGAATTAATTCATGGCCGTCAACTAGCTGAACAACACTGGGAAAAGCAAATATCCTTAGGTGTGGAATTAGATGATTTGGATGAAAAACTAATTAATGATACCATCAATGAATCACGTAAAAACCACAGGAGCAATTTTGAAAGTGACGACATATTGGGGTTTTTAACGCACTATGGCCTTTATATAAATGGTTCCTTCACAAATGCCTGTGTTGTACTTTTCGGTAGAAAGCCAAGCAGATTTATTCCACAAATCAGGGTGCGTTTAACCGAATATGCCGAAAGTAAAACCGATGACAATTTAATAAGGAATGAAGTTTTGGAAGGCAACCTATTTAGTATCAGAGATGAATTAGAGAAATATGTGAATGGGTTAGGTGTACGAAGTGTTTTTGATAAGAACCAATGGAAGCGTCAGGACTTTGCATTTCCGAAGAAAGCCCTGCAAGAAGGCATTATTAATGCCTTATTGCATCGCGATTACAGTAGCTTTTCAAGTAGTGTTTCAATAAGTGTTTATCCTGATAAATTTATCATCTCAAATAGTGGTAAACTACCTGATGATATTAAAATTAGTGACTTAAAGAAAAATCACGATTCACATCCTGTTAATCCTGATATTGCTCATGTTGTATTTCTTCGTGGTTTAATTGACAAGCTTGGGCGAGGTACAATCAGAGTAGTTGAAGAATGTAAAGATGCAGGTTTAAAAGCACCTGAATGGAAAGAAACTTCCACTGGTATTGTACTTACATTTCATGGTCCTAGAAGTCTTTCAGAAAGAAAAGAGCGGATTGATGCTGCAAGTGATGCTGTAAGTGATGCTGTAAAAAGACAAGTTCG
>CAYHDA010000269.1:0-6165 GCA_964355145.1 uncultured Mariniphaga sp.
CGCCGCTTTTCCCTTTTGCGCACAACGCCTTTATGTTGGATTCACTCAGTTTCTTTCCGGCATATTCAAAGGGAAGTCTGAAATCGCATCCATCCCGGTAGGCAGAGCAGCCCCAGGTAGTTTTACCCTGAATTACTGCTCCTGTTTTACATTTTGGACAAACAATGGCATTTTTCAATTCATTTGTTTTGGACTTAGGTTCCTTTTCAGCTATTTTCACTTTTTCAACAACTGCTTTTGTTTCCGCAGGAGCTACTGTAATTGTCTTGCCAGCTGATTGTTTTACCTGTCTCACTATCTCAGAAACCATTTCCTTGAGCTCGATCATAAATGCAGAAATTTGATATTCGCCCCCTTCAATCTGCCTTAGTTTTTTTTCCCAAATTCCGGTGAGCTCTGCCGATTTGAGCAATTCATTTTCGATGATCTGTATTAACTCAATCCCGGTAGGATTGGCCACAATTTTTTTCTTGTCCCGGCTGATATATTTACGCCTGAAAAGTGTCTCAATGATGTTTGCACGGGTTGAAGGCCGTCCGATGCCGTTTTGTTTGAGTAGATCACGAAGTTCTTCATCGTCCACATTTTTTCCTGCTGTCTCCATTGCTCTTAAGAGTGTCGCCTCGGTAAAATGTTTTGGGGGCTGGGTCATCTTTTCGGCCATCTCCGGCTCATGTGGCCCGTGTTCACCTGTCACGAATAACGGAAGAATATTTTCATCAGCAGAGATTTTGCCGGCATCTTCCTTATATACCACCCGCCATCCGGGCTCAAGGATCTGTTTTCCTGTTGCCTTAAATTCCACCTTCCGGACCTCGCCAATAACGGTAACATTCGACACCTTACAATCGGGATAAAAAGCGCTGATAAAACGGCGCGCCACCATATCGTAAACTTTCCGTTCTTCCGGAGTCAGGGAATTTGACAAAATGCCTGTCGGAATAATGGCATGGTGATCAGTAATTTTCTTGTTGTCGAAAATCTTGGAAGATTTTTTGATTTTTGCTGCCAGCAGCGGCGTGATGAATTCCTGATAGGGAGTTAATTTAGCAAGAATGCCGGGTACTTTAGGATAGATATCTTCCGGGAGATAAGTAGTGTCGACACGCGGATAAGTAGTAAGTTTCTTTTCATATAAACTTTGAATCAGCCGCAATGTCTCCTCAGCAGTAAATCCATATTTCCGGTTACAATCGACTTGCAACGAAGTGAGGTCGAAAAGTCGCAACGGTGCTTCGCTGCCCGTTTTCTTATCATACGAGACAATATAAAATTCGTGTCCTATGATCTCAGATAGTTTTACCAAGGCCTTCTCCTGACTGGTGAAACGTCCCGAAGCAGCTGAAAATATAGCTTCACGGTATTTCGTTTTAAGCTCCCAGTAAGGCTCCGGCTTGAAATTGTCAATTTCGAGTTGCCGCGTCACTATCAACGAAAGGGTAGGAGTTTGCACCCTTCCGATCGAAAGGACCTGCTTGTTTTGACCGTATTTAAGAGTGTAAAGCCTTGTGGCATTCATTCCAAGCAGCCAGTCGCCAATAGCACGGGCACTTCCGGCAGCATACAAATTATCGAATTCATGACCGTCACGCAAATGGTCAAAACCTTCTTTTATCGCTTCCTCGGTAAGTGACGATATCCATAGCCGTTTTAGTGGCTTGTTATTTCCGGCTTTCGAAAGTACCCATCGCTGTATCAGTTCTCCTTCTTGTCCTGCATCACCACAGTTGATCACTTCATCGGCGTTGTTTACAAGTCTTTCAATTATATCAAACTGTTTTTTTACACCGCTGTTGCTGATCAGTTTGATGCCAAATTTTTCCGGCAGCATTGGAAGCATCCGTAAATCCCAGGATTTCCATTTATCACTATAATCATTTGGCTCTTTTAGGGTACAAAGATGTCCGAAAGTCCAGGTTACCTGATAACCATTTCCTTCAAAATAGCCATCCATACGGCTTTTAGCCCCTATAATAGCGGCAATTTCCTTCGCAACACTTGGTTTTTCGGCAATACAAACTTTCACTTTCCCAATTTCATTTCAAAGTTCAAAGGTAGTTCTCTTTCGTGGGATAAATCCATTAAAAAAAGGCAGCAATATTTTTTATGATCATCTGAGGTAAAAGGAGCAGTTTAAATTGCTTATTTTTGCCCACACGAAATGGGAAAAGTTAGAGAAATATATAAGCGTCATATTTACGGAGTTATCACTACGCTGACTTTTCATGTCATTATTTTGATTATTCTTCTTTTCTCACAGCTTAATATTAACAAAGTTTCTCCATTGGAGGGTGTTTTATTGGATATTGTAATCCCTGAGGAAAAAATTCCAGAGCCTGAAAAAAAGAAAGAGTTGGAAAGTGCTGCACCCCTGCAGCAGCCAGGCTCAAATCAGCTGGCTTCGAACCGGGCGGTAAATGATGCTGCTAAAAGCACTTCGAAAACGTCGGCTCAATCAAATGATCCATTTTTTGATAAAGCGTATAATAAAGAGATTGCAGCAGCCAAAAAGTTAGTCAATGATGTGAATAAAACACTGGCTGCAAAAATTCCCAAGATAGGGGATATTCCAATGCCGGTTGACAATGCCGAGGGAAAAACCCGCGAAGAGGTTAAGCAATCAAATTTCAAGGGAAAATCGAATATTCACTATTCACTCGAGAACCGATACCATGCCAGATTACCAATTCCGGTTTATCTGGCTGAGGGTGGCGGCGACGTGATTGTTGATATTGTAGTCGGGCGTGACGGTGCTGTACTGAGTGCCAATCCGCGTCCAAACCCACAAATATCCGATCTGACTATTCTGGCTTATGCAAAACAGGCAGCTGAGAAAACGTGGTTTAATGAAGATCCTAAAGCTCCTGAGCGTCAGAAAGGAACGATTACCTACAGATTTTTGGCTCAATAGAACGAAAAGTACAAAAACGAAACAGCAGTTTTATCAAAAGGCTGTAATTTTAATCCCGCATCTGTTCACTAAACAAAATTCCGAAAGTGTTTCATGAACTGCACACGTTCCCATGCTGCAGGATTACCGCTGTTTACCTGGCTTAAACGTCCCCTGAATTCTTCGATGGTGCTAAAATTATGCGTGATCATCCATTTAGATAGTTCATCGGTCATTTTTTCGATATGATC
Source organism: uncultured Mariniphaga sp. (assembly GCA_964355145.1). Taxonomy (GTDB): domain Bacteria; phylum Bacteroidota; class Bacteroidia; order Bacteroidales; family Prolixibacteraceae; genus JAAFHB01. The sequence goes on from CAYHDA010000269.1 coordinate 3,142, forward strand.
CAATCCGTTGATATACAATGAAGAAACAACCTGAACTGCTTTTGCTCCGACCAATAATTGTTTGATCAGGCCGGCACCGTCATGAACGCCCGTTGAAGCAGCGATATCTCCTTTCACACGGCTGGCGATCAATGATACCCAGCGAAGTGTGTTTCCCAGGTCAGTTGGGGAACTAAAAACAAATCCGGAAGAGATAACCAGGTGATTAATGTCGATATCGGGTAACCAGGGCCGGTTAAAAAGGACTATCCCTTCAACTCCTGCCTGATCGATATTTTCGGCGTATCTGATCAGATTTGATTGAAATGCACCAATTTTCAGTGACACAGGAATCTTGATACTTGTCTTTACCTGCGAGATGATTTCCATGGTAGCTTCCATATTTTCCTTTTCACCACGCTGATTGTCAGACGAGAGAAAAAATAGATTTAGCTCTATAGCGTCAGCTCCTGCCTTCTCTATTTCTTTGGCAAAATAGGTCCATTTCTGTGAAGAGACACAATGGATACTGGCTATAACAGGTATTTTAACCGATTTTTTTGCTTCCCTGATCAGCTCCAGATAATTTGTTAAAATATTATCTTTAACGGTTGTCTCCATATAATTCATCGATTCCGGGAAAACAAAATGCCGGTTGGTCATAGTATGAATTGTCTCTTCCATCTCCATAAGGATTTCCTCCTCAAAAAGAGATTTCAGAACTACTGCCGCAGCACCCAAAGATTCAAGATTAATCAGTTTTTCGACGGAATCTGTCAGGCTGCTGCTTCCTGCTATTATCGGATTTTTTAGTTGAAGTCCTAAATAGCTTGTAGATAAATCAGGGATTTTCATTAAATGGTTTATTGTTAAAGTTTATTTTGCCTGTTCATTGTCCACAAAAACACCATTCATTAGGATAAAATAAGTCTGGCAGAATACAGTTAAGACAACACTATCCAAGAAACAATTTGTTTAACCCAAATGTTCTATCTTTGAATGAAATTAAAAAATCGATCCGAATGACGCAATTGATCGTTAGCTACTTTAAAGCTTTTTGGGAGTTATTTAACGAAATGGCCATCTTTTTGATGATCGGGTTTTTCTTTGCGGGCTTTCTGCATGTTTTTATTCGTAAAGAACGGATTGGCAAATACCTGGGCAGTAACGATTTGAAGTCATCTGTTAATGCATCTTTATTAGGTGTCCCATTGCCATTGTGTTCGTGTGGTGTTATTCCTGCCGGACTATCTTTCCTGAAGAATGGAGCTTCGAAAGGAGCTACCGTCTCATTTCTGATTTCTACACCTCAGACCGGAGTCGATTCAATTATGGTAACTTATTCAATGCTTGGATGGCCTTTAGCCATTATACGACCTTTGGTTGCTTTTATTACAGGTGTAACAGGGGGAGTAATTACCAATTTATTTCAGAAAAATATTAAAGAAGAGGTTATCCCAAATATTGCAGATGATTCAGCACCATTGACATTTACAGAAAAAATAAGAGAGCTTCTGCGGTATGGGTTTGTTGATTTTCTTCAGGATATCTCGAAATGGCTCATAATTGGATTAGCTGTTGCAGCAGTACTGACACTGCTGATTCCTCCCGATTTTTTCACAACTTACATTGCGTACAAATGGCTGAATATGTTATTGGTGCTGGCTGTTTCTGTTCCGTTGTATGTTTGTGCTACAGGCTCGGTACCTATTGCCGCGGTGCTGATGATGAAAGGATTATCCCCCGGAGCCGCGCTGGTTTTCCTTATGGCAGGTCCGGCAACGAATGTGGCAACAATATCAGTTTTGGCAAAATCACTTGGAAAGGGGGCAATGATGGCTTACCTGTTCACAATAATTGGCGGGGCTTTGCTTGCCGGTTCCTTTATTGATGCTTTTTTACCTGCCGAATGGTTTACAGGATTTATGAATCATTCAGGTCACAATCACAACGACGGAAGCTGGTTGCATTTATCTGCGTCTATTGTGCTTGCGCTTTTGCTGGTAAATGGAATAATTTTAAAATGGATGGCAAATAGACATGAAAAAGAGAGAATTTTAAAGACTAATAATATGGCAATCAAGACTTTTATAGTAGAAGGGATGACCTGTAAGAATTGCAAAGCCCACGTCGAAAAAAGCATTAAGACCATGGCCGGTGTTGACGATGTAATTGCCGATGTGTCGAGCGGACAGGTGAGAGTTTCAGGCGATGGAATCGATCCTGCTAAAGTTCAGCTTTTGGTTGAAGAAGCAGGATATTCTTATAAAGGGGAGACCAAAAATGCTTTTGCGATTCCTGATACTTTGATTAGCTAATTGCATCTGTCTGTTATGAACCCAGATCCCGTCCTTTTGATTCAGCTTACAGTCACTCAAATGCCCTTTGGCAGATACAAAGGTTCATTCTTGTGTGATCTGCCTGTTTCGTACCTCGAATGGTTCGAGCAGAAAGGTTTCCCAGCAGGCAAATTAGGTATTCAATTGCAAACGATCTACGAAATCAAGTTGAACGGACTCGAGTATTTACTTGAACCACTTCGCAAAAACCGGTTTAAACGATGACCAAAGTTTCGCTTCATGAACTACGAAGGGCATTGAATAATGTTCCTTCGGGTGATTTGCCCGATTTGTGCATCAGGTTGGCAAGGTATAAGAAAGAAAATAAAGAGTTACTATCGTATCTGCTTTTTGAGGCCGACGACGAACCCGAATATATCCGTAACGTAAAAACGGAAATAGATCAGCTTTTCAGTGAACTGGGTCGAAATACTCCCTACCTTACCAAAAAAGGACTCCGTAAAATACTCGCTTTCACCAACCAGCACATTCGCTATTCAGGACAAAAACGAACAGAGGCAGAGTTGTTAATCTATTTCTGCAAAAAATTTAAAAAAGAGGTGCCTTTTCGGACGAATATAACCATCAAAAATATTTTTATCCGCCAAATTCAGCGTATCAAAAAAACAATTTCCACACTTCATGAGGATTTGCAGTTTGATTTTAATGAAGAAGTAAAGACTTTGGAGTAAGGGCTAATTAATTA
>CAYHDA010000270.1:0-6161 GCA_964355145.1 uncultured Mariniphaga sp.
ATCTGTCGAAAATAAAGGGGGCGAAATTAAAGGAACTGGCTTCTGAATCAAATGCAGCATATTTTTCAAAATTTCAAGCCGGTAATTACAATACATTGCTTGGCGAATATCTGAAATTTCACAGCAGCGTCGAATATTACGAAAAACAAGCTGTTCCGGAGGCGGATCTGATCATTGATCAGGCTACCCTAAGTTATAAAGCCGGGGCGATGGATTACCTCGATTATATACTGAATCTTGCACGTGCATTAGGTATTAAGCAAAATTACCTCGATGCAATTAACAGTTACAATCAGACTATTATTTCAATTGAATTTATCACAGGAAAAATATTTTAAAACCAGTATTATGACAAATTATAATTTTTTATCATCATCTGTTATATCAGTTTACCTGCTTCTATTGGTTTCATGTAATACAGGAGCCAAAGGTGAAGCTGAAATAAAAGTTGCGGAAGTGCTTCCGGAGGACATTGTGGAGTTGCGCTACGACCAGATCAAACTGGCAAATATCGAAACCGGATCCATTGAAATACAGTCTCTTAGCGGCAAACTTAAAGTAAATGGCATTGTCGCTGTTGCACCTCAGAATTTTGCAACTGTTTGTATGCCAATGGGTGGCTTCGTTAAAAGCACAACTCTTCTGCCCGGCAATGAAGTTCGAAAGGGACAAACACTGGCAATTCTCGAAAATCAGGAATTCGTGGATATTCAGCAGCATTACCTCGAAGCAAAGAATAAATTGGAATTCACTGAAGCCGAATATAAACGGCATGCTGAATTATATAAGAATGAGGTCTATTCTCAGCAAAATATGCAGCAAATTACTTCCGAATATAAAAATATTAAAGCGGAAGCGAAAGCGCTGGAGCAGAAATTAGCCTTGATTGGAATCAATCCGGTCAATCTGCACGAAGACGATATCAGCAGTTCAGTGGCCGTTGCTTCCCCGATCTCCGGTTTTGTGAAAGCTGTAAATATCAATATTGGGAAATTTGTAGCTCCCTCTGATGTAATGTTTGAGATTGTTAACAGCGATAAATTGTTTCTGGAACTCACCTTATTTGAGAAAGATGCCGACAAAGTGGCTGCCGGTCAGAAAATTCAATTTTTCATCAACAATGAAACAGAACAACATGAAGCGGTGATCTACCAGACAGGGAAATCCATAAATACAGATAAGTCGTATAAAGTATATGCAAGTGTTCCGGGTGTATGCAAGAACGTTTTGCCCGGTATGTATGTTAACGCCATCATCGAGGCATCGGGTAATAAAGTAACAGCTCTTCCTTCTGACGCTGTCGTTAATTTTGATGACAAGGATTATATATTTGTTTTCGATAAGGATAAAAAAGAAAATGGCGTATCGTTCACTGAATATCGTATGGTTGAGGTACGTAAAGGAGTTACTGATGCCGGATATACTGAGATTTCTCTGCCGGAAGGGTTCGATATTGCTTCCGGTAAAATTGTGATTAAAGGGGCTTACAACTTACTCTCAGCCAAAAAAAATGCCGGTGAAATGAGTTGTTAGATATTTATTATTATTTGGTTTTGCTATAAATCTTTTTAATTGAATGTGTATCTTGCCTGGAAATAAAACGAACGAAATGGATGAAATAAATATTTATATTGAAGAAAATAAGGAGCGCTTTCTTGAAGAACTTTTCGGGTTAATCAGAATTCCTTCAATTAGTTCGCTCAGCGAAAATCGACCCGAAATGTACAGGGCCGCGGAATATTGGGTTAAGATTTTGAATGAGGCAGGGGTTGATCATGCCGCAGTTTTTGAAACTGCCGGGAATCCCGTCGTTTTCGCCTCCAAAGTTGTCGATCCGGCAAAGCCTACAATTCTTGTTTATGCCCACATGGATGTTATGCCTGTCGATCCGCTTGATCTTTGGAAATCAGATCCTTTCGAACCGGTTGTCCGTGAAGGAAGAATTTGGGCAAGGGGGGCAAATGATGATAAAGGGCAGTCTTTTATGCACGCCAAGGCTTTTGAGTTGATGATCAAAACCGGCACCCTGCCTTGTAATGTGAAGTTTATGATTGAAGGAGAAGAAGAGGTGGGTTCTCCCAATCTTGCTGCATTTTGTTTAGCACAAAAAGAACTTTTGAAAGCTGATCTGATTCTGGTTTCTGACACAGGAATGATAGCGAGTGATATTCCTTCAATTACAACAGGTCTTCGCGGACTCGCTTACTGGCAGGTGGAGGTTACAGGACCTGACCGGGATCTCCATTCAGGAATCTTTGGTGGCGCTGTTGCCAATCCGATCAATGAATTGTGTAAAATGATTGCCGGCATCACTGATGTTGATCATAAAATTACAATACCTGGTTTTTATGACGATGTAATTGAGGTGTCAGCTGCTGAGCGGACGTTGCTCGCGAAGGCTCCTTTTGATGAGTCTGCCTATTTAAAATCAATCGGAATAAAAGCCTTACTCGGTGAGAGAGGCTACACAACAATGGAGAGAACCGGGATTCGGCCGACTTTCGATGTCTGTGGAATATGGGGCGGTTATACAGGAGAAGGTGCAAAAACGATTCTTCCTTCAAAAGCCTATGCGAAAATCAGTGCCCGCCTGGTTCCCGATCAGGATCATCATAAAATTGCAGATCTTTTTAAACACCATTTTGAATCAATTGCGTCAGATGCCGTCACCGTTGAGGTCACGTCTCTCCATGGCGGTCAGGGTTATCTTTGTCCAATCGGTCTTCCTGCTTATCATGCTGCAGAAGCGGCTTACGAAGATGTTTTCGGCTGCAAGCCCGTTCCTGTAAGAAGTGGAGGCAGTATCCCTATTATTTCTGCTTTTGAAGAAATATTAGGCATAAAAACGATATTGATGGGTTTCGGGCTTGAGTCTGATGCCATCCATTCTCCAAATGAAAATTTCTCTCTTGAGAATTTTTATAATGGAATCAGAACTATTGTCAGATTTTATTTCCATTACACCCGTTAAAAAGAAATTATCTTCTGATGAAATATCCGGCTTTTTGCCGGATTTTCTTTTTTATTCAAATTTTAGGGCGATCATACTGCAGGATTGAGCCTGTTTATCCCTAAAGTGAATATAATTATCTGGCATTGTTAAGGTGAGAATTTAAAATAAAACGGAAAAAACAGGGTGGAATCGAACAAGTATTGCATTATTATTTGTTTTAATGTTAAAATAATATGAATTATTTCAAAAACATATAAAAATATAGGGGTGTATATTAAAAAAGTGTAATTTAGCTGAAAATTATTTAGAAATATTTTAATCCTTAAATATCAATAATTATGGCAACATTAAGATTTAAAGCTCTTGAAATTCTTAGTTCAAGAAAGCCTATCCCTGTAATACGTGAAAAGAATCTCACTTCTGATTATTACGGCATGTTGGTTTTTGATCGTCCTAAGATGAAAAAGTATTTATCGAAAGAATCCTTCAAAGGGATTATCGATGCAATAGACAATGGAACAACAATTGATCGTAAAATTGCCGATCAGGTGGCTATTGGAATGAAAGCTTGGGCAATGGAGAATGGGGCAACTCATTACACACACTGGTTTCATCCTTTGACCGACGGAACGGCTGAGAAGCATGATGCATTTATTGATCATTCAGAACTGGGCGGTGTGGTTGAAAGTTTCTCCGGCAAACTTCTTGCACAGCAGGAGCCCGACGCATCTTCTTTTCCAAGCGGAGGTATTCGTAATACTTTTGAAGCAAGGGGTTACACCGCATGGGACGTATCTTCACCTGCATTCATTGTTGGCACCACACTTTCAATTCCTACTGTATTTATTTCATACACAGGTGAAGCGCTCGACTATAAAGCTCCATTGTTAAAAGCTTTAAATGTTGTTGATAAAGCAGCAGTTGAAGTTTGTCAGCTGTTTGATAAAAATGTAACCCAGGTTCAGGCAAACCTTGGTTGGGAACAGGAGTACTTTTTAGTTGACGAAGCGTTGTATTTTGCACGTCCTGACCTTATCCTTACCGGCCGTACCCTTATGGGACACTCTTCGGCAAAAGATCAGCAGCTGGAAGATCATTATTTCGGATCGATTCCTGAGCGGGTCGCGATGTTTATGCAGGAACTTGAAAACGAAGCTTATAAATTAGGTATTCCCTGCAAAACACGTCATAACGAAGTGGCTCCGAATCAGTTTGAACTGGCTCCTATATTCGAAGAAGTAAATCTTGCAAATGATCATAACCAGCTGGTTATGGACTTGATGGCTAAAGTTGCACGTCACCATGGCTTCTGTATCCTGCTGCACGAAAAACCTTTCTCCGGAATTAATGGTTCTGGAAAACATAACAACTGGTCACTCTCTACAAATACGGGAGTTAACCTTTATTCTCCAGGAAAGAATCCTAAATCAAATCTTCAGTTTCTTACTTTTATCGTAAATACCATTAAGGCCGTTCACGATAATCAGGATTTATTGCGTGCGTCTATCGTATCGGCAAGCAACGCTCATCGTCTGGGTGCGAATGAAGCTCCTCCGGCAATTATTTCTTCCTTCCTGGGAACAGAAGTAAACAGAATGCTCGATCTGCTCGAAGAGAATGTGAATGACCGTAAGATGACTCCTGATGAAAAAACATCACTTAAACTGAATATCGGGCGTATTCCTGAGATCTTGCTTGACAATACCGATCGTAATCGTACGTCGCCTTTCGCCTTTACCGGCAACAGGTTTGAGTTCCGTGCAGTCGGTTCTTCTGCTAACTGTGCTTCTGCTATGATTGCCCTTAATACCGTAGTTGCTGCACAGCTGATCAAGTTTAAAAAGGATGTCGATGTTTTGATCGAAAAGGATGTTAAGAAAGATGAAGCGATATTCCAGGTTCTTAAAAAGTATATTATTGAATGTAAGGTTGTTCGTTTTGATGGAAACGGCTATAGCAAAGAGTGGGCTGAAGAAGCTGAACGTCGTGGTTTGACAAACATTAAAAGCGTACCTCAGGCATTGGAAGCTTATCTGACTGACAAATCCCGCAAAATATTCTCTGATCTTGGCATCTTCACACCGATTGAAATTGAGGCACGCGTAGAAGTCGAGATGGAAAAATATACCAAGAAAATACAGATCGAGTCTCGCGTACTTGGAGATATTGCCAGCAACCACATTGTTCCAACTGCAATTTCGTACCAGACTTCATTGATTGAAAACGTGAAAGGGTTGAAAGAGATTTTTTCAGATGAGGAGTTTAAAGAATTGGCTGGTGCACGTCTCGATTTAATCAGAAAGATTTCCAGTCATATCTCGACAATTAAATCACAGGTGATTGAAATGACAGAAGCCCGTAAAGTAGCTAATCTTATCGAACACGGCAGAGATAAAGCCTTTGCATACGAGAAAACTGTTCGTCCTTACCTCGAAACAATCCGTTATCATATCGACAAGCTTGAAGAGGTGGTTGACAATGAATACTGGCCTTTGCCAAAATACCGCGAATTGCTTTTCACAAGATAAGCTATCGTAAAGGTAAATTATTAAAAAGCCATCCTCACAAAGGGTGGCTTTTTTGATTCTTTTCGTAAATTTGCACTGCAATTGAGTGATCAATACTTAATGAACAATATTCCTTAATGTTGATTATCTGTGCAATATTATAAAATAGTTGTCTGTTAATTCATAATTCATTGATTGATAATTCCTTTCGCCAGCTGGCGGACATAATTCCTAATTCATTGATAATTCCTAATTCATTGATAATTCCTAATTCATTGATAATTCTTAATTCCTAATTCCTAATTCCTAATTATCTTCCCCTCCTATGACTAATAACGATATATTAAAAAAACTTCGGGTAGCGCTTCAATTGAAAAATACGGATATTATTCAAATTCTTAAACTGGTTGATTTTAACATAACCGAAAGTGAGTTAGGAGCATTCTTTCGTACCGAAGACCACCCAAATTACAAAGAATGCGGTGATCAATTACTGCGTAATTTTCTTAATGGACTCATTATCTACAAACGTGGCCCCATGGAGCCCAAAACTACACCGGTGAAGAAGGTTCTTCGCTGAAAAATTTGGTGTTGTAACTGCAGTTAACCGGTGATTATTTTATTTTGAAGTAATAAGGCTATTACACCAATGCACATGATCATAATGAATAGCCCTGTTATAATAATCAGGCTGGCCTCTC
>CAYHDA010000271.1:0-1964 GCA_964355145.1 uncultured Mariniphaga sp.
ACCCGTTTCACCTGTAACCCCTTTTAGACCCTGTGTACCCCTGTGTACCTTTCGTAACCCGTAACAATTAAGTAATTACCAATTATAAATGTTCAAATCTTTATTGCCTTTTTAATAAATCCCTGATTTCCATTAATAATTTCTCTTCATTTGAGGGTTCCGCCGGCGCTGCCGGTACGGCAACCTGCGTCTCCTTTTTATTCATCGAATTCATCAGCTTAATCATCATAAAAATCGAAAACGCGATGATCAGGAAATCGATGGAGACCTGAATGAAATTCCCATAATTAATGGTCACCGCTTGCGCTACAACCTTATCCGCCTCTATCACCTTATCTTTGATAATCAGCTTAAGACCTGTAAAATCAGTTCCTCCCAACAAGGCTCCTATCGGGGGCATCAACACATCAGCTACAAAAGAAGATACAATCTTTCCAAAAGCTCCGCCTATTATCACACCAACAGCAAGATCCACTACATTTCCACGCATGGCAAACTGTCTGAATTCACTTAACATTCCCATATTTTCCGTTTTTAAATTATTTTCTTTTCAAATATAACGATTCTGATTGACAATTACCTTAAAATAAAACTACATAAACCAATGGTTATTTTATGTTTTATTTATTTATACCCCATATTTAATATATGCATTTCATTCAGTATTCATTTATTTTTCAATACCCTCCCTTATATAATAGGGATACATGATCATTTATTATACTTTTTCGAAACATTATATAAAAACGGAATTAATTAATATTTTAATATAAATGATCGACAAAGGTGGTACCACGTTTATGGTATTGGCAACCAGTCTTGTGATGTTAATGACGCCGGGACTAGCATTTTTCTATGGCGGATTAGGCAATAAAAAGAACATTCTGAATATTATGATGCAGAGCTTTGTCTCGCTGGGACTCACGACAGTACTGTGGTTTAGTTTCGGTTATTCACTTTGCTTTAGTGGCACATTAGCGAACGGAACCGATTTATGGGAGCGAACACGAACCTAACAACATCCCTCTTGTTGCAATTGGAACCACTCTGTTATGGTTTGGCTGGTACGGTTTTAACGCCGGGAGCGAACTCGACATGAATGATATCACAGTAGCTGCCTTTATCAATACCGACATCTCGGCTTCGTTTGCTGCGACAACCTGGCTACTTATAGAATGGAACAGCGGAAAGAAGAAACCATCTTTTATTGGATTAATGACCGGAGCCGTAGCGGGGCTGGCAACCATTACTCCTGCATCCGGATATGTAACAGCAGGTGCTGTTGCAATCATTGGAATAATGTCCGGAATTGTTTGCTTTCAGGCAGTTCAGTTCAAGAATCGCATGAGATGGGATGACGCACTCGATGTTTGGGGCGTGCACGAGGTCGGAGGTGTTTTCGGAACAATTTTGCTTGGTTTTTTTGCGACAAACACGATCAATCCGGGAACTATAAACGGCTTAATCTATGGAGGAGGTTTTGAACTAATCATCAAAGAGCTGGTGGCTTTACTCACGGCAATTATCTGGGCCAGTTCATTTACCTGGGGCATGCTTCATGTGATCGACAAGTTTGTCCCGGTAAAAGTTACCGATGCCGTTCAGAAGGGCGGTCTGGATTTTCATTCTCACGGTGAAGTGGCGAGGGTCATTTAGAAAATGATCAATGATTAAATGTTCAATGACCAATGACTATTGATAATTGATAATTGAACATTGATAATTGACCATTGATTAATTGACCATTGATAATTGACCATTGATAAATTGACCATTGATAATTGACCATTGATTTATTGACCATTGACCATTGATTAATTGACCATTGATAAATTGACCATTGATAATTGACCATTGATTAATTGACCATTGATTTATTGACCATTGATTAATTGAAAATTGTCTTCTGCTTATTTGCCAATAATTTTCTGAATCTCATTTAATTTATTCAAGGCCTCCATTGG
>CAYHDA010000271.1:2064-6138 GCA_964355145.1 uncultured Mariniphaga sp.
CTTATTTGCCAATAATTTTCTGAATCTCATTTAATTTATTCAAGGCCTCCATTGGTGTGAGGTTATTGACATCAAGATTTTTTATTTCGTCCCTGATTTGTTTGAGAACAGGGTCATCGAGCTGGAAAAAGCTCATCTGGAAACCTTCACGCATTTCGGCAAGGTCTTTCACCCTCTTTGCCGGCAGATCCTTGCGATTTGTCTGTTCGAGTTGCTTAAGAATTGTACTTGCCCTGCTCACAACACTTTTGGGCATTCCTGCCATTTGGGCCACATGGATTCCAAAGCTGTGATTACTCCCACCCTTGACTAATTTCCGAAGAAATATTACTTTATTCCCGACTTCTTTTACTGTGACATTAAAATTACGGACTCTGCCGAATGATTTCTCCATCTCATTCAGTTCATGATAGTGAGTAGCAAAGAGAGTTTTCGCCCTCCCTTTTGGATGCTCATGAATATATTCCACAATTGACCAGGCGATTGAAATGCCATCATAAGTACTCGTTCCACGCCCCAGTTCATCGAGCAAAATCAAACTTCGATCCGACATATTGTTCAAAATACTGGCAGCTTCGTTCATCTCAACCATAAAAGTCGATTCTCCGAGCGAAATATTATCGGATGCCCCCACTCTGGTAAATATTTTATCCACAAAACCAATTTTCGCAGCTTCTGCGGGAACAAAGGAGCCCATCTGAGCCATCAGCACAATTAATGCGGTCTGGCGCAATAAGGCCGATTTACCGGCCATATTAGGACCGGTAATGATAATGATCTGCTGCTCTTCGTTATCCAGATAAACATCGTTGGTAATGTATTTTTCGCCAATGGGAAGTGCCCGTTCGATCACCGGATGTCGGCCATCCTTTATGTCAATAATTTTTGACTCGTTGATTTCGGGCCGATAGTATTTATTTTGTTTCGCAATTGTAGCAAAAGAGAGCAAACAGTCTACCTGAGCCAAAACAGAAGCATTAAGTTGAATCGCCTGAATATATTCTGTTAATGCTGATACCAGCTGACTAAAAAGGCGGGTCTCAATTGCTAATATTTTTTCTTCAGCACCCAAAATCTTCGACTCGTAATTTTTTAATTCTTCAGTGATATACCGTTCAGCATTCACCAGCGTTTGCTTCCTGATCCATGTCTCCGGTACTTTATCTTTATGAACATTCCTGACTTCGATATAATAGCCAAATACATTATTAAAGGCAATTTTCAAGGAGGTTATTCCGGTATTGATAATCTCGCGCTCCTGCATTTTTTGCAGGTAATCTTTACCCGAGAAAGCCAGATCACGCAATTCGTCAAGTTCTTCAGAAACTCCACGGGCAATAACGTGTCCTTTAACAATCATCATCGGAGGATCCGGGAATAGCTCAAATTCAATCCTGTCGCGAATAGTCTGACACAAATTTAACTGTTCAGCCAATCGAACGAGGACGCTGTTTCCTGAGGCGGCACACAGCGTTTTGACAGGGGCAATGGCATTCAGCGCTACTTTTAGCTGAACGACCTCCCGTGGATTAACCCTGCCGACTGCTGCTTTCGAAATAATCCGTTCCAAGTCGCCAATTTGCCGAAGCTGAGCTTCTATATTATCTTTTAATTCGGTGTTTTCTGTGAATTTCTGAACGACATCCAGACGATCATTAATTCTCTGGATATCTTTCAGAGGCAGTGCTACCCATCGTTTTAGAAGACGTGCTCCCATTGGGGAAATAGTCTGATCGATTACCTGCACAAGGGTTCTTGCACCTTCGTTCAATGCATGAAAAAGCTCAAGATTACGAACAGTGAATCTGTCGAGCCATACATAACGATCCTCCTCAATTCTGGACAGAGCCGATACATGCTGAAGTTGAGAATGTTGTGTAAAATCTAGATAATGAAGAACAGCTCCTGCGGCGATGATACCCAATTGGAGTGCCTGAACGCCAAAACCCTTCAATGAAACGGTTTCGAAATGACGAAGTAACCGGTCGTTAGCCGAATCTTCGGTATAAACCCAATCGTCTAGTTTATACGTATAAAACTTACTTCCAAAGAGCTCAATAAAGAGTTTTTCTTTCCCTTTTTGAAAAAGCACCTCTTTAGGCTGGAAGCTGTTCAATAATTTATCAATATATTCGAATGATCCTTCGGCAGTAATAAACTCACCTGTAGAAATATCAAGAAAGGCGACTCCGGCTTGCGTTTTTTCTATATGTACAGAGGCAAGAAAATTATTTTCGCGGTGCTCAAGTACATTATCATTAATTGAAACCCCGGGAGTTACCAGCTCGGTAATTCCTCGTTTAACGATATTTTTGGTAAGTTTCGGATCTTCGAGCTGCTCGCAAATTGCAACACGCTGACCTGCTCTAACCAATTTGGGCAGATAAGTATCGAGTGCATGATAAGGAAAACCGGCCAATTCGACAAAACTGGCAGAACCATTTGCCCGCCGGGTGAGTGTGATTCCCAAAATACCTGATGCTTTAATGGCATCCTCTCCGAATGTTTCGTAGAAATCGCCAACACGGAACAGCAACACAGCATCGGGATATTTATTCTTAACCGCATAATATTGCTTCATCAGCGGTGTTTCGGCGTATTTATTCGGTTGTTGTGTCAAAGCGGGTTATTAAAATTAGTCTTGGAAACAAAGATAAAAAATCAGTTAATCAAAAAAGATATTAAAATAAAAGTTTGGAAGAAGTTTTCAACAAAACGTGAATCGGGAAGCGATCAGGCCTTTGAAGGAATTAAATAATGCTTTAATTTTAAGCTGCCACTAGTTCGCAATAAAATCATCAGGCAAATTGGAACAACCAGCCAATGGAAAACCTGAGGAAGGAAAGGCATCAGGATAAGAAAAAGGATTACAATTCCGGCTGTAAATTTCAGATACCAGCCTAATTTAGGTCGCAAAGACGGAAAAAGCCAAAGAAAAGCAACAATAAAATGAGTTGGCAATGCCCATATCAGGTTTAAATTTGAGCCCGTAGCCTCCAATTCAGAGAAAAAACAGAGAAAAGTGAGCAGAATACCGGCAAACCCAATTGAGAAAAAGGTTAAAAAATCGAGCCCTATCATCCTTCTTTTTCTGCGATGTTCGAGATAGGTCAAACTGGCCACCAGGATCAAAATCAGATTCAGGATCACAGCGGGTGAATTAAAACTAAAATCCGAAAGGACTGGATTTGCTTCAAAAATTGTCATCTGCGGCGAGACGAATAGAGCAGCTATTCCGTTCCGGACCACTTTAGCTCCGGTCATACTTTTAAGAAGATAATCAGGAAGAAACATTTTTTCGGAATAAGTCGTCAATTTATCGGCGGGAATACCCAGCGCAATTTTGATTCCAAAACCATTCCAGCTATTTCCGGGAACATATTGATCTATCAATTGGCGATAAGTGAGTCTGGCATCATTTAAACTATCGTATTGAAGGTGATGACTGACACAATTTTCAAACTGGTCGCGAACGCGGGTGGAACAATTATCGGAAAAATGGCGGTATCGGTATACCCGGTTCTCAGCCTTGGCATTCTCCATCAGACGGTCAAAAAGGATCTGCTTCTCAGTTTCAGAAATATTTAAAACCTGCTCATAAACGCTCCGTTGCTCTTCATGGTAAGAAGCCATAAATGAAGCCATACGTTGTCCGGCCAGCATATAATCGGTCTCTCCTCTCACAAACCGCCAGATAAAATTAGGTGCGTCAAAACTAAAAACACCATAATTAAAGACATAATCGATTCCAGTTTGCGGATCGTTAATTCGTATTGCACTATGACCAAAATAGGAATAAATTTCGTCGCCGGGAGCACAAGTCAGCAAAGAAATTTTTGCGTCCGGTGAAAGTTGTACAGAATATCCTTTAGCATAGGTTAAAAGAAAAAAAAATGCCAGCAGTGCTAACGTCTTCATCAGGGTATATTTTGAATTTTCAGCTCAAAAATAACAATTTCCGAATTAACATATCGGGATATCAGCTATTGTCAAATTCTTAATTTCTGATTGATTATTCTTAATTACGAGTGTTCAAAACCGTTAAAATAGTTTTATTATTAAACAAATAGTTCT
>CAYHDA010000272.1:0-6113 GCA_964355145.1 uncultured Mariniphaga sp.
GGAGGCGGCTGTTACAAAACTGATGTTTCTTCTGGGTCAGCAATTTTCAGTTGAAGAAATCAAAATCCGCCTTTTTCAAAATATCAGCGGCGAAATCGAAAATTAACCGGAACAGGAAGAAATCAGTTCCTGAACAAACAGAGGGACAGCAGCTGCTGTCCCTCTGTTATGTGTATACCAAACCCTTTTTGAAGGTTAAAATCAATCAATTTTTACCTTTTGGGGTAACCAGCGAAAGGAAAAGTTCGTCTAATTGTCCCTGGGCAATTTCAGCTGGTGAGTCGTTCATTACATCACGTCCCGAATTATTTTTAGGAAATGCGATGACATCGCGAATTGAATCCAGCCCCGCGAACATTGACACCAGACGATCGAATCCAAAGGCAATACCGGCATGAGGCGGCGCACCGTATTTAAACGCTTCCATGAGGAATCCAAACTGATTTTCGGCTTCCTCTTTAGTAAAACCTAGCGTTTTAAACATCTTCGCCTGAAGTTCACTGTCGAAAATTCTGACAGACCCCCCGCCTATTTCTACTCCATTAATTACCAAATCGTAAGCATTTGCCCTTACTTTGCCGGGATCGGTATCCAACAACAAAATATCCTCGGGTTTTGGAGAAGTAAAGGGATGGTGCATAGCATGAAAACGACTTGATTCTTCGTTCCATTCCAAAAGCGGAAAATCAATCACCCAAAGTGGTTTGGAATCCGCTTTGTCCATCAGTCCGCACTGACGTCCCATTTCAAGGCGCAGGGAAGATAACGCCGGCAAAGTTTTTTCTTTTTCTCCGGAGAGTATCAGCAGCATATCTCCTGGTTTGGCATCTAAAACATCACGCCATTTCCCAAGCTCTTCCTGAGTATAATATTTATCAACAGATGATTTTACAGAACCATCTTCATTGATCCTGGCATAAACAAGCCCTTTGGCTCCGACTTGCGGACGCTTAACAAATTCGGTAAGGGCATCGAGCTGTTTACGGGTATATTCGCCACAATCCGAAGCACATATTCCGCCAATGTAATCAGCATCATCAAAAACTTTAAAATCCTTACCTTTAACAAAAGGTGTTAAATCTTTTATTTCCATTCCAAAGCGAATATCAGGCTTGTCGCAACCATAATTTTCCATCGCTTCAGCATAAGTCATTCGTGGAAATTCGCCTGGATCGATTCCTTTAATTTCTTTAAATATATGACGGGCCAGACCTTCAAACATGTTGAGGACATCTTCCTGCTGAACAAATGACATTTCACAGTCAATCTGAGTAAATTCAGGCTGACGATCGGCACGAAGATCTTCATCGCGGAAGCATTTAACAATCTGGTAATAACGGTCGAATCCTGCGACCATTAAAAGTTGTTTGAATATCTGAGGAGATTGTGGCAAGGCATAAAACTGATTGGGATTCATACGCGATGGAACCACAAAATCACGCGCTCCTTCAGGTGTTGATTTAATCAATACAGGAGTTTCCGTCTCGATAAATTGAAGATCATTCAAATAATTACGGACAACATGTGCCATTTTGGCCCTTAATTCAAGGTTTTTACGCACCG
Source organism: uncultured Mariniphaga sp. (assembly GCA_964355145.1). Lineage (GTDB taxonomy): Bacteria > Bacteroidota > Bacteroidia > Bacteroidales > Prolixibacteraceae > JAAFHB01. The sequence continues at coordinate 1,564 of CAYHDA010000272.1, forward strand.
ATTCACGCCTGAGATCGAGGTAGCGAAACTTCATTCTTAACTCGTCACCGCCATCGGTATCATCCTGAATCGTGAAAGGGGGTACGGCAGAACGATTAAGGATTGTCAGCTCTTTAATATCCACTTCGATCTCGCCGGTTGCAATTTTTGCATTTTTATTAGTCCGCTCTCTGACAACCCCTTTAACCTGAATAACAAACTCGCGGCCCAGTTTATCGAATGACTCTTTCAACTCAGCCGGTGTATTTTCGTCAGCAACCAATTGCGTAATGCCATAACGGTCGCGAATATCGATAAAAGTCATGGCGCCAAGGTTCCTGACCGTTTGAACCCAGCCTGCCAAAACAGGTTCCTGTCCGACATGCGTAAGCCTGAGTTCACCGCAAGTGTAATTTCTGTACATTTTGTTACTTTGAATGATTTAAGGTGCAAAATTACAAAACTATGACCAAATAAGAAACCCGCGTTTGAAAACTAAGAAACTGATTAAAATAAAATTAAAACTATTCAATAATCTTTTACTTTTGGACAACAAAAAAATACGATCATGATAGCGTCATTTGATGATGAATATTATATGAAACGTGCTCTTGCTGAGGCGGAACAAGCTTTTGCCGAAGGAGAAATCCCGGTAGGAGCTGTGGTGGTATGCCGCAATCAGATTATTTCGAGGGCACACAACCTCACAGAAACGCTCACCGACGTGACCGCACATGCTGAGATGCAGGCAATTACAGCTGCGGCCAATATGCTAGGCGGTAAATACCTGACAGGGTGCACTTTGTATGTTACATTAGAGCCTTGTACCATGTGTGCCGGAGCGCTTGGGTGGGCTCAAATCGACAGAATTGTCTATGGTGCAAGTGATGAAAAGCGCGGATTTTTAAAATTCGCTCCGGCGGCTCTTCATCCAAAAACTGAAATACTCGGAGGGATTCTCCAAAATGATTGTATGCTGCTGTTAAAACGGTTTTTTGAGGCAAGGAGGTAGTTAAAAAAGAAGGAAGCAACTGGAGAAAGTGTGAATATTAACCATCACATTTGTTTATTTCCACACCTTCTCAGCCACATTTACCCCATTTGTTTTTATCCTTTAAACCTGCTTTTATCTGATTCGAAAAGGAATTTTCAGGCTTAATGCAATGTTCCTTCCCGGATTAAAAAACCCTGCCTCCTTAAGTGTTGAAAGATGGTCTATGTATCTTTTATCGAAAAGGTTATTGGCCGATAGTCCTATCACAATAAGTTGATTTCCTGATTTCAGGTTTGCTCCGATGCCCGCATCAACCAAGGTATATCCGGCAGAAGCCTCCTCTTCAGGGGCAAAATTATTTTGGTCATAGGCTTTGAGCATGTTCATTTTAAAGTACCCCTTTTCAAAAAACAGCCATTTTTTCATTTCCATCCTGATCTCAAATCTTAGTTTATGAGCAGGAATTAAAGGGAGATAATCGTTATTTTCCTGTTTCCCGGTGACGGTTGAAAAAGTTGTTTCGAAATGAAGCCACTCTATGGGTCTGGGATGGAAATGCAGTACTGCCTCACCTCCAAACAGATGTGCATCTGATTGGGTATATTTATAAATTGGAAATCCATCGGCATTATTTTCACCGGCAGGTGTAATAAAGATATAATCGTTGATCATGTTATAGAAACCTGCCACATCAAACGACAAATTGTCGAAATGATAGTGAGTACTTAAATCGCCTTCATATGCATGCTGTGGGACAAGATCGGGGTTGCCCGTTTCATACCGATTCTCATGCAAGCCATTTGAGGTGAGTTCTGCCAGATTCGGAGCCCTGAAAGCTGCGGCTGCATTTGCTCTGAACAGCAGCTTTTCTGACAAACTATAGGTGGCTCCCAGCGAACTGCTTATGCTGTTGTAACTTTTAGACAAAGCAGGGCGATAATCGTATTCACCGGCACGGCCTAGTTGTTCGGTTGATAGATTTCGGTGGTCATATCGAACTCCGGCTTGTAACCGTAGCTTTTCAGCGACAGTGTGCTGAAGTAAAGTGAATACCGAATTACTGGAAATATGGGCATCAGGAAGGAGCTTGATTTCGCGGCTATTCAGGTTATCATTTTGCTGGTCAAGTCCTTGGAAGCCCACTATGTATTCCCCATGCTTAGAAGAAGGAAGGTAGAGCTTTGCATCGTATGTGAATGTCGCTAACCGCATGTCAATAAAAGGGTTAATGCGTTCATCGAAATGTAAAAGGTTGGTATTTTGAAAGGCTGTATTAAACTCCGCCTTGTAATTACCAAGGTAAAGTTTATTTTGCGACGAAAGCAGTTTGTTATTAAAAGTCTGGTACCAAACATCATTTTTTCTTCCTCGGCTGGATATCAGCGGAATTACATCAGGCTCAACAAGTCCAAGTTTTTGCTCATTCACATCATAAAACAGTTTAAATGTACCCGTTTTTCCTGTGTACCCCCCATTCCCTTTGAACGACCATTCGTTAAACCTTGAATTGGGCACCAGTTCGCCACCTCCCTGGTAGTAGTCGGCATTTGTTTTGCCGCCTCCCCGAATTCCCCAGAAGAATTTCTGAGAAGCCCCTTTTATTCCGAGATTTGAAACAGCACCCATTGAATTAGAATGGAATTGGGCATTATAATCACCAATAATCCGGTCAACCGGTGCAGGTTTCTCTTTCACAAAATCCATTACCCCCCCAATGGCATCCGAACCGTAAAGCAAGGATGCGGGGCCTTTGATTACTTCAACACTTTCAACTCCAAATTCATCAATCCCCATTGGATGATGATCGGAATACTGATAATTTTCGTAGCGCACACCATTGTTCAGCACAAGTATATCGTTCTTGGAAAGGCCACGAACAACTGGTTTGGAGACGCCACTTCCTTTTGAAATCATATCAACTCCCGGTATTTTAGTCAGGGATTCTGCAAAATTTGGAGTTCCGGCCTCACCGATCAGCTCCGACTTTATCACATCAATCTTTACTGCATTCCGGTGTTGTGTCGAATGGTATCCGCCTACCACTACAACAGACTCTGTCTCAATGGGCTCATGCAATAGTACTGCATTGATTTCCAATACCCCCTTTTCAATAATCGCAGTTACAAGACAGCTGTTATAGCCAATGTACGAAAACTGAATGTTTAATTTGCCTTTTGGTACATCGGTCAACAAATAGTACCCTTTGAGATCAGTAACTGTCCCTTTATTTTGTTCCGAAATAAAAACATTGGCTCCTGCTAACGGAAAACCTTGCTGATTTGTAATGGTTCCCCGAATCATATTTTGTGAAACAGCAACGAACCCTGTCATCATCAGGATGACAGTTAATAGTATATTTTTCATATTGTGATAATTTGTATTTATTTATTGTCCAGGCTTTTAACCTAACCATTTATGGAGACATACAGGTAAAATGCACACTTGATACAGCGCGCAAATTGTTGCCACGTTCTTTCAAAGGGTGGCATTAAAAAAATTGGAAATGTCTAACTGAAACTTCTGACTTCAGGAGGGCCACGAAGCAATGGAATACTGAGAACCGGGATAATCGGAGGTGCAATGTACCTTGATATTAAAGATTCAAAAATGGCGGTACGATGAATTACAAGAATGGCATGATCTTGATTCGGGAAAGTGGAAAAGTGAAAATTACAAACCGCACATTTCGAATGCTTAGCATGAAAGGCAAAATGATTACTGTCATGAAACAACCCCTCCTCATCGTGGTGATGAAGCAACTGAATTCCTGTTGGATGAATAAACAACCACAGCAATACAATATAGGGGATATTTTTAATACTAATTTTCAAAATTCACTTTCTATAATCTAACACAACACATGAAATACGATAAAAGTTTAATCCTTGGATCAAAGTGTAGTCTGCAGAGAAAACATAATTCCAAGTTTTATTTTCTGGTCGTCGTTATAATTATATCGCCAGACTGCATCGACCCTTAGTACCTTAAGAATATTTTCAATACCGGCAGAAAATTCGGTATAAGGTGTACTTTTCAACCCTTTCATATCTGTCGGGAAAACCAAACCTGTGTGCTGAGTCGGGTCATAACTTCCGATCAGAGAACGAACGCCTACAACTTCTCTCCATTTCAGACGGCGAAACAGTGGAACTTTATTAAGAAAAAATCCCTGAAAATGGTGCTCCAGGAAGAGGCTCAGATAGGTGTCACTTACAAATTCCTGATAGTTCATCAGATTAAATGCATAAGTATCAAAAGCATACGTCTCATTCCCTTCGTGAATTTTCATCAGTGGAAAGGGGACATTGCCCCAGATTTTCCCGGCTTGAAGGTAATAGGTTACATAACCGATGGGATTTACTTTTACTTTATTCGAAAAGTTCATGTCAAGCTTCAGGAAGTCATAGTTTCCACCCAAAAAGCCATTTATCCCGGCTGTGATCCCAACATTGAGTACGGGATCGAAATTTCCGTAAGTGGTTCTTTCAAAGCCATCCTGAATAATGGATTCTTTGGGTGCATATCTTGAATTCAATTTGATCTCTCCGGTTCTTACCGAAGGAATCAGGTTTCCCTG
>CAYHDA010000273.1:0-6081 GCA_964355145.1 uncultured Mariniphaga sp.
TGTAGAAGATTAATCGTCTTAGACCAAAAGGTGCAAAGCACCGAAATATTTATTTGATAATTCAGTAATTATCAGGGTTGGTGTCGTTTCATGTCCATTTTCCCCCTGTTCCGTCGGTCAGTTGACGGAGGGGGTTATTCAAATTACAAAATCAGGAGGCTTATGCAAATATAAACATCAGCCTTAGAGGTATACAAATAGTTTTTCAGCAGACCCTAAGTAATATCCCAATTCAACAAGGCGAACCAGAAGTCTTCCTTTATTTGGAAATTTTCATTTCGTTGAGCAAATAACCAGCTCCGCCAAATTTGTCCATAATAAACAAGGTGTAGCGTATGTCAACATTGATACAACGCTGCAGTGAAGGTTCAAAGATAATATCGCTGCTCATGGATTCCCAGTTGCCGTCGAAGGCTGTCCCGATCAGTTCTCCCTTGCGATTCATCACAGGGCTTCCGGAATTTCCTCCCGTAATATCATTGTTGGTAAGAAAACCAACCGGCATCCGTCCATCCTTTAAAGCATATTGTCCGAAATCCTTGGCATTGTAAAGTTCTTTCAGCTTGGCAGGAACGACAAATTCCCAGTTTTTTGGATCTTCTTTCTGCATCACTCCATCAAGCGTGGTCACATAATCGTAGATCACACCATCTTTGGGGGAATAATTCAATACTTTACCATAGGTCAGCCGCATGGTGGAGTTTGCATCAGGGTAAATAGCCTGTCCTGCTTTCATCTCCAGCATTCCTGCAATATAGAGTTTTTGTCCCTGGGCATAAATGACCCGGTATTGTTCAAGTTGCTTATAATATTTCATCAAAGATCCGGAGATATTCTTTGCTGTTACCAAGGCAAGATCAGTTTCCATAAGTTTTTTATCACCGGCAAGGGCTGCCTTGAGTTTTTCCTCGGAAACAAATACCGATTGATTGTACATTGCTTCAACATATGCATCGATATTGCCTTGAAAGTTCGCATCAATGGTTTTATAGAAATCAGGCAGATCGTTTGCAGATATTTTTTCTTTGAAAAGCGACATCATGGCTTTTGCGACTTTTATGTCGGTAGCTGCATTGTAATCCTTATAATAATCAGCTGGAGTGATTGATACATAAGGTCTGCCACCTCTGCCCTCTCTGGAGTCTCCTTCAGTTTTTGGGGAAAAACGTGATGCCGCGCTGGTAAGTTCAATCGAACTTAGCGCTTCTGTGTAGTATTTCAGGATAACCTGGAGTTTTGCCCTTCCTTCAACAGCAGATTTCACATCGGCCAGCGCTTTGCCATATTTTTCAACTCTGGATTGATCGGCTGCTACCCAATCGGTGAAGGTCTTCTCCTCAGCAGCCCTTCTGTCATATACTTTCAGCTTTTCAAAGGTCTCGTTCATGCCAATCGCTTTTTTCCAGAAATTGGAGGATCCTGCATATTTGCTGGAATACTGTAATCTGATTTTAGGATCAGCTACCATATCAGTCATTAATATATTCTGACGAACTCCTCTAACCAGAATTGTGACCGCATTGGTAATTTCGCTGGTTTCCTTCACTTCGTAAGAGGTCATAAAGCGATTCGTTCTGCCGGGATATCCAATGACCATGGCAGGATCGTTCTGGTTCACTCCTTTAAGAGAAATGGTCAGGAATTTCTTTGGCTTAAAGGGAACATTATCCTTGGAAAATTCAGCGGGATTATTGTCTTTATCAGCATAAATGCGGAACATACTGAAATCGCCGGTGTGACGCGGCCACATCCAGTTGTCAGTATCGGCGCCAAATTTACCAATCGACGAAGGCGGAGCACCTACAAACCGGATATCGTTGTATGTTTTGGTGATTACCAAATAATATTGGTTGTCGCCGAAGAAAGATACGACCCTGCCTTTAAGGTATTTGTTCGCTCCTACTGCTTTGGTTGTCAGCTGATCGGACACTTTTAACAACGCTTCCTCTTTAGCTTTTGGATCAGCCACAGCATCGGTAGCTTCTGTTACAGCTTTTGAAACATCTTCAAACCGGTCGAGAAAAGTTACCGTCAACCCTTTAGACGGAAGTTCCTGATCGCGGTTCATAGCCCAGTAACCGTCTTGCAGATAGTCGTGGTCGACGGTGCTCAATTTCTGAATTGAACCATAACCGCAATGATGGTTAGTCAGAACAAGCCCGTCTTTTGATATTATCTCAGCCGTACAGCCCCCGCCAAAATGGAGTACAGCATCCTTTAAACTTGAGTTGTTGATGTCGTAAATATCTTTGGCTGAGAGCTTAAATCCCATCTCAGACATTTTTTTAATGTTCAGCTTTTGAATCAGTGGCAACATCCACATCCCTTCATCTGCGCGTAAAGTGCCAACAGACAAAATGATCGCTGAAAGAAAGATTAATCCAACTTTTTTGAAGTTCATTTTAAAAACTGGTTTTGTTATGTTGATAATTATTAGTTGACAATAGTAACAATAAAGCGCAAAGAAAAAAATGAGATTTATTGTTAATTAATCTGTGCAAATTTGTATAATCTAATCGATTTTCTCAGCCGAGGGAGGTGCATCACTCACCGAACTTCCCCAGATCAGGTTAGCTTTGGGACCCATTTTAAGGATCAGTTTACCTCCTGAAATAAGATCAGAATGATTGAACCATGCTTTATTCCAAGGCTTCCCGTTAAAGGTCGCGGATTGGATGTATTTATTTTCGGAGGAATTATTGACTGCGGCAAGCTCGAAAAACCTGCCATTTCCAAGATCCATCTTCACATGATCAAAAACCGGACTTCCAATATTATAAACCGGCATACCTGGTGTAACGGGATAAAATCCCATGTAGGAGAATACGACAAAAGATGTCATCCCTCCCCCGTCTTCATCACCCGGAACACCCATCAGGTCATTTCTGAACCACTGATGAAGCAAGGTGCGGATTCTTTTCTGTGTTTTCCATGGCTGACCGGCATAGTTATATAAATATGGAACATGCAGAGCTGGTTCGTTGGAAATTGAAAACTGGCCTACATTGCCTGTCTGATCGGGAAGTTGAGCATAAAATGCATATTTCCCTTTACCCAAAGGCTGAGAAAACATTGCGTCAAGATTTTTGACAAAACGCTCTTTGCCTCCCATAAGGCTGATCAGATCGGCAACATTGTGCTGAACATCCCACCGATAGATCCAGGCATTGTTCTCACCATACGTTCCTCTGGCTCCAACACCTCCGGAAAACACATAGTCGAAAGGCTCAATAAATTTCCCGTCACTGTCTTTTGGATGGAAAAAGCCAGTCTTCGGATTGAACAGATTACGGTAATTATACGCGCTTTTCAGAAAAAATTTGTAATCATCTGTTTTATTTAACTCTTTGGCAATCTGGGATAAGCACCATTCATCATACGAAGTTCCGAGTGTGACGGCAACAGGCTGACGGCGTTCGAAAGAGTTTACTTCGGGAATATTTTCCACTTCACCCTCTTTTAATGCGGGAATATAACCATGTTCTTTGTAAAACTGATCGAGTTTTCCTGCCGGCTTACCCGACCACGGGGCAAGTGTTTTCTCAGTGATTGCACCTTTGCATGCCTGATAGGCTTTTCCCAGATCGAAACCGCGCAGTCCTTTCCGATAGGCGTCGATGACTGAAGCAACACCGTGGTTGGAATTCATCCGGCGGCTGTCTCCCGTAATTTCAGGAAAAGTTGGCATCCAGTGGTGTTCCATCTGATCTGCCATCTCAATAAACGAATGGAGAATATTTTCTTCTTTTTTAGGATCGATCAGTACACGCAAAGGATGGTGAGCCCGGTAAGCATCCCATATCCAGTCGTCGGTAAAAAAAGAGGTTCCGTTATCGTTATGAATAGTGCCGTCGAATGCGCTGAAATAACGGCCGTCTTCTGATATGCATACCGGACGCTCGAAAGTGCGGTAAAACGAAGTGTAGAAAATCGTTTTTTCAGTATCTGAACTTCCGGTAACAGCAATTTTACCCAAGGCTGCGTTCCAAATCGTGCGGCTGCCAGCCTGCAAACCTTTCAGGTCATAATTTGGAATTTCACGATTCAGATTTTTCCTGGCCTGGGTTTCGTCGATAAATGATATTCCATAGCGTAACCGTATCGTTTTGGTTCCTTTGGCAAACCTGAGGACTACGCAGGCATTTCTACCACCGGCTTCTGTACCGTTTACTATTCCGGAATCTTTTAATACCGAAATATTTTCAGGAACCTGTTCCGGTTTGAGGTAAAGAAAAACCCGTGTGTTGCGCTGTATCGTCTGAAATCCGGAAATCGCTTCTCCATCCCACTTCAGACCTCCGTTGCGTGAGTTCAGCACAATAAATGCCGGACGATCCTGCGAAAATTTCAGCTCATACAGTGCTGATTGATGCGAAAGCCCAAATTCAACTTCGGTTTGCTGTTCATCGAGGTAAACAGAATAGGAATATGGGGTTATTTTTTCCTGATCGTAACTGTATAGAATGACCGGCTTGATATCCTTCTCATCTCCCTGGAACGGACTAAGGTTGAATGCCGAGCTTCCGCGATGACTGGTCACGACCAGCGGCAATCCCTTGAGCAAATCACCCGTAAAGTCTTCTCTTTCAGGATATACGCGCAAAATACTGTTCGGAAGATGAATTGTAGGGAAAGTGGGTACTAACAAATGACTGATATTTCCAATGTAGGGATTGACAAAATCGACCGGTTGTTTTTGCGCATAAGCTCCGGCTGTAAATCCTGCAAACAAGAGAGAAGCACCCAAAATACGTAGTGTAGAAATGATTTTCATAAGTTAATTTCAATTATTTTCCTGAACCTTCAATAATCTGATTGTATAATTTTTCTTCTTTATCGATGCAGGCCACAACCTGAATCACTGCAAGCTTGTTTTCAATGGTTATTGGCTTGTCCGAGAGGTAATTCCGCATGCGGCTGCCGACGACAGATACCGTTAGCTTTTTATCTCCCCTGACATACAGATAGTCCCACGACTGGTTTTCGGGCACAGTGGTCAGCGCTCCGTTTCCGCCCGAAAAAGCTTCGACATTGCTGAGTGCAGTGTGACCTTCACCTTCGATAATAATAGGATGGATATTTTCAACTTTTTCACCGCAATTTGCAATAATCGATCCTTGTGCGATCTGCCAGTTCCTGTTTTTGGTGTTGCTTCCTTTCTTATAGATGCCAACAGCAACGCAGTCGAAATTAAAATTGGTCAGTTGCCCGTAGGACTCACTGTCGAGCAGGATGCCTCCGTATGTTCCAAAAGTAAAGAGATCCATTAACTGAGCATTATCAGTATTATTGATGACATATGTAAAAGTTTTTCTGGCAATCACAGCATCGACCACCAAGCGGCTGAATTGGCCTCCGATAAACCGTTGAATGGCAGGATTGACATGGCAATGCAGAATTCTGGGAACATCATAACAATAGTTCATGCGAATAAATTCGCCACTCAATGGATATCCGTAGCAATGTTCAAAAACCATCAGCTCGCAGGGAAATTTCCGGTCGGCATTAAAATCCATCGCGAGATATTCTCCGTAAAAAGTGAGGCACGACAAATAAACACCTTGCGTCATGCTGGTTTTGGAAACCTGTATGGTGGCCGGATAAGGTATAATCTGATCGGGATTTTTTGTTGTCTGATCGGGATACCAGAACTGAATTCCTTTGATCTGAGTCGCCGATTCGACAGTGATGAACGGGCTGTTTTTGTCCATAATTTTAAATGCGCTGCCGACGGGTTGCTTTTTAGTTGGATGCGTTGTTCCGCGGGGTGTCGGGCCATTTACACCCAACAGGGACACATTTTTTTTCAGAATGATGCCACCGTCAACGTGATAGGGTTCATCTGTGGGTTCCACAAATAATGCCGCACCTTTGGCAGAAGCCCAGTCGATTGCTTTTTGAAGATTAATTTTGTTTAAAGAAGAACTGTTGCCAGGTTTTACACCAAAATGTTGAATACTGACAGACTCTTCCGCATTGAGAGCGCTATAAAAGCACAAAAGCATTACAAGAAATAAAGTCTCTTTCATCATAAGATAATTTGTTTTTAGTCTCTTCTGTATTTATACCTTGATGTGGATG
>CAYHDA010000274.1:0-6033 GCA_964355145.1 uncultured Mariniphaga sp.
AGTTTTACTTTCCGGTTGGCTTTGTGCTGCTCCCCGATGTGCTTAATAAGCGAATCGCGAACGATAAACGGATAATTTATAAACGGATTGAGCAACCCGGCATGATGGATATTCCCGATATTGGCACCCCCCTCGTCAGCCGCCTTTGAGAAACCTTTGGGATCGGAATGGTAATAACGTTCTGAGAAATGCTTGGCCGGATTTGGTTGACGAACCGGTGTTATTAATAACTGCAATCCGTATTGTATGGGTTGTTTGGTGACTACAAGAGCACCTGTTGCAACAACCAACGTGGCTTTCTGGCCTCGGCTTCCGGTTTCGGTAATTTGCCCCTTCCCTTCGTTCGACCAGTTTTTCGGCGCTCCGGGTTTGTAATCGGCAATGAGCGGCCCATGATAAACATCACCAATAAACTCAACGTGCAAACCCGACTTATCGCCACCTATCCAGTAACTGTCGTAAGGTCCTTTCCAGTCCCAGGTATGGTTTTCAGGGCGCAAGCCGCCACCAAATCCTGTTCCCATAAAATACTCCGCCGATATGGGGGCATAAACTGTATTCAGGCGAACATCCAGAATTGCAATATCCTTGTCAGTAGCCGACAATTGAATATTATACGTTATACATCCATCGTATTCCATGTTGGCATCGCAGGTGAATATCAAACCACTTTGTACCGACGAAGCTGTCCAGGTTATTTTTCCAGGCGCGACCTGTTTTATTTTCAGGTTGTTGGCGGTAAATGCAATTGTTCCCGTTATGGTTTGTACCTCAAAGCTTACCGGCTTTGCCAATACCTCGCGGTTGTTGATGCTGATGACTTCCGGCAGTCCATTATTACCAACTACCAGCGTTTTTCCTGATGCCACAATGCGGTTGCCCGACATTTTCATTTCGCTATATGGCTTTACAGGCGAGTCGTTCGTACCAATGGCAGAGTTCAGCCAGCGCAGGCGTGAGTGCCGCCAGGTTTCACCATCCCCCTTGTCAGCCAAAAATGTATCATTTACACGAATAGCAACTTTAATTTTCCGGGGAACCGCACCTTCGGCAGTCAAGGTAGCTGTTCCGGTGTATGTTCCCGTTTTGGCATGTTGCGGAATTTGGATGCCGCACCACAATGCCTGTACATTTCCTTTAGGTACATTCACAGCAAAGCTTACGGGTTTCCCATCCCAGTTTGTTCCTCCCTGATTGAAACAAGTAACCGAATCTTTGCTGATTCGTTCACCTCCGGAGGTGAAATCGCTGAAAGTTACGCGGACATTTTTGACATCAGACTTGACTGCCCAAAGTCCAATTTGCCAACAGTAGTACTCGTTTTTCGAAGCATCACCTTCGAACGACAGAACCGGCGTTTTTGTTGCCCAGCGGGCAGAAATGGTGTATGGCAGGCGGATCGGAAACGCCCGGTCCTCGGTATAAACCAGGTAATCGTCCTTATATTTTTCCAGAATCGAAGTAATCTCGTTTTGGGTAGCGATGAGTCCGATCGGGGTAAAGGCATCGAATTCTGAACGGCTTTCGATCCGTTCTACCTTCGCCTCAGGAAGTGTAGCTTTGTCCTTTTCTACGGATGCTTCCCAGGCAGGGTCGGCATGATAGGTTGGAGGCAGATAGTCGTTCCATGGTTTACCATAGCGGGCATCGTCCCAGCCCCGGCGGAATTTATAAGGAAGGTAATACACGTAGTAGTCCGTTTCGCCGACTTGTGGCTGAAAGGCTATTCTGCCCTTTTCCGCAGAAAATTCCAATACCTTCACATTCACGACTTCCTTTCCGGTATTAACTCCGTAAACAACCACTTTTTTTGTTTCAGGTCGCAGGTCGGGCCTGCGCCATGGAATGGTTGCAATGACTGCATTCATATCCGGATTAACCACCTTTACAACGGCCCGGTGATTGCCTTTCATGTCGGGCATATAAGCGGAATCGGCAACCACAAACGAAATGCCGTCGGGTGCAAAAGGTTCGTAAGGAGTATGACCATTGGGAATCTGTCCATAGAGCTTGAATGTTGAACTTCCCAAGGCCACAATGAGGCTAAATAACAGCAAGTATTTTCTCATGTTTGGTTTGCTATTTTTTTTTCGCTATTAAATTTTCGTTGATTTTCAATAATTTAAAGACCATATAGTTGTTCTAAAATACGGACTTCTCCATCTTTTTCATCTGAAGTTAATCCATTTGTTTGCTTTTTGGAATAAATCTGCAAACACCATTGAATGATTTTATTTGAAGGATACAATCTGGCCTGTGCCATCAACCATTCTTCAGCACTCTTTGAAGTTGAAGTTTTTTCGATGGCCCAGGTAGCAACCAATTGATTTGCGGGCAAAAAATTCATAACCGTGTTATCCACTTTTGGAACAAAGGCAATGATTTTCTGTAAAGATTGCATAGCCGTTTTATCATCCCCAAGGCTTGTATAGCATTGATAATTCAACCAATCTTCCAGCCTCTCGTCAATATCTTCCTGAAATGGTTTACCCACACCCAAATTTTGCGGCCATAATTTTGCTTCAGCGATGAACTTTAATGCTTTTTTGAATTGCTTGTTTTTTATTTCCATTACAGCTTGCATCAGTTTGGCTTCATGGTACAATTGTCTGCCTATGGTGGCTCCTTCAAAAGGCAGAATTTTTAATCTGGTCAAAAAGGCATCCGCTGTGGCATATTTTTTATTAAGCAATATTGTTTTGGCATATAACATTCCTACTATGTAATTATCACTATGCTGTTTGTAGAATGGCTCCACAACAGCCAATGCTTTGTCGTACTTTTTTTGAAGAATGAAATGCTCTGCCAACAGTTTATGATATCTCCATCCTTGCTCATCCAGTTTAATAGCCTGCTGAAGATCAACCTCTGCCAATTCAGGATTGTCTTTCCTCAATGCTGCTCTTGCCGCATAAAAGGCCGGATCATTGGGTTGAGACCCACATTGCCGGAACAATACTTCTGCCTTTGCCATATTATTACGATTCCATTCCATTAAAGCCAGATGATATTTCAATAACCATTGCTCATTGGTTTGGATCAGTTTTTCCAATATCCGGGCAGTTTCAGCACGGAAGGGGAAGCTGATTCCAGGCTGAATATTGCTTAAATCAACTGGTTTGTTTTCCAAAAATGCTTTCCAATAGCATATTTCCGGATTGGGAACAGCCAGAGAAAAAACTATTAAAGCTTCATCATTACGATTCAAATTCTGGTACCATATTCCTAATTCGAGATAGGTTTGCTCTGGCATTTCATTTTGTATAAGAGAGGAAAAATGTTGTTTCGATGATTCGGAACGATCACTTAGAAATCTCTCAAAGCGAACGAAATGATTCAAAGGGTCAACGGAATTAATCCTATTTAGCATTTCGTCAGCCTTACCAACATTGTTTTGCAAGCGATACGCCACGGCCAGCAATTGTAACCCTTCCAAATTAGTTTGATTGTTCAATAAACTTTTTTCGGCGTACTCAATCGCTTTGTTTTGTTCGTTTTCGCAAAAATAAAGTTTGCTTAATTCCGTATAAGCGGCACTACGATATTCGACACTTGAAGCGGCAATATCAAAACCATCCTTTGCATCGGTACTATTCCCTAAATGCAAGTTGGCCAAAGCATAATAATAATTGGCCGCAGGGTCGTAAGTATTAATAGATAAAGCTTTGCTTGCTGTAACAACAGCCTCTGCATATTGAAATTTCCTAATTTGCAAAGAGGCCATATCAGATAATGCGGGTGCGAAATTCGGATCTTTCTGCAAACAGGCCGTTAGCTTTTCCGCAGCTTTTATATAATCCTTAAAACTGATCTGATTTTTTCCCTGCAAGTACAATCCATATACCGAATTATGGTCAAAATCTTTAGGAATTTCAAGTGGCCGGCTCAGATTACCATCATCGGGTGCTGAATTCCAAACCAGTTTATTGTCGCCAATCACCAGCTTTAATTTATTTTCATCAACCGGGATACGAATTGAATCTTTGAACAACACCATTGGACTTACCGAAATATTTCTGGAATACACCTTTTTTTCATTATCGAAAACTTCTAATTTTTCATTCAACCTTTGCAGCGGCGAAAAATAGATTTTCAACCAGCCGTTTTCGTTTTTCACATTTACAGCACCATAGTTATTTGCTTTCACAAAACCCATGGTTTGCTTTACAGGAAACCAATATTCAGTCCAGGAATCTGATTGACAGGGCGAAAAAGAACGATGTTTAAACGGAGTGAAAATACTGTTTTCGTTTGATTGATTAAACAATCGACCACTTTGCACTTCCACATACTGACCGTCAGTATCAGTTAATAATTTTTCCCAGATCATGCCTTGTTGTGAAAAACCCCAAATCCATATTTTTTTGCCGGCTTTATCGTCACGATTGCTATACCTGCCCATACCAAACTCATCATCATGCCAGTAACCTCCGAAGAAATCAGTGTATTTACCGAAAACATGATATGATTTATACCCTCCAAAATCATTATTATTGTAAAAAGAAAGATCCTTTCCGTTTTCTTTATTGATGGGCCAGGAATTATATTCCCCTTCATGTCCAAGGTAATTTTTGCCGGGAAAAATAAATTGCAAATTCCCTGCTGCCTTGATACCCGTATTCATCCAGGTGTAATACGGTTGCTCAAGTTCAGTAGAATTAAACCAAAATGAACTGGTGGTGAAGTAAGCCTTGTCGCCTGGCAAATTGATGTCTAATTTCCAGGAAGTACGGGTAATCAAATCCAATACCCCGATCACACAACTTATGCTTCCGTCTTCTTTTTTGATGATCGTATAATCCACTGGTGTCGCACAATTTGGAGTATGACCGATGATACTGTAATTGCCTTCTACACCTCCGCTGGTCCAGGGTCCTCGCATGGCAATATCACGAAACTTAACAACGTGATTGTTATAAATAAAATCTTTACCTGTTGATTTTTCTGTGGCTGACCAGATCTTCCCTCCAATTTCGGGCAGGATTATCAGTTTGATATAATCGTTTTCCAGTTCTATCACTTTCCATTCCTTTTGTACAGGCTTATCTGTAAAACCGTCAAATCGGTAATATGGAAAGATTTTTGTGTCTGGTTTAGGAATAGGATCCGGATCAGAAAAGGGATATGTCGTAAACACTTTTTTGTATTCCTTGAAAGTTGTAGTATTGTTCTGCGCGGTTGCAAACAAGCTTACAAAAGGTAAAATGAGTACTAATAATTTTAATTTCATGCTGTTTTATTTAGATTTTTTAGAGGAATGAAGTTATCTAAGTAGCAAGAGCTATTAAATGTCATATTTCATTCCTAGTTACTTGTTTCTATTTCCGTCATTTTCATTCTTAATCTAAAATATTTGTATTTATCATTTAACTGGCGACTTATGAAGACACCATATTTTGTAATTGACTATTTGATTTTTCACGAGCTGGTTCACGAGATTCAGTTCACTTAAATATTGTGCGCTTCCGTTGCATCTTCAAAAGGAAATATTTTCAATTTCGCTAAGATCTTATCGGCAACAGCAGGTTTTTTTATACTGAAGCAAAGTTTTTGCATTGAACAATCCGGTTATATAAATATACCTTGTTCATACCACAAGGTTTTTCATTTTTCTTCCACAATCAAAAGCCATCCTTTTTTTGGTTCTACTGGTATAGCCTCGTTTCTGCCAAAGGTTCGTTCAGGTTGAAATTTATCAATGGCAGGCGCTGTTATCTGAATTCTATCCGGATTAAGTCCTGCACGTTTGAAATCAATATTGAGGGTAATATCTACTTTTTCATTCGCCCAACTGGCAACGCTGATAAGCATTTTTTTATTTTTTAAGTATGCTGTTGCTAATACTTCCTTATTTGATGTTGAAACCACCGTTTTATCATCCCAGTAACCAACCATTTCGGAACTGGCAATTCCAAAGTTGTCCCAGACTTTCCATATATTGTAAGGCATTGAAAGGTCATTTTGATTGATAGCCCAGGGATAGCGTGAAGTCATTCCATAAATCATTCCCCGCCAGGCATTGCCTCCTCCTTC
>CAYHDA010000275.1:0-6023 GCA_964355145.1 uncultured Mariniphaga sp.
TACGGTTTGCTTGAAAGCTACAGGCGATTGGTCATCAAAAAGGTAAGTTTTTTTAATTTTTTTGCCAAAGTCGTTGATCAGGAGATTTTCATCTGATCCTCCCAGCAAATGGACAAAAACTTTATTCCCTTTTATGGTTGTAACTCCCCATGGGTGAGGATTCACCGGTCCGCCGCGTGTGCCATACACTGTTTCTCCATATACCTTCATCCATTCACCCATTTCGACCAGTGTTTTGATAAATTCGGGCTGAATTTTCCCGTTTGGCATTGGCCCTACATTTAGCAGGAAGTTTGCATTTGATCCTGCCGCTTTAACAAGATATTGAACCAGTTGGGTCGTGCTTTTATAATTTTTATCTTTTATATTGAACCCCCAGGCTCCGTTCATTGTTTCGCAGGTTTCAAGCGGCAGCGTTCCAACCTGTGATTCTTCGCTGAATCCTGTTGTGTTTTTACCAGGCAGATCTTTCTCAAACATTTGAAAGTCTTCTCCCGGCTTTGGTGCCTGATGATGGTTATTTCCGACCAGGGCTGCGGGCTGAAGTTTATGAATCAGGCTGTAAGTCTTGTCAAGACGCCAATCTGCCTCTTTTTTATCCCACCATCCATCGAACCAGATTCCGGCAATTTCTCCGTAGTTTGTCAACAGCTCGGTAAGCTGTCCATCCATATAATCGAGATAAGCATTCCAATCTCCTTTATTTGGGCGACCTGAAGAGCCTCCGGTACCTCCCCGGGGATAGTAATTTTCCTGATACCAGTCCAGATGAGAGTGGTAAAAGAATAATTTAACACCTTGTTTGCGACATTCATCTGCCAGTTGTTTTAATACATCCTTGCCATAAGGGGTGCGATCGACGATATTCCAGGTGGAAAGTTTTGTAGCCCACATTGCGAAACCATCGTGATGCTTACTTGTAATGGTGATGTATTTCATACCGGCATCTTTTACCATTTTCACCCATTCGGCCGGGTCAAAACTTACAGGATTAAAGAAAGCCGGAAGTTTTTCATAGGTAGGTTTGTCTAGTTGTTGCTGATTCATGACCCATTCACCGTTAGCCAACGTCGAATAAACGCCCCAGTGAATAAAAAGTCCGAATTTCGAATCCTGAAACCATTCGCGGGCTGCAAGATTTTCCGCAGAAGGCTGGTAATCTTTTTGCGAGTAGGCTGTTAAAGACAAGAAGAGTGCAAGAATAATTAAAATTGGATTTTTCATTTGAGAATAGTGGTTTTTAAGTTGCTGATCCCAATAAATACGTGTCGTTAGTTATTTTTGAATTAGAAATTATCAACTTTACGATAAGCCTCAATCAATGCAAGTTCACCCTCTTTTCCTGCAATGCTGTTTCCATGTTCCATACACAATACCCCATTGTATCCTTTTTCAGAAATGTGTTTGAAAATAGTTTGAAAGTTAATTTCTCCGGTTCCCGGCTCCTTCCGGCCCGGATTGTCGCCAAGGTGAAATGCTCCAATTTCCGACCATGCGGCATCGATGTTGGGGATGATATTCCCTTCGGTAATTTGCTGATGGTACATATCATTGACCATTTTACAGGAAGGGCTGTTCACCGCGCGGCAGATTGCATAAGTTTGGGGAACCCCGGAAAGGAAAAGCCCCGGATGGTCACGTTTATTCAATGGCTCAAGAACGATTGTCAGTCCTCCTTTTTCCGCGATATCGCTCAATTCCCGCATCATATCAATTACATTAGCGGTCTGATAATCCCATGCCATCCTCTCATTATAGCGACCCGGAACCATCAAAGCGTACTTTAGACCAGTTCTCTTGAATAGTTCAACTCCTTCATTTACTTTTTTAATCAGCATCTCTCTGATATCAGCATCTTTAATAACCATCGATTCAACTTTGAAGTCGGCATAAAGAACAAAAGGACCCATGTCCATATTCTGACGCGTAAGTTCGGCCACTATTCTTTCCTGATCTTCAATTTTGCGTCCGGGGAAGCCGTTATCGAACATAGCTGTAAAACCCTGATCTGAACAGAATTTGATCACATCAACCGGATCTTTCCCTGCTGATTGGGAAAAACTTCCTATTCCGGGTGCGTATTTCAGTTTAAATTTTGCCGAATTCGACGGTTTAACATCGTCAAGATTTTTACTGAAAGCTATGTTGGAGAATCCTGCAAGCATAGCTGCCGTTGCAGATGTTTGAATAAAGTTTCTTCTTTTCATAATCAGTTTTTACAATTAAATATTTTTTTAAAATGGTTAGTTGAAAACAGAAAATCCCACCTGGCACGCAAGCAATGTGCCAGTCTGAACTGATACCGGTATACTGTATTTTAGACGGCTAATATTGCTCTTTCGGAACCACGATCCACATAATCAGATAAATCAGCACACCAGGAAATACAACAGTAAAAAACGTAGCCAAAGCAAAAATAAGCCTTACGATAGTGGGATCTACGATTAAATAATTGGCAATTCCGCCGCAAATTCCTGCCAGCATTCTATCGTTACGACTGCGCGTGAGCCGTTTGGGTGAATTAAGTTCCATTACAGTTTATTTAAGTTTACCGTTTTCTTCATCCGAATCTTCTTCATTTTCAAGCAAATAAAGCTCCTCTTCGTACTCCAGTTCAAGATCCATAAACTCTTCAGCTTGCTCGAGTAATTCCTTTATTAACTCTTCACTTGCGGGTTCTTCGTCAATCCAATGAATTTCCTGATCGATTGTGAATCCTTCAACATCGCAGCCCACGATAAATCGCGGTTGTTCGTTATGGACTACAAAAATCCTGTCGGGTAAAACCTGTGAATTGTCTGCTAAAAGGAATTTGGGTAACATGGTGCTTTTTTTAAATTTAAATGAATCGGCAACTTCTGTTGCTCATTCAAAAATACAATATTTTAGCCAACATCGGAATATTTTAATTTTTTTTAGTTGCTCAACCCTTATATTTTCAAAAATGATATTCAACCCATTTTTCCCGGAGTCTTTATTCCCGGACGGAAGAATAAGATCTGACATAATTGCATGGCAATTTTGCTTTTGTGAAAATTTGACATTCCAATATTCTGCTAATTTGTCAATAGATATACCCTTGAAATATTGTTTGAAATTTTTAATATGCAGATTACCAGCAAGATGAAATTTTGTTGCAAGCAATCTGGATTTTGGCATTTATGTTGCTGAATTAGAGATGACCTCAAAAGGGGGTTTGAATTTTTCACATAAAGTTTAACAATTAATGAATGGAGGATTAAGTTATGACACTTGTAAGAACATCAGACAGATTTCATCGGAAGTGAAGGAAGAGAGAAAAGTGGATGAGGCCAATTATTCGAGACAGGAATTCAGCTATCAAAGTTTTCAACGCAGTTTTACGATACCTGAAGGAACAGTCAACGGCGAAAAGATCTCTGCCAAATACCTGGATGGAATTTTGTCGGTCACTCTTCCAAAGAAAGAAGAGGTAAAGCCAAAGCCTGTGAAAAGAATTGATATCATGTAATTTAAGGCTAGGTAAGGCTCTGGAGCCTTCTTTAAACGCAAAGTATGCAAAGCGATGGGATAGAATACGAGATTTAAAATTGGGAAATTAAGTCTTAGTGAGCTCTTTTTAAATCATTTGCAGACTTTGCGTTTTTTAGTTGTTCTCCGGTTGGATTTGTGATCCTGTAAATGTGTTCATGTGAAATCTTTGAAAAGACCACTACAAAAAACATTAATCCACAACATAAACAAGTAACTGCATTTAACAAAGAAAAGCCTGATGAAGCTTCGGGCTTTGAGCTTCCTCTGAATAATAACATTCCACATGCAAAGGTCCATACCAAAGCAGCCTCGAGAAGGAGTAAGCGTTTTGATACCGTCCATTTTATTACAGCCGGGAAATTCATTTATACTATTAATTCATTTTTATATATTGTATTAATTTGAGAATCAGCCAAATGAAGATTTAGTTATTTTTTATCATAAACAAAAAAGAGCCTCACTTTTACAGTAAGGCTCTTTTTTCAATAGCTTGATTTAGTTTGTAAAAACTATGCTAGTTTTACATTTACCGCATTCAATCCTTTTCTTCCTTCGGTTACATCGAAGGTAACATCATCATTCTCTCTAACTTTGTCGATAAGACCAGTTACATGTACGAAATACTCTTTTTCTGAGTCATTGTCTTTGATAAATCCAAAACCTTTGGATTCATTGAAAAATTTTACTTTACCTGATTGCATTTTATTAATTTTTAATCCTGACAAATATAATTCAAAATGATGAATTTCAAAGGATTTTATAAATATTATTCATTTTTCTTTAAATATTTATTCGAAATACAAAAAAAGTTGAATAATATTTCGTCAAATCCGAAAGTGATTTTAGCCTTTAGGTTATTTTATAAATAGAAAAAACCTGTCCATAAAATAGAATATTCCGAAAACTCCCGCTGAAATACGAAGGAACTAATAAACTTCAATGTTAGAAATCAGTGGCGAGGCCTTTGATGCGGTAATCGCAATTTTAATTTTATCCGTTTCGCAAGGGACGATCTTTAGGATCTTTTTGTATCCAATAGTAGTACCTTGCGTGGCTTCTTCCCATTGATTGTTTTTCCAGATGGAAACAGTGAAATTCTTTACTCTTTGTCCCAGCCTGATATATTCCTGCAGGAGGATAAACTTTACCGGTTTTTTTGATTTAAGATTTATTACCAGACTACCAGATGATATTTCGTCATTGGTTGTCCAGTAAGTTTCTTTATTTCCATCAGTTACGTTAGAAGCTCCATATCGTTTTGAATTTCCTCTGTAGCTGTCAGATTTAACCGGGGATTTAAGAGCGAGATTGGTTTTGAAAGCTTCATCTATCATTTTTCTCCATCCCAGCAAAGCTTTTACATCATTTTCATGAAATAATCCCCGACGGTCGGGAGGTACATTGAGGATCAGATTTGATCCTCTTCCAACTGAGGAGAGGTAAATCTCAAATAGTTTTTCAGGTGTTTTTACTTTAGCATCTTCTTCGGCATGGTAAAACCACCCCGGACGTATGGAAACGTCTACTTCAGCCGGAATATAGCTGCTGCCATTTTCATCCCCTGAATTTAATAGCTTTTCAATACCGCTTTTCCCTGCATAGATGGAATCTGCGCTGATATTTCCCCAGTTCGTTTCGCCGGCAAAACCTCTTTCGTTACCGCACCATCTTGTATCAGGACCTGCGTCACTGAAAAATATAATATTGGGCTCCATTTTTCGCACCAAATCCAATGTTGTGGGCCAGTTGTAATAAGTTGCAGCATTGATTTTTCGCTTCTCCCTTGCACCGCCGTAATATCCATCACCTCCGTTTGCACCATCGAACCACATTTCAAAGACCGGGCCATAGGCGGAGAATAGCTCCTGAAGTTGATTCCTGTAATATTCTACATAAGAAGGGAAACCGTAATCTTTCCGATTCCGGTCCCATGGCGAAAGGTAAATTCCGAATTTTAATCCATTTTTATGGCACGCATCGGCAACTTCTTTTACCACGTTCCCTTTTCCATCTTTCCATTTACTGCTTTTGACCGAGTGATCTGTATATTGACTTGGCCACAAACAAAATCCGTCATGGTGTTTGCATGTAAGTACAATGGCTTTTAATCCCGCGGCTTTAACTGTTTTTACCCATTGATTGACATCCATTTCTGATGGATTAAATATGTCAGGATTTTCATCCCCGAAGCCCCACTCTTTTCCAGTGAAGGTGTTGGTTGTAAAGTGAATAAATGCGTATTGCTCCATTTCATGCCATGCCAGTTGCCGGTCGGTTGGAATGGGGAAGACCGGAGCCGGAGGAGCTGGTTGTTGTGCTTTTGCAGTTGCAAATAACTGTACTGTAATCAGTAAGAAATAGATTAATCCTTTTTGCGTTCTCATACTACAATTGTTTTAACAAGTTTAGGAATGATATCGGATTGATCAATATTGTTTTCGATCAGATGCAAAGGTAATGAATTGTCAATGAAAGACTGAAGAAGAGATTTGAAAATATGCTAATATGCT
>CAYHDA010000276.1:0-6022 GCA_964355145.1 uncultured Mariniphaga sp.
GTTTCTAACCATTAAAGTCAATTAAAATGAACTGTCAATTATGCCAAAAAGAATTAGATCCGTACCGCGAGGGCATTTTGCCCGAGGGTATCAAGGCTCAGGTAGAAACCCACCTGCGCGATTGCAAGGCATGTGCCGAAAGTGATCAGCTGTTACGCCTTGCTGACAAGGTCGTAGAAGAAGAAAAGAGGTTGCAGTCGAATCCGTTCCTTATCACCCGCATTATGTCAGGCATCGAAGAACTGGAGCAAAGTCGCGAAAGCTACCAGCCCGTCCCTGTCTTTTATAAGGTTTTCAACTCGGTGATGATCGGCGTATCAGTTGCAGCAGCGATATTTATTGGAGTGGTGGTTGGTGATAATTATTCGCCGGTTCACCCAAACAATAACTTACCAATTGAAATGACGTACATGAACGACGCAGCCCTTGAATCGGTTGAAATGTTTTCCCAGCTTTAATACAATAACATGAAAACAGGTAACAAATATACGTTGATGGTTTGGGCAATTGTGATACTGGCAGTAATGAATTTTTCAACACTCCTTACGATTATGTATCATAAATATCAATCGGCTAAGACCGAAAACATTTCAATTTCTGACAAAAAAAATCTGGAGGCGGATTCCGAAAAGTTTAGTGGGCGTTATTTCCGTGACCAGTTAAAATTAAGTAATGAGCAAATGGACAAATTCAAGCAAATGAACCCTGTTTTCAGGCCAAAAGCAAGGGCTATTACGATTGAATTAGCCAAAAAAAGGACGCAAATGCTTATGGAAATGGCTGCTGTCGCTAGTGACACTTTGATATTAAATGGAATATCCGATTCAATCGGGATTTTGCACAGCAACCTGAAAAAGATCACCTACAGGTATTATATGGACATTAAAGGTATTTGTAACACGGAACAACAAAGAAAACTCGAGCAGTTATTCGGGGAAATGTTTACCAATGATACTCAGATGGGATATCCTGGCAATGGCGGACAAAAGGGATGGCAACAAGGCAGACGGTTCAAAGAATGATTGACAATTAGTAATTTAAAATTTTAAAATATGGGAATAAAAATTTTCTTAACAGGATTAGCCTTATTGGCAGTAAC
This sequence comes from uncultured Mariniphaga sp., assembly GCA_964355145.1. Lineage (GTDB taxonomy): Bacteria > Bacteroidota > Bacteroidia > Bacteroidales > Prolixibacteraceae > JAAFHB01. Next base: position 1,100 of record CAYHDA010000276.1, read on the forward strand.
GGCAGCGGCAAATGCGCAGACTCCGGTCGGAGGCAGAGGAAATGGCTGCGGACCGTGTCGCGGAACAGGCATAGGATCGGCATGTGTTGCGAATACCAAAAATGGAGTCACCAGTGACAATAAAAGTACCGGCACTGCAAATTCGGCAGGTAGAAACGGAACTGGTAATGGCCAGTGTAATGGCAGCGGCGCAGGACAAAGATCCGGGAACGGAAGGAACTTTGTTGATGCGAACAAAGATGGGGTCTGCGACAATAACAGGACCAACTCAAAAAAACAGTAACCCCCTCCTCTTAGTGTACAAATAGAGTACCTATTTTTTAAATCTCAGTATTCATAAACAATTAATTATTTGATGTTTAGATTTATTTCTAAACATCAGAAAGCAATACCCATGTTCATTTTTATAATAAATTTAAAAAAATAATAATATGAAAACAATGAATTTTTTATCAGTAGTAGTAATTGGGACCGTTTTATTAACAAGTTCATGTTCAAAGGAAATCGCAGCGACGGATGAAGCACCGGCAGCAGTTCAAGCATTAGCATCGACAGTACAAATAGATGCAGAATTAAAAAGTGCAAACCTGTTGGTCCCATGCATATTAACAGGTGTGATTCCAGATGCTCCGGTTCCTGTATGTGTAATCTCCGGAACTGTAACTGATTCAGATGCAGCGAGTCTGCTGTTTATGCGTGAAGAAGAAAAAATGGCTCGTGATGTATATGCTTACCTGTTTGCCAAATACAATTTACCCGTCTTTGGTAATATCACTAAAAGCGAGAATGCACATATGTTAGCTATTTTGAGGCTTATCACAGCCTTCAAGGTTACAGATAACAGCAGTAATAATCCTGGTGAATTTACAAACGTTCATATCAAAGACCTTTATAATCAGTTGATTGAAATGGGAAATCTTTCGGTTATCGATGCCTTAAAAGTCGGAGTACTTATTGAACAGACAGACATTGCAGATCTTGAAAAAGAGTTACTGGCTGTACAAAACGCCTCCATTAAAACGGTATATACCAATCTGAAGGCCGGCTCAAATGCCCACCTGAAAGCTTTTGTCTGGAACCTTAAAGTCCAGGGTGTAGTTTACCCATGATTCCTGCCATTTATTAGCGGTATAATTCCTGATCGCTATTGATTAAAATTAATTAGCCATTCTTTATCAGCATCATTAAGCAAAGAATGATAATTCCAGTGATGCTGGTAAAGGATGGTTAAAAACAACCAATAAATACAATAACCTAATAACTAAATAATCTATTCCGATGAAAAAAAAGTTTTTCTGGAAAAGCTTCGTCAGCTTTTCACTTGTCTGGTCGTTTTTAATCGTGCTTATTTCGGGAATTGTACTTTATATTGCTCCCCCGGGCCGTGTCTCAAATTGGTCAAATTGGGCGTTATTCGGATTTTCAAAAGCAGGATGGCAAGCAATTCACACTATTTTTTCCTTAACATTTGTTTTCCTATCTGTTTTTCATTTGATCGTATTCAACTGGAAAGTACTTTGGTTCTATTTTGTGTCAAAAACATCCAATGGGATAAATAAACAAAAGGAGTTATTTGTCTCAATTGCATTAGTTATCGTAGTTTTTTTAGGTACCTATTTTAATACCCAACCGTTCAAGGCCGTAATGGATTTTAGTGAATGGACAACTGAAAGCTGGGAAATAATTGAGGAGCAGGCACCGGTCCCACATGCAGAACTTCTGACAATCAGAGAATTATCCGGGAAATATATTAAAATGTCATCAGATAGTATATTGTTGCTTATCAGGAACAAAGGATTGAAAGCTGATAGTACCGGACAAACTATTTCCAAAATAAGTGAGCTTAACAACCTCACACCGGCAAAGCTTTATTCAATAATCTTCCCTGCCAGTCATGATAACAACCTCAAAACTGAAAACAAAATACAATTACAAGGATTGGGCAGAAAAACGATCAACGACATTTCGAAAGAACTGGGTAAAAATGTAAATGATGTCATCGAAGTTTTAAGGAAAAATAATATTTCAGCAATCCCGGAGGATAAAATCAAGATTATTGCTGACAGAACCGGTAAAATGCCAACGGAGATTATGAAAATAATCGAACAATGAATGTTTTGTTAATTATAAGATATTTTTAAATAAATACCGTAGGAAAATATCTTGTTTTGTTTCTAACCATTAAATTAAATAAGTTAAAATATTAAGAAAATGAAAACAAATTTTTTTCTGTTGCCAATCGTGATTTTGGGGTTCGTTTCATTAACCAGTTCGTGTCAGAAAGCTGATATTATTTTAAGTCCCTCCGTTACATCGCAGATTGCGGGTTTACCTCTGGAGTCCTTAAATGCCGATGAACTGAGCAGCCTTCAGCTGATGAGAGAAGAGGAGAAATTAGCCAGGGATGTATATACTGCCTTATACGGGAAATGGGGAATAAGTGTCTTTTTAAATATTTCAACCAGTGAGCAGCAGCATACTGATGCTGTTCTGACATTATTAAATAAATATGGTCTAAAAGATCCGGTCGGCAATAACTTGCCGGGTGTATTTGCAAACCCTGATCTGCAGGTTTTATATACCCAATTAGTAGCAAAAGGAAGTATATCCGCTCTTGAGGCTTACAAAGTTGGTGCAACGATTGAGGACTTAGATATTTTCGATTTGAAAAATTCCCTTTTAAAGTCAGATAATCAAGATATTAAGTTGGTTTATGATTTGCTTTTACTCGGGAGCAGGAACCATATGCGGTCATTTTATGGACAAATAATAAGTTTAGTAAGTACTTATTCGGCTCAATTTATATCGCAGTCAGAATTGGACGCTATTATTATCAGCCCAAAGGAGAAGGGGAGTGCATGGTAAAATTTAAAGAAGAGTATCGGTTATATAAAAAAAGTTGAAAATGAAAATAACAAATGAAATTAGAATTAGCGATAACGGATTTGTTTTCAACTCGAAAACAGGTGATTCGTTTAATGTAAATCCTACCGGACTGGAGCTGACAAAAATGATTGCCGGTGGTCTTGAGTTTGATATAATCAAAAAAATATTTCTCGAAAAGTATGCTTTGGATGATTTAACCTTTGAGAAGGACTTTTATGAGTTTTGCGCCTTAATCAAACACCATCAGATCACTTCTCCGGAAGATCCGCTTGATTTTAAATAAACATTTTATTATGTCAAAAACTAAAATAACAATAGCTGTAACGGGACTAAACAATACAGATAATCCAGGACCTGGTGTGCCGGTAATCAGGTCGTTAAAGGAATCTGCAGAATTTGAAGTCAGAATTATTGGACTCGTTTACGAGACCCTTGAGCCCGGAATTTATATGGAAGGTTTATGTGATAGAATATTCCAGGTTCCATATCCATCGGCAGGTTCAGATGAATTGATCGATCGGATTGAGGAGGTTCACCGTCATGAACCAATTGATGTATTGATCCCAAACTTTGACGCAGAACTATTTTCGTTTATGAAAAATGAAGATCGTCTTCTGCGGATGGGTATTCATACTTTTCTGCCAACAATCAAGCAATTTCAGGAGAGGGATAAGGATAAACTTCCGGAATACGGCAAAAAATATGGTATAAAAGTGCCTGCAAGTATCAACCTCGGCAGTCAGAGTCAGATTTCAGAAATTAAAGAAAAATTTGAATATCCGGTAATGGTTAAGGGTAAATTTTATGATGCTTACATGGCCAATAATACTGAGCAGGTAAAACAGATATTTAATAAGATTTCGTCTAAATGGGGTTTGCCTGTAATTATTCAGGAATTTGTGAAAGGCACAGAGGTAAACGTAATAGCACTTGGAGATGGACTGGGAAATACCATTGCAGCAGTACCCATGCGCAAACAATACATTACAGATAAGGGGAAAGCCTGGGGAGGGATTACGCTGTCTGACGATAAAATGCTGGAAATTACCAGGAGCTTAATCCGTCAGACCCAATGGAAAGGCGGAATGGAGCTCGAACTGATCAAAACAGTAAAAGGAGAGTATTATCTTATCGAAATAAATCCGCGAATTCCGGCGTGGGTTTACCTGGCGGTAGGCGCAGGACAAAACATTCCGGAAGCACTTGTTAAACTTGCGCTAGGCCATAGAGTCACCCCGATGGAGGCCTATAGCACGGGTAAGATGTTTGTTCGTTATTCTTATGACATTATCGTTGATCTGGAAAAATTTGAAACAATTGCAATGAACGGAGAAATTTAAAATAATTAAAGCGATGGAAAAAGTAAAATATGAAAAGCCGGGAATGAGTAAAATTAATGCTGGTATGCCTAGCAAATTTGGACTGCCGGTAAAACAAAAAATAATATCAGAAATCGATGGGATTAAAGTCTCCTCGCTGATGGAGGAATACGGATCGCCTCTTTTTGTTGTTTCAGAAAAAACAATACGGGAAGTATTTGCAGAAGCCAAACGAGCCTTCGAAACAAGATATCCCAAAGTTCAGTTTGCCTGGTCGTATAAAACCAATTACCTCGATGCCGTTTGCAGCATTTACCATGATGAAGGTTCGTGGGCTGAGGTAGTTTCAGGTTTCGAATTTGAAAAAGCACTTTCAAATGGCGTGAATGGTTCGCAAATTCTGTTTAACGGACCTGATAAATCGGAAACCGATTTAATCATGGCCATCGAAAACAATGCCTGTATCCACATCGACCATTTTGACGAGCTTTATTTGCTGATCGAAACAAGCCGCAAAGTGCAGAAAAAAGCCAGAGTGGCCATCCGGATCAACCTGGATGCAGGAATTTATCCGATCTGGGACCGCTTTGGTTTTAATTACGAAAACGGTGATGCATGGAATGCCATCAACCGGATTATGCTGGCCGAAAACCTTGAGCTGATTGGCCTGCATACACACATTGGTACCTACATCATGGCACAGACAGCTTATGCCATT
>CAYHDA010000277.1:0-4083 GCA_964355145.1 uncultured Mariniphaga sp.
TTACCACACTGCTTCCATTTGACCAGGAATAGCTTGCGCCTCCGGTGGCAGTGACTTTAACCGTTGGAGTGGTGCAGGTAAGAATGGTGGTTGCTGTATTGTTAATAATACCGGCAGTGACAGACTTATCCTCGGTGATAACGACCGATTCGGTGTCCGAGCATCCGTTGGCAGAAGTTGCAGTTACGGTATAGGTACCCGGTGTGGTGATGGAAAGTTCTGCAGCGGTTCCAATAACTGCCGACCCATCTGACCAGGAATAGTTTACGCCTCCGGTAGCAGTGACGCTGATTGACGGGGTGGTGCAGGTAAGAATGGTGGTTGCCGTATTGTTAATAATACCGGCTGAAGGCAGAGCATTTACAGTTACCGCAATGGCAGCCCGATTTGTACTAATACATTGTCCCGATATTCCTTCGGCTACAAAATACGTTGTTAATCCGGCAATGGACGTCAATGGTGTTATAGATAGTTGCGGTATTTCGGAAGGAGAATCACTTGTATAATAATATAACTGGTAAGCCGCATTGCTGGAGACAGCAATAAGCTGATTTGCAACATCATCCTGACAGTAGCTTATAGGCGAAGCTGAAGGAACTGTACTGATAATTGTATTATTGATTGTAAATTGAAATTGACAATCGCTGGCGAACGGAGGAATGGCATAATAATTGTTCGTTCCGGAGGTTGCAGGGAAAGGATTGGAGATGCTGTATTCTGTCGAGCCGGAAGTGACCGGATAACTGTCATAAAATCTCGATCCCGCAGGAAAGTATCCTGAAACCTGTGTAACCGGAATGCTTGATCCTGGATTACAATAGGTGAATGCCCTGACATCAGGAGTAGCATCACAATGCTCATCAACATAGGCAGTACCATTAATGGTTAAACACAATGGAGCAGGAATTGGCTCCAGATCGCACGATCCTGTCTGGTTCTGAAATCCGGTAATCAGACCGCTATTATCGAACAGAGTTCCCGTAATTGTCCCAATCCCGCTGATTACTCCATTCATACAAATATCAGGAGCACAAGATTTTAATATTGAACAATCCTCAGTTACTTTAACACTGAATTCGAGATCAGCCAACACCTTGTCCGGATTCGGATCAAGAGGAAGTGCCCCAAGATTATAAACAACTGAACCGTTGGCTCCTAAAGTGGGATCAAAACTTAAAGTGTTTGGAGCCGGGGCCGGAGTAGTAAAATAAACATTTCTAAGAGCACTTCCATCGATGTAACTTCCAGTATAAGTGATTGGTAAAATAATTCTTACAGCATTTACAGCCTCTGTACCTTTATTTTTTAAATTGACCTTGTAGGTCACAATATCGCCCGGCAATACTGTTCCTGAATTTGGCACTGCTGCTCCATTTCTTTTGATCTCCTTTACTGAGACAAGTCCTTCAACTTGTGGCTTATAAGCATCAACAGCCATGGCGATGCAGAAAATTATATACGTATCCTGGGTGGAACCATACTGAAATTTTGTGGCTGTCTGATTATTGGTAATTACAGAATTCCCTGCGTTGGGAATGTTAAACATGGCAATATCAAGACCGGTATTGTTTGATATATTAGGATTACGGGAATTACCTCCTGTATTGACCGAACTGTTAAAGAAATTAGTCGACGTATTTCCGGAATGATTTAATGTAATCCAGTCTGTTGTTTGGAGTTTCTGTATTTTAAAGTAGTCCCCCGAAATTGATAAGTCACCTTCTCCGGCCATTAAGCCTAACTTCATATTTACATCACCCGCCTGAACGGTATTAAATCCGGTAACGGGCAACTCATGCTGCGCAGAAATATTTCCAGCAACATATGCATGACCATCAAAAATGGTCACATCACGGTACTTCATTTTGGAATTTTCGTACACTACAATCAGGCCCCAGCCTCCGTAGAACCCGGTATCGCCACCCTTACCTTCCCTTATCGCAACATCGGCTACAAAATAATCGCCCAGACCATGTGATTTTACATAGTCAGTCACCTCAGCATAGGCCGAGTACATTGAACCTTCAGTGCTGGCAGGATAATAAATATCACTTGAATTGGCTGTAATGGTATTATAGGAAGTCGCACCAGGTCCCTTAAGGGAAACAATATGTTTATCATAATTCTTGGTAATAGCTACCAGGCTTGAATAGGTGCCTGAAACATTCACAAAAGCACGTGCATCTGCCGCAGATGAACTTATTCCGTTTTTATACAGTTTGGAAACTTTTAAAATTACACCACCAGTTTCCGAGTAAACAATATAAGGCACTGAAAATATCGCATTACTTAAGTCAAGCGTTGCGCATGAAACCGCAGATTCTGCACCGCCATTTACAGTAACATTCAAAGTTGGACTTGAATTATTATTCCGATAAATAAATGCAACTGTATTTCCTGCACTGCCGGTACTTGTAAACGTATAGGTATAAACCCTGTTGTTGTCTTTACTCCCGCTGCGGGTAATGGTAAGTGTATAGTTTGTGTAAGTGATGACATTGATTGAGGTCGCCAGCGTATAATCTTGATTTATGGTTCCAACTCCTGGGACATCTTTGGTTACCGTAAAGGTATTGGGACTGGTTCCGTCATCTGATCTTCCGGTCCAGTATAATCCGGCATAAATAATATTGGAACATGCAGGTACCGCTCCGTTCTCAGCAGACAAGTTCAGGTTGGCCGAAGATGAATTAAGGGTATTTGGGTCACCATCCACGTCTATATAAACCATATTGTGGTTCCCGTTTTGGGAACTTCGATCGGCAATTGCCGGATCCAGCGTAAGATTGGTATTTCCAATCATCTTAAAATCCCCCTTGATATTATAGATCTTCTTTGTTGGAGAATAGGACGAAGTGCGCTGAGAAAAAGTTTTAATCACTTGTGCAGAAGCAATAGAGGGGATGCATAACAGAACAACAATTGCCAGAAGGACAATTTCTGACAGGATTTCTGATTTGATGCTTACATAAATATTTTTCATGTTGATATGCTTTTGAAAGTTGGAGGGAATGACTAAGAAGGAATGGATATTTTGTAAGTGACCGTTATCCCGGTTTTGGGTATGAATAGTTTCTGCACATCTTCAATTCCACAGTTAAACTCACATAAGAAACAGACATATTTCAGATTTGTAAAACTGATTAGTTTGGACAGATCCAGAACGAAGTTCATCTCAGAAGCGCTCTGAAGTCTGATTGTAATTAATTCAACCTGACTGAACAAAGGATTTTCTGTGGTAAGGCCATCTGTTGACCCCGATTTGGCTTCAGCGCAGACAGGTTGTTTTTCATTATGTGCGACAATAGATTTACCAACATATATTATTGGCTGAAAGTCACTTACGAGGCTTTCTAGATGCAAGGCATCAGTAACTTCAGCAGGATCAGCTGATGACTTCAATTGTTCGAGATAACCATTTAACTCCGTTAAGTCCTGAGCGTGAAGGGTTGCGCAGGTCATTACAATAATAAATACCATCAGTAATTTTTTCATAGCTCTCAGATTTCAAATATTTATGTTGCCAATCATTTTTGTTTTATTTATCAAAAAGATTAATATCACAAAGTTCAGCCAACTGGGCAGTTGGATTCGGTGATTAGTCGGATACTTCCGTTTATATCCGAGAACAAACGATTACAATCGGTTAAAATGAAGATATCAAGCCTTATAAACAGTGCATTAGAAGGTTAGTACCAGTCCGCCGGTCTGACATTAGATGAACCTTTTTCTTCGAAGATATCTGCATTAAATCATTGTAGCATATTGATATATTATGTATGTTTACAAGGTCTGATTTGTTTTAAATGTGTTGCCTTACCTAAAACTAAGTTGTATGAACCTCCAAAATCCAAAATCAGTAAAGTCCGGCAAAATAAAACCGTCCATCTTTAACAATACAATCTTGACAATTGCAGCACCCATTGGCATAAGACCGGAGCAAAACTACCCCCCCCCCCCCCTTGGGCACAAAACACCCCCAAAGACACCCCCCAAAACAAAAAAAACAAAATAAAAAAAAGAAATAGAGGGATTCGAAAACAAAAAACAAAAAACAAACAAAAAACAAGAGTTGGAAAAAAA
>CAYHDA010000277.1:4093-6019 GCA_964355145.1 uncultured Mariniphaga sp.
AAAAAAACTTGACAATTCCACCCCCCATTGGCAAAAAACCCGAGCAAAACCACCCCCCCCCCCCCCATGGGCAATGAAATACCCGTTAAGTACCCCTCTGAGACAGATACAATGAAATTAAATCATGGATTGGAGGCATCTGCAATCGAACTTGAAATAACGAACAACAAGCAGATTTTGGCACAAGATCAATCAGAAGCAGGATTAGATAAATATATCAGATTTTACAATTCTGCTCCCGCCGGATATTTCGCAATTTCAAGAGAAGGTAAAATTCTGGAATTAAACCCTGCCGGTGCACAAATATTGGGGTGTGATCCCGAGTCTCTTAGAAACAGCAGATTTGATTCATTCATATCAGAGAATTCAAAACCTGCGTTTAGCAATTTTATCGACCAACTATTTAAAAACAAAACCAAAACAACCTGCAAGGTCAGTCTTGTATCGAACGGCGGCTTTCAAAACTTTTATTTATTTACAGGTATCGCTTCCGGGGAAAACGATCATTGCCTTGTGATCGGAACAGACATCACAGATCTAATGGTAACAGAGGAAGAATTGCGAAATGCAAACTGGGAAAAGGAGTGTATAATCGAAGGCACCCATGCGGGAATCTGGGAATGGAACGTTCAGACCGGAGATACGGTGTTCAACGAAATGTGGGCGAATATAATCGGCTATACCCTTGATGAATTGGCTCCGGCTTCTATAAAAACATGGAAGACAATGGTTCACCCTGATGACCTGATCAAATCCATATCGCTTTTAGAACAGCACTTTGCAGGAAACCTGCCCTACTACGACTTTGAATGCAGGATGAAACATAAAAACGGCAGTTGGGTTTGGGTTCACGATCGTGGCCGGCTCATTACACGAAGCAATGAAGGTGAGCCTTTGATGATGTTTGGAACACACATCGATATTACGAAAAGAAAATGGGCTGAGGCAGAAATCGAATTAAAAAATGAGGAACTTCAAAGAGTCAACGCAGAAAAAGACAAGTTTTTTTCTATTATTGCTCACGATCTGCGAGGTCCGTTTAGCGGTTTCTTAGGATTGACAGAGCTGTTGGCCGAGCGATTGCCCGGAATGAAGCCAGACGAAACGCAGCAGATCGCATTTTTAATGAGAAAATCTGCAACTAATCTATTTCAATTACTCGGAAATCTCCTGGAGTGGTCGCGGATGCAAAGAGGCATAATTTCCTTTGATCCTGTATCGCAATCATTGGAACCAAAAATTACAGAGAGCCTGACTTTTGCTCTTGAAGCTGCTAAAAAGAAAAATATCACTATCAATTATGAACTTCCGCAAGATCTGGCGGTTTTTGCCGATGATAACATGTTGAAAAGTATCATTCGGAATTTAGTGTCTAATGCTGTGAAATTTACCCATAATGGAGGAAACATAACCATCTCGGCAAAAACTGTTCCTGGCAACCTGATTGAGATATCAATAACAGACACTGGAATAGGGATGGATCAAGACCAGCTGGATCGTCTTTTTCATATCGATGCAAAAACCAGCCGGCAAGGAACTGAAGGAGAATCCAGCACTGGAATAGGACTTATCCTCTGCAAGGATTTCATTACAAAACATGGTGGAAAATTATGGGCAAAGAGTGAAGTAAACAAAGGAAGTATTTTCATCTTTACGTTGCCGGGGACTTTAACACAACTAAATATCAATTAATCGCAGGATCAACGACCAACCGGAAGATAGATCACCTTTTTTGTTTTAAAAGACGGTTCAGTGAAGAATTTTGAGAGATCTGTTACTTCAACACAATTTTTAAATACTTTTAATTCCTCGTCAAAATCCCCTCCTTTGAGATAAAAGATTCCGTTTTGAAGTGTATTCTGTGAATTAAAAGATATATTTTTTTTCACCATATTCACGAAAACAGGAAAGGCGGCAACTGCTCTG